>CAYFLU010000082.1:0-14832 GCA_964343975.1 uncultured Solibacteraceae bacterium
TTGGCCAATGAGGAGCGCAAGTGGCGCATGGGCCTGTCGATGAACATCTTCAAGGATCTCCGGAAGATGTACAACGATGCCGGCGTGCGCATCTACGCGGTCAAGGATGTCCGCAGCGCCACCGACGAAGATCTCGAGTTCACGTTCGCCGTGGCCGAGGCGCTCGGTGCCGATCACGTGACGCTCGAACTGCCGGCCGGCCCGGACGCCGGTGCGTTGCTCAAGCGGCTGGGTGATTGGGGCGTGAAGAAGAAGATCTACGTGGCCTACCACACGCATCTGCAGGGCAGCATGACCGCGTTCGACGAAGCGTTCGCGATCTCGAAGGGCAACATGGCGAACGTGGATCTCGGCCACTTCGTGGCCGGCGGCAACCAGGGCGGCACCCCGCTCGACTTCCTGAACAAGTTCCACGGCCGCATCTCGAGCGTCCATCTCAAGGATCGAACGCTGCCCAAGAACTGCGGCTTGAATCTGCCGTGGGGCACCGGTGAGACGCCGATCAAGGACATCCTCCAGCTGATGAAGAAGAACAAGTGGACCTTCCCGGGGTCGGTCGAGCTGGAGTACAACCTGCCCGAGGGCTCCGACGCGGTGAAGGAAGTGAAGAAGTGCGTCGACTACTGCCGGGCGGCGCTGAAGTAGTCGAGAGGAAATGATCGCCGTTCCGAGCGGAGGGCTCCGCTCGGAACGGCGACCACGTGCACGAGCCGTTCCGCCGCTGGGGTATAGTCCGCCCCATGTCGGCCACCCACCTCAATCTCGCGCACCTGCTCGACAACACGGCCCGCCAGATGCCGGACCGTGAGGCGCTCGCCATTCACACCCCTCGCGGCATGCTTCGTCTGTCATACGGACAGATCAGTGCGCTCGCCTCGCAACTGGCCAACGGCCTGCGCGCACGCGGGATCCAGCCGGGCGATCACGTCGCGTTGTCGTGCCCGAATACGCCGCACTTCGTGGTGGCCTACTTCGCGATCCTTCGCGTGGGCGCCGTTGTCGTCCCGCTCAACGTGTTGCTGAAGCCGCGCGAGATCGCCTATCACCTCAACGACAGCGACGCCGTTGCGATCATCGCGTTCGAGGGCACGCCGGAACTGCCGATCGCGAAGATGGCGCGCGAGGCGTTGGCCGAGGCGCCCCGCTGCAAGGACCTGTTGGTGATCACCTTGGGGGCCGGCACGCCCACGTCGGTTGAAGGCGCGGTGACGCTCGACGAGGTGATGGCCGGGCAGTCGCCCGTGAGTGCCACCCACCCGACGCGGGCCGACGATACCGCGGTGATGCTCTACACGTCGGGCACCACCGGACAGCCCAAAGGCGCCGAGCTCACGCACTTCAACATGACGCTGAACGCCATGGCGTCGCGAGACATCATGCTGCCGATGCTGCAGCACGACCTAACGCATCAGGCGACGACGCTGATCACCTTGCCGCTCTTTCACTCCACCGGCCAGACGGCCCAGATGAACGGGGGCATCGCGGCGGGCTTTCGACTGGTCCTCCTCCCGCGCTTCGATGCCGCGGCGGTCTTGCAGGCCTTCGAGACCGAGCACGTGAACTGCTGGGTCGGTGTGCCGACGATGTACTGGGCGCTCCTTCAGCACGCGCAGCAGCACGGCATCGATCCGGCCACGGCGGCGGCGTCACTGCGCCTCTGTGTGTCTGGTGGCGCGCCCATGCCGGTTGCGATCATGACGGAGTTCGAGCGCACCTTCGGCACGCGCATCGTCGAAGGTTATGGACTGTCCGAGACGTCGCCGGTGGCCTGCTTCAATCAGGTGTTTCGGCCGTCGAAGCCGGGCACCGTCGGCCCGCCGATCTTCAGTTGCGAGGTCCGCATCGTGGATGACCATGACATGGCCGTGCCGAACGGCGCCGCGGGCGAGGTCGTCATCCGCGGCCACAACATCATGAAGGGCTACTACAAGCGCCCGCAGGAGACTGCCGAGGCGTGTCGCGGGGGCTGGTTCCACACGGGCGACATCGGCACCATGGACGACGACGGGTATGTGTCGATCGTGGACCGAAAGAAGGATATGGTGCTGCGCGGGGGCATGAACGTGTATTCGCGCGAGGTCGAGGACGTGCTCATGACACATCCGGCCGTGTCACTGGCCGCGGTGATCGGCGTGCCCGATGAGCGGCTCGGCGAGGAAGTGAAGGCCTTCGTCGTGCGTCGCGCCGGCGCCGCGCTCACCGAAGCCGAGCTGATCGCGTGGAGCAAAGAGCAGATGGCTGCCTACAAGTACCCGCGCTCGATCGAGTTTCGCGACGCGTTGCCGATCAGCGGCACGGGGAAAGTGCTCAAGCGCGAACTGCGCGGCTCACACTGACGCGGCCGGCAGCGTGACGCGCACCGTGGTGCCGCAACCCGGGACGCTGTCCACGTCAATCGTCCCCTGATGCGCGTCGACGATTGCCTTGGTGATCGCGAGGCCGAGGCCCGTGCGGCCGCTGGCTTTGGCGCGCGAGCGATCGGCACGGTAGAAACGTTCAAAGATGTGGGGGAGATCCTCCGCACTGATCCCGATGCCGGTGTCGGTGACGGTCAACGACACCTCTGTGCCATGGCGCCGCGTGGCCACGTGGACGGTGCCGCCTGCGGCTGTGTAGGCGATCGCGTTGGCGATGAGGTTCGTGGCCACCTGGCCGAGTTGATGCGGATCGCCGTCGCAGGATGCCGCGCCGCACGCCGCCGTGATCGCAATGCCCTGCGTCATCGCCAGCGGCCGCAGGAGCTGCACCGCGTCGTCGGCGATGCGGTCGAGCGCGCAGGCCTGCCGCATCGGCGCATCGCCCGCATCGAGCCGCGCGAGCGTGAGCAGGGAATCGATGAGCGTGCTCATCCGCCGTGCGGCACGTTCACACGCCTCGAGGCTCTCCCGATACTCGGCCGACGTGCGCTCGCGCGCGAGGGTTGACTGCGTTTGCGTGAGCACCACAGCCACCGGCGTGCGAAGTTCGTGTGAGGCGTCGGCGGTGAATTGCGCCTGCCGCGCAAACCCCTCCTGTAGCCGCCCGAAGGTGTGGTTCAGCACCGCCACGAGATCGGCGAGCTCTCCGCCCGCCTGCGGTGTGACGATGCGCTGAGACAGATCCCCGGTCGAGATGCGCGAGGCCGTCGCGCTGATGTCGGCAATCGGGCGCAACGCCCGCGTGGAGATCCACCACCCGCCGGCCAGACCGAGCGCGAACACCGAGGTGCCGACGCCCACAATGAGCCAGAAGAAGTCGCGCATGGCGGCGAGATCCGGGGTGATGTCGCGGCCGATCAGAACGGTGAGTCCCTCAGGGGTGAAGAAGATGTACTCCCGCGCGGTGCCGCGCATCCGCTGCGTGCGCTGGCTGCGTGGACCGTCCGGGCGCTCAGGCGCCGTGATCTCCGTCGGCGCATTGGGTGACCGGTCGAGCGCGCGTCCGTCGACGGTCCATGCGACGTAGTAGAAGTCGTTGACCGGCCCGTCATTGCCATCGTCGGGCCGGCCCGGTGGGCGACGTCCCGGGCCACCGTCATTGCGCGGCGGTGGGCGTCGGACGGGCGATGGGCCGTCGTCGTTCCGCACGCCGGCGGTGACGGCCGCGACGTGACGCTCGAGCTCGCGGTCGATCCGCTGGTACTCGTTCGAGAGCTGCAGCTGCCAGACGGCCGTGCCGAGCCCGGCCACGACGAGTCCGAGCAGCGCGCCGTGCCAGAGCTGCAATCGCCAGCGAATGGAGCCGAAGGTCTTCATGCGATGCAGTAGCCCTGGCCGCGCCGCGTCTCGATGATGTCCGCGCCGAGCTTCTTGCGCACGCGCGACACGTGGACGTCGAGCAGGTTCGAGAGGGAGTCTTCTTCCTCGTCGAAGAGGTGCTCGTACAGTTCCGTGCGCGTGACGACCTGGCCGCGGTGGAGCGCGAGGTACGAGACCAGCGCGAACTCGCGCGCGGTGAGTGGCAGGACGTCGCCGGCGCGGAGGACCTGACGTCCGCCCGTGTCCACGGTGATGTCGCCGATCATGATCACGTTGCTGGGCTGGCCTGCGGCACGACGGATGAGGGCGCGAAGCCGCGCGAGCAGTTCACTCAGTTCGAACGGCTTGACGACGTAGTCGTCGGCGCCCGCATCGAGGCCGCGTACGCGATCGGCCGCGGCATCCCGGGCCGTGAGCATCAGCACGGGCGTGGCGCGCTGGCGGCGGAGGCGATCGAGCACGGTCCAGCCGTCGAGGCCGGGCAGCATCACGTCGAGCACGATCGCGTCGTAGGACCACATCATGGCCTTGTTCAGGCCTTCCTGGCCGTCCGTCGCCGTGTCCACGGCGTAGTCTTCGTCGCGCAGCGCCCGTGCGAGGCTGGCGAGCAGGTCGGCTTCGTCTTCGATCAGGAGCACTCTCATGCCACGTGTGCTCAGCATAGCGGACGGCCACCTTGAGGCGCGATGACGCCGGCTTCACGCGTCCGTAAGGTCCAAAGGCATAGTCTGCGGCCATGACATCGGCCATGCGGTGGATCGCGGGGGCGGCACTGCTGTGCGTCGGGTGCGGCGCAGCCGGTTCGACGTCGGCCGGATCCGCCTCCGCGTCGTCCTCGACCTCGACAACGAGCACGTCCACGTCCGGATCGACGTCCGGATCGACGACCGGCGCGACGACGGGCACCGGCACGCCCTCAGCGGACACCGTGCCGTCGGCGTCGCAGCTGAATGTCGTGCTCGGGCGTCCGACCGGTAGTTCCATCGCCGCGAGTGTGATGACGACGGCGGGGACGCAGGTGTATCTCGAGTACGGCACGGTCGCGGGTGTCTACACGGGGACGTCGCTCACGCAGACCGCGACCAGCGCCGCGCCCGTGGTGGTCGAACTGAGCGGCCTGGCGGCGAACACGCGCTACTACTACCGCGCACGCTACCGCAGCAGCACGGACGTCACCTTTCAGGCCGAACCGGAGCGGTCGTTCATCACCGCTCGTGCTGCCGGCGCCACGTTCAGCTTCGGTGTGCAAGGCGACTCGCATCCGGAACGCGCCAACAACATGTTCAACGCCGGACTCTACGCGCTCAACATGCAGAACGTGGCGAGCCGTCGGCCCGACTTCTACCTCGCCCTCGGCGACGACTTCAGCGTCGAGAACATCCTGACGGCCAACACGCTGAGCGCGTCGACGGTCGATGCCTTGTATGCGAATCAACGCACGTACTTCGGCCTGCTCGGCCACTCGACACCCGTCTTCCTGGTGAACGGCAATCATGAGCAGGCGGCGCAGTACCTGCTCAATGGCAAATTCGTCACGCCGTACGGCAATGCGCCGATCCTTCAGGGGAAGGCGCGGACGACGTACTTCGCGTTACCGGCGACGGATGGCTTCTACAGCGCCGATACGACGCAGGTCAGCGGTGTGGGTCTTCTGCGCGACTACTACGCTTGGGAGTGGGGCGATGCGTTGTTCGTGACGATCGATCCGTATTGGCATTCGCCCGTGCCCGTCGATAACGGTGTGCCGGGCGTCGACAAGACCGCCGATACGTGGCAAGCGACGATCGGCGATGAGCAGTACGCGTGGCTCAAGAAGACGTTGGAGACCAGTCGCGCGAAGTACAAGTTCGTGTTCGCCCATCACGTGCAGGGGACGTTTCGCGGGGCGGCGGCGATCGTCCATTCCTTCGAGTGGGGTGGCTACAACAAGAACGGCACGGCGTACGAGTTCCCGTCGATGCGGCCCGGCTGGGCGAAGCCGATCCATCAGTTGCTCAACGACACAGGGGTGACCGTCTTCTTCGCCGGGCACGATCATCTGTTCGGACGGGAGAAGGTCGACAACGTCATCTATCAGGAAGTGCCGAACCCGGCCGACAACACCTATACAGCGTTCAACATCGATGCATACAACCCGGCGAAGATCAGCCTGCCCGGCGCGAAATACGACCCGGCATATGGCGTGGCGCTGCCGAACGCGGGCCATCTGATCGTCACGGTCTCCGCGTCACAGGTGACCATCGCCTACATCCGCGCCGTGTTGCCCGGCGACGAGTCGAAGGCCGGCGCGACGAACAACGCCGTCGCCTTCTCCTACACCATTCCCGCGCCGGGCAGTGCCGCGGCCGCGATCAAACGCCCATGACTCCATTGCACCGTAGCGCGCTGATTGCGTGTGTCGTGGCTGCGACCAGTTGCGGTTCGGCCGGCACCTCGACCGTATCGACCTCGACCTCAACGTCGTCATCCGGGACGACCTCAGGCACGACATCCGGTTCGACAACGGGCGCGACGACGCCAACGACCTCGGGCCAGATCGCCATCGTGCTGAGCCGGCCGGAAGACACGTCGATGAGTGCGAGCGTTCGCGTGAACGCGGACGGCGATGTGTATTTGGAGTACGGCACGGCGCCAGGCGTGTACACATCGCAGACCACGACGGTGGCGGCGCTGGCGTCGACGCCGACGGTTCTGACGGCGAGCGGCCTCGCCATCGACACCGCCTATGTGTATCGCGTGCGGTACCGGCCGAAGGCCGAGTCGGCGTTTCGTGCCGACACGGAACACACCTTCCACACGAAGCGCGTTTCTGGCGACACGTTCACGTTCGTGATCCAGGCCGATCCGCATATGGACGACAACTCGGGGGCGGCGGTCTACTCGCGCACGCTCGCCAACGAACTCGCCGACAAGCCGGATTTCCTGATCGACCTCGGCGATACGTCCATGGTGGAGAAGTGCGCGATCAGCGGCACGACCAACTGCGCCTCGCCGGCGCCGACGAGCGCCGACACCGTCAAGGCGCGGTACGAACTCATGCGGTCGTTCTTCGATCAGTCGTGCCACTCCGTGCCGCTCCTGATGGTGCTGGGGAACCACGACGGCGAGACCGGATGGCCCGATCCCGGCAACAGCGCGCTCTCGACGCTGGCGACCAACGCCCGCAAGACCTACTTCGCCAATCCGGAACCCGATCGGTTCTATACAGGCAGCAGCGTGTCGACGCCCGGCATCGGCCTGCGGCAGAACTACTACGCATTCGAGTGGGGCGACGCGCTGTTCGTCGTGCTCGATCCCTATACCTACACGCCCACGAAACCGGGCGCGAACGGATGGGGGTGGACGCTCGGCGCGACGCAGTATCAGTGGTTCGCCAACACACTGGCGGCGAGTCGCGCGAAGTTCAAGTTCGTGTTCTCGCATCACATGCTGGGCGGCAACGGCTCTGAAGCGCGGGGTGGTCAGGCGTTCGCGACGCTCTACGAATGGGGCGGTCGCAACCTCGACGGCACGTGGGGTTTCACCACTCAGCGTCCCGGCTGGGCCGCGCCGATTCAGCAGCTGATGATCGACAACCACGTCAACGCGTGGTTTCACGGCCACGATCACTTCTACGCCATGGAACAGGCCGACGGCATCGTCTATCAGGAAGTGCCGCAGCCGAGTCAGGCCCGCTACGACACGCCCGATCCGGCGGCCGGCTACGGCTACGTTGGGACGATGGGCGTGAACATGTTTGCCAGCTCCGGGCACCTGCGTGTCACGGTCTCGCCGACGCAGGTGAAGGTCGAATACGTGCGGTCGGTGGCGGCCACGGATGAAACCGCCACGCGCAGGAACGGCGCGATCCTGCACAGCTACGTGATGCGGTAACGCCTCACGACTCAGAACACGTAACTGCCGCTGATCGCGGTGCGGGCGAGCGTCAGTGGTCCAACGGCTGCGGCCAGATTGGCGCCGTCGCCGCCGGCGCCGGGATCGTGATTGAACGCAAAGACCGGTCTCGCCGAGAGCGCGTACAGCGTGAACGTGTAGGTGCGCAGGCCGGATCCGACGGCCGAGCACGGTGGCGAGTAGCTGAACTGAGGGCCATCGCTGGTGAGGCCGGGCGTGCCGATGAGCGTGGTGCCGGTGTTGCCAGACACGATCACCGTGTTGTTCTCCGCAATGGCTCGCGCTGTTGCCGGGATGTCGTACAGCACCCAGTTGTATTTCGTCGTGGTCCCAGTGGCATCCTTCGCGACCGTCGACATCAGGACGACGAAGACCACGGTGCCTGCGGGCGCGGTGGTCCAGTCGAGCGGTGGGTTGGTCTCGACGTTCAGACCCGTGCGCGCTTTGCAGATGTACTTCGCGGGCAGCGTGCCGCCATCGGTCCAGGCGGCGCTCGTGAGCGCGACGCTGCCGGTCGTCGTGGTGGTCGTCGTGGTCGTCACGGTGGTCGTGCTGGTCGAGTTCGACGACGGGCTGGTCGCTGATGCGCCGCCGCAGGCGGTGGCAAGTGCGAGTCCCGCGCCGATGACGGCCTGAAGCCAACGGGGCCAGGTGCGGGCCCGGGTGTGTGGATGACCGGTCATGGAGGCCGTCAGGATAGCGGGGCGAACCTTGCCGGCGGATGAAGGCGGGAGCTCCACACTTCACCAACCTGCAAGGTGTCTCAGGCTAGTCTTTCGCCATGTCCATCCACCGCGTCTTCGCTCAGTGCCACGGGGCTCCTCGTCGCGGCCTCGTGCTGGCCATGGTGGTGCTGATCGGGTGGCTGACGTCGGCGCCGGTCTTCGCGCACGATCTGTTGTTGTCGACCGTGGATCTGATGGCCCGCGCGACTGGCGCTGCGACCACTGATGTCCTCGTCACCATTCCGCTGAGCCAGCTGGCCAGCGCCGAGCATGCCCCCGCTGGCGCGATGAGCTCCGTGGACGTCGATGTCGCCATGCGACGGCGGCTGCGCATCACCTCGCTCGGTGCGCCGGTGGAGTGGGGCGAGTCGATGGTCATGGTGGACGCGGCGACGGACGCCGTGCGCTGGCACGCCTCCGTGTCCGCGCGCGTGCAGGATCTGGCCGTCTCTGCGCGTCTGTTGCCTGAGAACGCATCGGCTTACACACGGCTCCGCATCATCGATGGCGGCGGCGATGCGCGCGAACAGTGGCTGGGCGCGCCTGCCGCGGCGCCACAGAACGTCACCGAGCGCGGGCGCGCCGGTGGGGGATCGAGGTTCGTGACGTTTCTGACGATGGGCTTTGCGCACGTCATGGACGGGCCCGATCACATCGCGTTCGTGATCGGCCTGTTGCTGCTCGGCGGCACGTTGCGGTCGCTCCTCGGCACGATCACGGCGTTCACGCTGGCGCACTCGCTGACCCTCGCGCTGGCGGTGACGGGTGTCGTGGTGCCGTCGCCACGCGTCATCGAGCCGCTGATCGCGCTGTCGATCGTCGCCATCGCGTTCGAGAACCTGCTCCGGCGTGAGCGTGTCGATCGGCGTCCGTACTATGCGTTTGCGTTTGGTCTCGTGCACGGCTTCGGCCTGGCGGGCCCGCTGCGGGAGCTGGGCGTCGCCAGCGGGTCGCTCGCCGCATCGCTGCTGCCGTTCAACGTCGGCGTCGAGTGCGCGCAGGGCGTGATCGTGTTGGCGGTGTGGCCTGCGCTCTCGTGGATGCGCCGCCACCGGCCCGCGCAGGTCGCCCGCCTCGCCGTGGCCGGCTCGTGCCTCATCGGCGTGCTCGGCGCGTACTGGTTCGTGGATCGCGTGCTGCCGGGCGGGGCGGTGTCTGTCGTCGCCGCGCAGAGCCCGGCATCGTCCGATGCGGTGGCGGCGCGCGTCGAGGCGACCTTCCGGCCATTTGCGACGACGGTGAAGACACGCCACGACGACCAGTTCTTCTACGTGGAGTCGAACGGCATGCCCGACCACCGCATGATGGTCGGCATCACGGCGTGGCAGCAGCAGGTGCCGCTGCCGCAGCAATACCGCGGCGCGAACGCCTGGCGATTCCCGCTCGTGGCCAAGCCGGCGGCCACGCCGCTCTCGGCCAAGGATCATTTCTTCCGTGGCGCCATTGCCATTGCGGCGAACGGCGTGCCGATCTTCAATCCCATCAAGAACGACGGACATACCGACACGTTTCTCGCAGGAGAACTGGACGAGTTCGGCGGCCATGGCGGTCGCGCCGACGACTACCACTACCATCTGTCGCCGTTGCACCTGCAGAAGGTCATCGGCACCTCGCTGCCGGTCGCCTATGCGCTCGACGGCTATCCGATCTTCGGCATCAACGAGCCGGACGGCTCGGCGCCCGGACGTCTCGATGCGTTCAACGGTCACACCATGGCCGATGGCGCGTATCACTACCACTCGACGCGAACGTATCCGTATTTGAACGGCGGCTTCCACGGTGAGGTCGTCGAACGCGACGGGCAGGTCGATCCGCAGCCGAACGCGCGGCCGGTGCGCCCGTCGACTGAGCCGCTCCGGGGCGCGACGATCACGGGCTTCGAAACCCTTGGCGCGAACGAGTACCGACTCACCTACACGCTGCGTGGAGAGACCTGGCGGATTCATTACCGCATCCTCGATAACGGCACGTACGTGTTCGACTACATCGATCCTCGTGGGGGCGCGCGCACGGAGACCTACTCGGGTCGCGGCCGGGGGCGAGGTGGGCGATGACGGGACGGACGATCGCGCCGCTCGTCGTGAGTGCGTCGCTGGCGATGCTGATGCTCGCAACTCCGGTGGTGGCGCATCCCGGTGGTCACGGCGTGTCTGTCGGCACGACCCTGCATGTGTGGACGGAGCCTGGGACCGGACGTGCGGTGCCCGGCTCGCTGATGTTCGTGGTCGACGGCGCCGTGCATGTCGAAGATGCGGCTGGCCGTGTGCACACGTGGCCGATGGCCGCGCTGTCGGCTGAGGATCAGGCGCTCGCGTCGGCGTTTCGCGCGCGCATCGAACGTCTCAATGGTGTGCGTGGCATCCGGCCCGATCCCATGCCTCGCACGCAGCCGACCGCGGTGCCGGCACCGATCATGTGGTGGCTCGCGAGCGCGCTGCTCGCCATCCTCTGCGTCCGCCTCGTCCGTCGTCAGGCGCTGCGGATGCCGATCCTCACCGCGGTGGCCCTGTTGCCGATCGCGTGCGGGGGATCCTCGAGTGTGACGGCACCGTCAACGTCGGCCGCCACCACAACGACGACGACGACGACCACCACCACGCCTGCGACGTCGCCAGCCACGTCCGCGACGTTTCCGCTGTCGACGTATTTCACCGCCTTTCCGACCCACGTGCGGACGCGGCAAGACAGTTCGTATTTCTATGTCGAATCTGACGGGATGGCCGATCACGTCCTGATGGTCGGCATCCGCAGCTGGCAGCAACAGGTGCCGCTGCCGCAGCCCTATACCGGCACCAACGCGTACGCGATTCCGCTTGTGGCGCGACTGGCGGCGCAACCGGTCTCCGCGCGCACGGCGCTGTTCAACGGCGCCATCGCGGTCGCGGTCAACGGCGTGCCGATCTTCAACGCGCTCAACAATCGCGGTGACGATGCGTATCTGTTCGGAGAGTTGGATGATTTCGGGGGGCACTCGGGCCGCGCCGACGACTATCACTACCACACGGCGCCGTTTCAATTGTCCGCCACCGTGGGCGCGACTCGGCCGATTGCCGTGGCGCTCGACGGATTCCCGCTCTACGGAGCGCTCGAACCCGACGGCAGCGCGCTGCGCGCGCTGGATGACTACAACGGTCACACCGACACGTCGTCCGTGTATCACTACCATGGGACGAAGACGTACCCGTACATCAACGGGGGCATGAAGGGCGTCGTGTCGGTGGTCGATGATCACGTGGATCCGCAACCCACATTGAAGCCGGTGCGCCCGGCCGGCACGCCGCTGGCCGGCGCGACGATTACCGCGTGGTCGTCCACGGGCACGAACGCGTGGCGCCTCGAATACAAGATCAACAGCGCCACCTATCGCGTGGACTATCGCGTGACCGGTTCGACCTATACCTTTGTGTTTACCGATCCGTCGGGAGCGACGAGAACGGAGACGTACACGCGATGACGAACCGTGCGATGTTGACCTGTGTGGCCGTGGTCGCGCTGGCGGCGGTTGTTGCCGCTCAGGGCGGACAAGGGCGTCAGGGGCAGGGAGGCCAGCGAGGCCAAGGCGGACGCGGCGGTGGGCCGCCCGGTGTCTTCTTTACGGATGTGCCGGCCCACGAGATCGATGTGGTGCTCGCGCGACCCACGTCGACGTCCATGACGGCGAGTGTGCTGGCCTCGCGTGACATGGCGGCGACGATCAGTTGTGAACCGGCGTGCGGTGATCACGCGCTGACGTTGAAGGCCGGTGTGCCGACGGAGGTCGTCCTGAGTGGACTGGCGCCGAACCGCGACTATCGCTACACGGTCACGTCCGGTACGCCGCGGTTCAGCGGCGCGTTCCACACGGCGCGTCCCTCCGGTGCGCCGTTCACGTTCGCCGTGCAAGCGGATTCTCATCTCGACAACAACACCGACGGACGCGTGTACGAGAACACGCTCGCCAACATGCGCGCGGATCGGGCCGACTTTCTGGTGGATCTTGGCGACACGTTCATGACCGACAAGTACCCGAAGTATCAGGACGCCGCGAAGCAGTACGTGGCGCAGCGGTACTACTTCGGCCTGCTCGGTACCGCGATGCCGGTGTTCTTGACCTTGGGCAATCACGACGGCGAGACGGGCACTCGACCGGACATGACGTCGTGGGCGTCGGCGATGCGCACGAAGTACTTCCCGCCGATCCTGAGCGACGCGTTCTACTCGGCCGGGCCCGCTTCGAGTGACTACTACACCTGGACCTGGGGCGACGCGCGCTTCATCGTGCTCGATCCGTTCAATCCGACGACGGTGAAGCCGCGTGAGGATGCGGATGGTTGGGCCTGGACGCTCGGGCGCGCGCAGTACGACTGGTTGACGAAGACGCTCGAGACATCCAGGTCGAAGTACACCTTCGTGTTCATTCATCACTTGGTCGGCGGTTCCACGCGGGAAGGCCGCGGCGGGGCCGAGGCGTCGGTGTTCTTCGAGTGGGGTGGCAGGAACCTCGATGGCTCGCAAGGCTTTGCGACCCATCGCGCCGGTTGGGCCATGCCCATTCACGAGCTGTTGCTGAAGCACCACGTGTCGGCGGTGTTCCACGGGCATGATCACCTGTATGTGCGGCAGCAGCGAGACGGCCTCCTCTACATGGAAGTGCCGCAGCCCAGTCACGCGCGCGGCGACCAGATCAACAGCGCGCGCGAATACGGCTATCTGTCGGGGACGCTCCTGGGCAGTTCGGGCCACATCCGCGTGTCGGTCGGTGCCGACAACACTGCGGTCGACTACGTGAAGTCGCGGCTGACCGGTAAGAACGCGGAAGTCGTGGACCACGTGGCGCTGTCGTCCGGGGGAGGTGCCCGATGAGGTCGCAGCTGCTCGCGTTCGGCGCCGGGGTGGTCGTGATGGCGCTCGCGCTCGGGGCCCGTCCCGTTCAGCGGCGCGGCGGCGGTCCGCCTCCGCAGCCGGGCGTCATCAAACCGGAGATGAGTGACACGGAACGCGTCAACGTCTACGCCGACAACTGGTTCATGCTCTACATCAACGGCAAGCCGGTGGCGGTCGACTCGATCGACTTCCTGCCGCACAACGTGGTGAGCGTGGACATCCTGCCCGAGTACCCGATGACGATCGCTGTCCTCGCCAAAGACAACGCTGATCCGAAGACCGGCCTCGAATATGGCAATCACATCGGTGACGCCGGGTTCATCATCAAGTTCGCCGACGGTACGGTGAGCACCGCGGCGTGGAAAGCCAAGAGCTTCTTCACTGGACCGCTGGATCGCGACGTCGTCCATCCGCGTGTGTGGAGCCAGCCGCTGCCGGCCGACTGGTGGACGGTCGGATTCGACGACCGCACGTGGGAACACGCCGTCGAGTACACCGAAGATCGCGTGGCGCCGAAGAAGCCGTTCTACGACGCGGATTTCTCCGGCGCCCGGTTCATCTGGACGAAGGACCTCGATCTCGACAACACCGTGATCTTCCGATACCGGGTCGACAAGCCCGGATGGAAACCCCGCTGGAACACGAAACCCGACCTCGATATTTCAGGAGCACCGAACCGATGAAACGACGTCTGTGGCACCGTTCGCGAGGGGCATGGTGTGTAGCCATTGCCGTGGTGGCGTGTGGGGCCGTGGCGCTGGCGCAGGGGCGTGGCGGCCGCCGCGGCGGCGCGTCGTCTGATGCGCCGCTGACGGTCATTCTGGGCCGGCCCACGGATCGGTCCATTACTGTGAGCGTCCTCAGCCCCAAGGCCGTGGACGCGCGTGTGGAATTCGGCAAGGCCGACGGCCCTGCACGTGTGATGACGCCGGTCGTCAGCGGCTCCGCGGCCACGCCGTTCGAGATCCCGCTCGAGACGCTGGAGCCCAACACGCGATACACGTACCGCCTGATGACACGTGAGCCTGGTGCGACGACGTTCACCGGTGGCGCCGACGCGTCGTTCATGACGGCGCGCCCGCCGGGAAGCACGTTCTCGTTCGGCGTGCAGGGCGACTCGCATCCGGAACGGGATCAGAAGATGTACGACGGTGTGCTCTACGAGCGCACGATGGATCTGGTGAAGGCGGAGCACCCGGATCTGTATTTCATGCTCGGCGATGACTTCAGCATCGAACGCGAGATTGCCGGCAATGCCCTGACCCAGGCCGCGGTGAACGCCGTGTACGCGCGCCAGCGACCGTTCCTCGCGCGCATGGCCGGGGCGACGTCGCTCTTTCATGTGAATGGCAACCATGAAGAGGCGGGACGGTTTCTGCTCGATGGCACCGCGAACAGCGCGCCGGTGCTGGCGGGCCGGGCGCGCAACGCGTATCTGCCGCTGCCGGCACCAGACGCCTTCTACAGTGGCGACGAAGAGCGCGTGGAGCATGTGGGCCTGTTGCGCGACTACTACGCCTTCACATGGGGCGATGCCCTCTTCGTGACGATCGATCCCTACTGGCATTCGTCCGTGCAGGTCGACGCCGACCCCGGGGGGCGCGGTGGGGGTG
>CAYFLU010000083.1:0-14824 GCA_964343975.1 uncultured Solibacteraceae bacterium
GACAGCAAGAACGACGCGTTCCAGGTGCTGATCTCCACGATGCTGTCGGCGCAAACGAAGGACGCGGTCACGCATGCCGCGTCGATGCGTCTCTTCGGTGTGGCGAAGACCCCGAAGGCCGTGGCGGCGCTCACGATTCCGCGCATCGAGAAGCTGATCTATCCGGTGAGCTTCTATCGCAACAAGGCCGTGCACGTGAAAGAGACGTGCAAGCAGCTCATGTCGCGCTTCGGCGGCAAGGTGCCGGGCACGATGGAAGAGCTGCTGACGCTGCCGGGCGTCGGCCGAAAGACGGCCAACCTTGTGCTGCTGATCGCGCACAAGAGCGACGAGAACATCTGCGTCGACACGCACGTGCATCGCATCTGCAACCGCCTCGGCTGGGTGAAGACCAGAACGCCCGAGCAGACCGAGCTCGCGCTCTACGAGGCGGCGCAGAAGAAGTGGTGGCCCATCATTAACCTGTACCTCGTGACGTGGGGCCAGAACGTGTGCAAGCCCGTCTATCCCCGGTGCCGCGCGTGCGCGATTTCCGCGTACTGCCCGCGCCTGGGCGTGAAGAAAGAGGGGAAGTCATGAAGCGTCTGCTCACTCTGCTCGTGCTCGGCGCCCTCGCGGTGCCGCTGTCCGCTCAAACCGCACCCAATCCCGTTATCGTCGTCGACACGGCCAAGGGCGTAATGGAGATCGAGTTCAACCCGAAGCTCGCGCCGAAAGGCGTGGCGCAGATCCTCGGCCTCGTGCAGAAGAGCTTCTACCGCGGCCAGCGCATCCATCGCGTCACGCAGAGTCTCGTGCAGTTCGGGGATCCGGGCACGCGCAACATGCGGAACCAGGCCGGCTGGGGCACGGGCGGCGCTGGGTTGCGCGTCGGCGTATCCGAGATCACGCCGGCCATGAAGCACGTGCGCGGCGCGGTGGGGTTTGCGTATGCCGGCGACGCGAAGTGGGCCGACAGCCAGATCTACATCATGAAGGCCGCGATGCCCGGCATCGACGGGCAGTACTCGATTCTCGGACGCGTGACGAGCGGCATCGCGGTGGCCGACAAGCTGGAGATTGGTGACGTCATCAAGAACGTCACCCTAAAAGGCGCGGCCGCCAAATAGGCGGCCGCGGTCGAACATCGGGTGTTGAGCAATCGCCGCGGGTCTCCGCGGCGATTGTCGTTTCAGGGGCCGTTAGGACGAGGAGCTCGCCTTGACCGCCTTCTGGCGGTTGAAGAGCCGCATCGGGTTCAGCAGGTCACTCGGCTTCCATGCGGACAGGCCGTCGAAGTACGAGTAGACAACCGGCGTGATCAAGAGGGTGAGCAGCAGGCAGAGCAACTGTCCGCCGATGATCGTGACGGCCATCGAGGCGCGCGAGCCCGCGCCGGCGCCCCTGCCGAACGCGATCGGCAGCATGCCGGCCACGATCGAGATCGTCGTCATCAGGATCGGCCGCAGGCGCACGTGGTTGGCCTGGATCATCGCCTGATGCCGGTCGAGCCCTTCGGCGCGCAACGTGTTCGTGTAGTCCACCTGCAGGATCGAGTTCTTCTTGACGATGCCGAAGAGCATCATCAAGCCGATCGCGCTGTAGACGTTGATCGTCATGCCGAAGGCCATGAGCGCCAGCAGGCCGGCCGGCAAGCTGAGCGGCAGGGCGGTCATGATCGTCAGCGGGTGCACGAAGCTGTTGAACTGCGACGCGAGCACCATGTAGATGAAGACGATGGCGAGCACGATGGCCATCGTGAAGTCGTCGCTGGCCTGGCTGAGGGTGCGGGCGCTCCCGCCGAACGTCACCTGGTAGCCGGCCTTCAGGCCGAGTTCGCCGACCTTCTCGCGGGCCTGGGCGATCGCGGTGCCGAGCGTGATCTTCAGTGAGTCGAGGTTCGCGTTCACCGAGATCTGCCGCATGCGGTTGTAGCGGTCGATCGAGCCCGGCGCGTTGCCCATCGTGAGGCGGGCCACGTCGCTCACGCGCACCATGCGGCCGCCCGACGCGGGCACGAAGAAGTCGCCCATGGTCGTGCCGGCTTCCGCGCGGAACTTGTCATCGAGGCGGAGCGTGACGCTGAACTGATCGTCGCCGTCCTTGTATTTCGACACCTCCGTGCCGCCGATCATCGTGCGGAGCGTGTTCGAGAGCGTGTCGAGCGACACGCCGAGGTCGGCCGCGCGCTGACGGTCGACGTCCACGCGCAGCTCCGGCTGGGTCGCTTCGAAGCTGAGGTCGCCGTCGGTCACGCCGTCGATCGACTTCACGCGGTCGAGCAGGTCATTCGCGTAGAGCTGGAGCTGGTTCACGTCCGGGCCCTGCACGACGAGGCTCAAGCGGTTCGTGCTGCCTCCGCCGCCACCGCCACCCGGGCCGCCACGGCCACCGCCGCCGGCCGTTGAGGCGCCGGAGAGGTCCGTGCCGCCCGACACGCTGATGCGCGCGTTCTTGTACTTGCTGAGCGTGCGGCGGGCGACCTGCATCAGCTGCTGCTGCGACTGCTTGCGCGCTTCAATCGGCGTCAACTGCACCGAGTAGCTGCCGCTGCCGTTCTGAATCGACACCATCAGCGACTCGAGGTTGTCGCCGAGTGCCTTGCGCAGTTCGCCTTCGATCGGCGTCATGTACTCGAGCGTGCGGTCGAAGCTCGTGCCGCGGGGCAGGCGCAGGTTGATGCTGAATTCGCTCTGGTCGTCGTCCGGCACGAGTTCCTTGCCGACCTTCGGATACAGATACACGGCCGAGGCGACGAACAGCGCCGAGATGGTCAGCATCGCGCCGCGATGGGCGAGCGACCACTCGAGCATGCGTCCGTACCAGCGGTCGATCCATGCGTAGAGGCCGCGGTCCTTCGTCTGCTGATGGCCCGCCGCCGCGTCCTGCGGCCGCAGCCACCACGCGCAGAGCGCCGGCGTCAGCGTGAACGAGACGAACATCGACAGCAGAATCGAGACCGCCGCCGTCAGGCCGAAGCTGTAGAAGTAGCGGCCGACCTGGCCGGTCATGAACGCGACCGGTACGAAGATGACGACGAGCGACAGCGTCGTCGCCATGACGGCGAGGCCGATCTCGGCCGTGGCATGGATCGCCGCGTCGAACGGCGTCATGTGCTTCTCTTCGATGTACCGGAAGATGTTCTCGAGCACGACGATCGCGTCGTCGATGACGATGCCGGTGGCGAGAGAGAGCGCCAGCATGGTCATGTTGTTCAGCGTGAAGCCGAGGATCTTCATCGCGGTGAACGTGCCGATGATCGAGATCGGAATCGCGATGCCCGCGATCACCGTCACGCGCAGGTTCCGGATGAAGAGGAACACGACGAACGCCGCGAGCAGGCCGCCGATCACGAGGTGATGCTCGATTTCCTCGAACGACTTGCGGATGAACTTCGACTGGTCGCGGCTGATCTTGACCTTGACGTCGCTCGGCAGCGCCGCCTGCACCCGCTCGAGGCGCTCGGTCACGCGGTCGACGACGGCCACGGTGTTCGTGCCCGACTGCTTGCGGATGAAGAGCGAGATCGCGTTCTCGCCGTCCAGGCGGGTCTGGCTGCGCACTTCGGCGTTCGAGTCGGTGATGCGCGCCACGTCGGCGAGCGTGATCACCGAACCGTCCTTGTACGACAGCACGATCTTCTCGAAGTCGCGCACGTCGCGCAGGCGGCCCATCGTGCGCATGGTGATTTCCGACGGGCCGTTGATGAACGTGCCGCCGGGGATCTCGGTGTTCTGACGGCTGATCGCGCTCGCGATCTGGTCCACGCTCAGGCCGTACGCCTGGATGCGCGTCGGATCGAGCAGCACGCGCACTTCGCGGCGCCGGTCGCCGAAGAGCGACACTTCACCGACGTCCTGCACCGTCTCGAGGACCTGCTTGATCTGCAGGTCGGCGATCTGCGTGATTTCCTTCGGCGAACGCTTCGAGAAGACGACGAGCGTCAGGATCGGCGAAGCGTCCGGGTCGGTCTTCGAGACCACAGCCGGGTCGGTATCGCGCGGGAAACGCACGGTGGCGACCTTGTCGCGCACGTCCTGGGTGGCCGCTTCGATTTCACGTTCGAGCGTGAAGGTGATGGTGCAGTTGCCGTTGCCCTGGCTGGAACTGCACCGCAGCTCGTCGATGCCGTTGATCGTGTTGACCGCGGCCTCGATCGGCTTCGTGATGGAGGTTTCGACTTCTTCCGCGCTCGCGCCCGGCAAACTCGCGCGGACGTTGACCGTCGGCGAGTCGGTGCGCGGCATTAGGTCGAGGCCGAGCGTGTTGAAAGAGACCCAGCCGAGGACGATGAGCGCCGCGCTCATCATCACGGCGAATACGGGGCGTTTGACGCTGACTTCCGCGAGCTTCACAGGCCGCCTCCACCGCCACGACGACCACGGCCGCCGCGACCTTTCCCATCGCCACCCTTGCCGTCACCCGACTTGCCATCCTTGCCCGCGCCGGACTTGCCGTCTTTGCCCGCCGCGGCATCGGGGCCGCCCGCCGGCTGATCGCCCTTCATCGCGCCGCCGCCATTGGCGCCGTCGCCCTGACCGCCGCCGCGCCGACCACCACCGCGTCCGCCGCGTCCGCCGCCACCACCCGCCGCGCCGTCCGTCGTCACACGCGAGCCCGTGGCCAGTTCGTTGAGGCGGCTCGTCGCGAGCGTCTCATCGCCCTTGAGGCCGTCCACCACTTCCCAGAGATCACCCTGACGCACGCCGAGTGTGATCTGCGTCTGCGTGACCTTGCCGTCCTTGATCACATACACCGACGACACGCCGGCGAGCGTGGACACCGCCGCGTCCGGCACGGCCGTCACGCCTTCGTCGACCTTCGTCATGATCGAGCCCTTGGCGAAGAAGCCGGGCTTCAGGCGACGGTCGCCGTTGTCGACCAGCGCTTCCACCGTGAACGTGCGCATCGTCTGATCGAGCGCCGGGCTCACGAAGGCCACCTTGCCCTTGAAGATCGCGTCCGGGAACGACTCGACGCGGAATTCCACGGACTGACCGCCCTGCACGACGCCGGCAAACCGCTCCTGCACGCCCGTGCGGAGCTTCAGCGGGTTGATCTGCACGATCGTCGCGACGTACGCGCGCTCGCTGATGTACTCGCCAACCTGCACCGGGCGATCCGAAACGACGCCCGCGATCGGCGCACGTACGGTCGCGTCGTTGACCTTTTTCTTCGCAAGGTCGTAGCTCGCGCGACGATCCTGCAGCAGGGCCTTCTGGCCGCGGATGTTGTCGACCGCCGACTGATAGGCCGCTTCCGCGACCTTGAGGCGGGTTTCCGCCGTCTGGAGATCAACGGCCGAGATCAGGTTCTTGCCCGAGAGGTAGCGCGAGCGCTCGGCGTTGGCCTTGGCGTCGAGCATGCTGGCCAACGCGTTCTTGACCGAGCCGATCTCATCATCGGGCGGGAGCGTGTCGCTCTCGGTCACCGGGCCGACGATGCCGAGCTGGGCGCGGGTCTGACGCAGCGCGCTCTCGGCGCGGGCGAGCGCCAGTTCGAGTTCGACCGAGTCGAGCTTGATGAGCGGATCGCCGACTTTGACGTCGGTGCCGATCTCGACGAAGGTCTTGGTGATGCGGCCGGCGGCTTCGGCGCTGACCTTGGCCTGATCCGGCGAGAGCAGGGTGCCGGCCAGGTCCACCCGACGCTGCACCGGCATGTGCTGCACGGCCGTCGTCGTGACCGAGACCGGGGCGCCACCGCCCCCGCGACCGCCACGGCCGCCGCCTCCACCACCACCGCCCGGGTTTTCGCCGCCCTTGTTCTCTGCGCCGGTCGCGCCCGGGGCACCGGGGGCGCCCTGACCCGGGGCGGGCGTCTTGTTGCAGCCGGAAAGCGCCAAAGCACCGGTCAAAGCCAACGACGCAGCACCAACGAAAAGACGACGACGGACGGGCGAGATCATCATGAAGTGGCCGTTAATTATAGTTAAGGGCTCGCGCACGCCCGTTCTACGACTGGGGGGCTGTAACCGTTTCGATTGTTGGGTGCCCAGCCCTAGCATCCCCGGCGGCCGCCGAGCATAATCGGGCGTGCTCAAATCGTTGGCCCGCTTGGGCTTGGCCGCCATTGCGGCCGGCCTGCTTGTCCCCCATGCCCTTCGCACCTCGGTCGAAGCACAGCAGAGTCCCGTCAGCCCGTATGCCCGTATCGGCGACGACGGGGTGCCGATTCACATCGTGCCGACCACCGCGGTCGCCGCGAAGAATGTCATTGCCCGCAGCGATGCCGGCGACGTGCAGGGCAACGCCACCGTCTACCCGTCGCCGTATGGCAGCGCATTGTTGACCGACCACGGGGGCGGCCAGATCCCGAACGCGCGCGTGCAGGCTATCTTCTGGAATGCCGCGGTGGCCAACTCCACGGCCACGTCGCTCGGGTACTCGACGATCAAGGATCAGATCGAGGCGTTTCTGACGGCGTTTTCCGACGGCGTGAACTATCGGGACGCGTTGACGGCCGACTACACGATCATTCAGCAGTACGGCTCGCGCAACACCATTGCGGCCACGCTCGGGAAGGCCCCGTACTATCTCGATTCGCAGACGACGGCCGCGTCGATCACCGACACGGCGATCCGCACGTATCTGACCAATCTCTTCAATGCCGGCACGCTGTCGGCGAGCCCGAGCACGTTGTACGCGGTGTTCTTTCCGCCCGGGATGGTCGTGAATGCGGGCGGTGATCTCTCGTGTCAGGTGTTCTGCGGCTACCACACCTACCTGAATTACAACGGTCAGCAGATCCCCTATGCGGCGATGCCGTACCTGAACTGCAACGGGTGTCCGTTCACGTTGAGCAGCAGCAAGTCGATCGCGGATCAGCTCACCGTGGTGCTGAGCCACGAGATTCGCGAAGCGGTCACCGACCCGTATCTGAACGCGTGGTACGACTCGAGCGGCAATGAGGCGGACGACAAGTGCAACGCCACGCATCTCTATCAGATCTCGAACGGCAATTTCTGGGTGCAGCCGGAGTGGTCCAACGGCGGCACGGTGACGCGGTCCGGTTTCACCGCGACGTATCCGGGGCCCGGCTGCATCGTGCCGACGGCGGCCGCCGCGGTGGCGCCGAATCCACCGACGAACCTCACGGCGACTGCGGCCGGGTCGTCACAGATCAACCTGAGCTGGGCGGGCAGTAGCGGCGCCACGAGCTACGTCGTGAAGCGCAGCACGAGTCCGGGCGCGGAAGTGACGCTCGCGACGGGCGTGGCCACGACGTCGTACAGCGACACGGGACTGTCGGCCGGCACGACGTACTACTACGTGGTGGCGGCGTCGAATGCGACCGGCACGAGTGCCAACTCCGGCGAAGCGTTTGCGACGACATCCGGCGTGCAGACGGCGCCGTCGGCGCCGACCGGGTTGACGGCGACTGTGTCGGGGACGCAGATCGCCCTCAGCTGGACCGCGAGTGCGTCGGCCACGAGCTACACCGTGAAGCGCAGCACGGTCTCGGGCGCGGAGACCACACTCGCGGGCGGCGTCACGTCGACGAGCTACACCGACACCGGGCTGACCGTCGGCACGCGCTACTACTACGTCGTGACCGCGTCGAACGCGGCGGGCACGAGCGGCAACTCGAGCGAAGTATCGGGAGTGCCCGTGGCGGTGGCCGCCGCGCGCGTCACCGTGCTCGACTACGACGGCGACGGCAAGACGGATCTCGTCGTGTTCCGCCCGTCGGCTGGCGCGTTCCTCGTGCTCAACTCGGCCTCGTCGTTCGTGAGCGGCGCCGGCTACACCTGGGGCGCATCGACCGACACGGCGATTCCGGGCGACTTCGACGGCGATCGCAAGACCGATCTCGTTGTGTTCCGTGCCTCGACGGGTGAGTGGTACGTGAAGACGTCGAGCTCGGGCTACAACACGGCCTCGGGCTACCAGTGGGGCGCGGCCGGCGACACGCCGGTGCCGGGCGACTACGACGGCGACGGCAAGACGGATCTCGCCGTGTACCGCTCGACGACCGGTGAATGGTTCATCAAGACGTCGAGCTCGAACTACACGGCGGCCTCGGGGTACCAGTGGGGCGCGCGCGGCGACGTGCCGGTGACGGGCGACTACGACGGCGACGGCAAGGCGGATCTCGCCGTGTATCGGCCGACCACGGGCGAGTGGTTCATCAAGACGTCGAGCTCGAATTACACGGCGGCCTCGGGGTATCAGTGGGGCGCGGTGGGCGACACGCCGGTGCCGGGCGACTACGACGGCGATGGCAAGACGGATCTGGCCGTGTATCGGCCGACGACGGGCGAGTGGTTCTACAAGACCTCGAGTTCGGGGTACGTGTCGGCAGCCGGCTTCAAGTGGGGCGCGGCCGGAGACGTGCCGGTGCAGGGCGACTACGACGGCGACGGCAAGACCGATCTCGCGGTGTATCGCGCATCGAACGGCGCGTGGTTCATCCTGCGGTCGTCATCGGGATTCGTGTCGGGCGCCGGGTATACCTGGGGCGCGACGGGCGACACGCCGGTCGGGCGCGGCGGCTCGTAGCCGCCGACGCCCAGCGACCTCAGGGGCGCAGCGCCCACCCGGGCGCGAGTTCGCCGATCTGATTCTTGAGAATGTCGGCGTTGGCCACGGCCTTCGCCGAGAAGTGATTGTTGAAATAGACGAGGACGCGCTTCTCGAGCGCGGCCTCGTCTTTCACGATCGCCGCGACCGGTTCCAGTTCGGCGTCGGTGTAGAGGTAGTTGTAGCGGTCCTCGGCCTGTGCGTGCGTCCACCACGCGGCCTGATTCCGTCCATGCAGTCGCAGATAGGCCAGCGGCGCGCGTGTGCGCGGTGCGGCGGTGTGCCGCAGGTGCGCGAACGGCTCATCGATCTCGACCAGCGCCGCGCCGGCGGCGTCGAGGCGCGCGATGGTGTCGGCGCCCGCGTCGAGCCAGCTGCGATGCCGGAACTCCACGGCGCGCGGGTAGTCGCGGAAGGCGTCGAGCAGCCAGCTCACGTAGTCGCGCGCTGCGTCGTCGGCGTGAAAGCTGGACGGAAACTGCACGAGGAGCGCGCCGAGGCGTGACGCCGCGGCGATCGGTTCGATGCCCGCGCGGAACTGATCGACATCGCCGGGGGTGACGTCCCACGCCGCGAGGCCCGCCGTTCGATCGGCCGCGCGCGCCGCGTACATCTCCGGGTGCGTGAACTTCTGAAAGAGCTTCACGGAGAACAGGAAGTCGCCCGGCGTGCGGTCGAGCCATCGGCGGCTCATGGCGGCGTCGGCCGGCCGGTAAAACGTGGCGTTCACTTCGACGGTGCGAAAGCGCTCGGCGTAGAAGCGCAGTTCGTCAAACCCGCGGGGACGCCGGGCCGGGTAGAACGTCCCGTTCCACGTGCCCGCGCCGCCCGGGTAGTGCCACCCCGACGTGCCGATCCGGATGTCGCCTGCGCTCATGGCTGTGTGCGTGTGGTGGGCCCTGCGGGCCGTCGGCCGACGATATCATTGAGGGGAATGTTGCTCGTTTACGAGATCTACACGTCGGTGCAGGGCGAATCGACGCATGCCGGCCGGCCGTGCGTGTTCGTGCGCCTGTCGGCGTGCGACCTGCGCTGCACGTGGTGTGACACGACCTATGCGTTCAGCGGCGGCACGAAGCAGTCGATCGACGAGGTCGTGGCGGCCGTCGAGGCCGAGCGGTGTCCGCTCGTGGAGCTGACCGGCGGCGAGCCGCTCCTCCAACCCGAGGCGATTCCGCTGATGCAGGCGCTCGTCGCGCGTGGGCATGAAGTGCTCGTCGAGACCGGCGGCCACCTGCCGATCGAGGGGCTGCCGGCGGAAGTTGTCGCGATCATGGACGTGAAATGCCCCGGCAGCGGCGAAGCGGCGAAGATGCACTGGCCGAACCTCACGCACCTGCGCGCGCACGACGAAGTGAAGTTCGTGATTGCCGACCGCGGCGACTACGAGTACGCGCGCCGGATCGTGCGCGAGCACGACCTGCCGTCGCGCACGGCCGCCGTGCTGTTCTCGCCGGCCTTCGGCGTGCTTCCACCGGCGGATCTGGCGCGGTGGATCCTCGACGATCATCTCGACGTGCGGCTGCAGCTCCAGCAGCACAAGTACGTGTGGGCGCCCGACGCCCGGGGCGTGTGATGGGAGCGGCACCGATGAAGGCGATCGTGTTGCTATCGGGCGGCCTCGATTCGACCACCGCCGCGGCGATGGCGCGCAAGGAAGGGTGGGAGCTCTACGGTCTCACCGTCAAGTACGGCCAGGTGCACGCGGCGGAACTCGCGGCGGCACGGCGCGTGGCGCAGGCGCTCGGGTTTGTCCGGCACATCGAACTCGACGTGGCGCTGAGCGCCTTCGGCGGGTCGTCGCTGCTCGGCGCGGGCGAGATTCCGAAGGACCGCGCGCTCGACGACGCGTCGATTCCGTCGACGTACGTGCCGGCGCGCAACACGGTGTTTCTGTCACTCGCGCTCGGCTGGGCCGAGGTGGTCGGCGCTGAGCGCATCGTGATCGGCGTGAACGCGCTCGACTACTCGGGGTATCCCGATTGCCGGCCGGAGTTCATCGCGGCGTTCGAATATCTGGCGAGCCTCGCGACCAAAGTGGGCGTCGAAGGCCGGCCGCTGCGCGTCTACGCGCCGCTGTTGCCGCTGACAAAGGCTGGCATCATCCGGCTGGGACGCGAACTGGGCGTCGACTACGGCCTGACCCACAGTTGTTACGATCCGCGTCCGGACGGCGGCCCGTGCGGGCACTGCGACAGTTGCGTGCTCCGCGCGAAGGGATTTGCCGAGGCGGGCGTCGACGATCCGCTGATTCCGTCCGCCTAGTAGTCTCCGCCTCCGTTAGAATCGCGGCGTGTCCCCGCTCAAGGCGCGCACGCAGCTCATCGCGGGTACCGCGGTCATTCTGGCCGTGGCCTCGGTGTTCTGGGCTCTCGCCGCGCGCGCGACCTACGAAGAGCAGGTGCGCATCCTCGGCCAGCAGTTGCCGGTGCTCGCCCGCACCGCCGCCAATGCGCTCGAGCCCGACACCGATCCTCCCGCCACACTGACACGCGTGCTCGAAGGGTTGCAGGTCACGCCCGACAGCGCCGCGGTGGTGTTCGGCAGCGACGGGCGCGTGCTGGGCCAGATCGGTGCGACGGACGTCGTGCGGACCGCGACGACGTTGCCGGTGGGCGTCGTCACCGCGCGCACGGATGTTGACGGCGTGGACCGGTTGTGGGGTGTCGTGGCGCGGCCCGATGGGCGGCTGCGCGTCGCGATCGCCCGGCCGACGCACATCGCGCTCGACCGCGTGTGGCCCATCTGGCGGCGCAACTTCCGCATCGTGTTCCTTGGCACGCTCCTGGTGCTCACGGTGCTCTCGATCGTGATCGGCCGCACGACGCGCGGCCTCCGGCAGCTCGAAGACATGGCCGCGCGCGTCGGGCGCGGCGATCTGTCCACGCCGCAGCCCTACCCGATGCCGTCGCAGGAGTTGGCGGCGCTCCAAACGCAGATGGCCGAGATGATCGGTCAGCTGCGCGACCTGCAGAAGCAGGTCGTGCGGCAGGAGCGGCTCGCGGCGATCGGCACGCTCGTCTCCGGCGTGGCGCACGAGATCAGCAATCCGCTGCAGTCGATCCTCGGCAGCGCGCAGGTCATGGCCGCGCGACCGGATCTGCCCGAGCCGATGCGCGCCGACCTCGGCGTCATCCAGGGCGAGTGCGTGCGCGCCGGCACGATCATCCGCAACCTCACGCGCTTCACGCGCCAGCAGTCCGCCGGGCCGACGACCTTCCCGTTGAGCGACGTCGTGCGGTGGCTCACCGAATTGTGGGAGCGCCGGCTCGTCGAGCAGTCGATCGCGCTCGAGCTCGACGATCGGGCGTCACGCCCCGTCAACGCCGTGTCGGCCGAAATCCAGCAGGTGGCGCTCAACTTCCTCGTCAACGCCGAATACGCCGTCCGCGCCGGCACGGGCCGGGAGCGCAAGGTCATCGTGCGCACGCGGGATGCGGAGAACGGCTTCGTGCGCTTCGAGGTCGAAGACACCGGCCCGGGCGTGCCCGCGGCGGATGAAGAACGACTTTTCGTGCCGTTCTTCACGACCAAGCCGGTCGGCGAAGGCACCGGGCTCGGGCTGTCGGTGAGCTACGGCATCATTCATTCACACAACGGGTGCATCGGGTACGAGCGCGGGGCGCTCGGCGGCGCCCGCTTCTTCTTCGAGATTCCGGCGGCGAGACCAGCATGACGGCACGGCTCTACTACGACGACGCGCAACTTCTGACCTTCGACGCCACGGTGACGGCCTGCGACACGCACGGCGACGCGGTGCACATCACGCTCGACCGCACGGCGTTCTATCCGACGTCCGGGGGGCAACCCTTCGACACCGGCACGCTCACGCCGGATGGCGGTGCGGCGATGGCCGTGAAGGATGTGATCGACGACGAGGCGACGGGCGAGATTCGTCACGTGGCGGCGGGGCCCATCGCGCCGGGCACGCGCGTGCGGGGCGAGATCAACGCGCTGCGCCGCCGCGACCACATGCAGCAGCACACCGGGCAGCACATCCTGTCGGCCGCGTTCGAACAGATCGTGCAGGCCCGCACGGTCAGCTTTCACATGGGCGCCGAGACGTCGACGATCGATCTGCATCGCGAGCTGACGCCGGGAGACATCACGCTCGGCGAAGGCGCGGCGAACCAGTGTGTGCTGCGCGATCTCGAGGTGCGCGTGCGGTACGCGAGCGCCGAAGAGGCGGCCGCGCTGCCGTTGCGCAAGGAGTCCACGCGCACCGGGACATTGCGACTGGTCGAGGTCCCGGGCTTCGACCTGTCGGCCTGCGGCGGCACCCACGTGCCGCGCACGGGCATGATCGGGTCGATCCTCATCACGGGGTGGGAGCGCTTCAAGGGCGGGAGCCGCGTGTCGTTCGTGTGCGGTCTGCGCGCGTTGACCGCATTTGCGGCCCTCCGCCACGTCACGCAGGAGGCCGCCCGCGCCCTGAGCCTCGGCGTGCCGGAGATTCCAGAGGCCGTGTCACGGTTACAGGGCCAGATCAAAGACCAGCAGAAGGTCATTCGCGAGCTACAAGAACAGGTCACGGCCCGGCTGGCCGAGGAACTCCGGGCCAGTGCCGTGGTCGGGAATAACGGGACCCGAATCGTAGTCCGAGCACAAGCCGGCTGGGATGCGAACGCGATCAAGTTTCTCGCGTCCGCCATCGTCAGCAGCCCCGGCTTCGTCGTCGTAATAGTGGGCGACGGGAGTCCGGCGCCGGTCGTTGTGGCCCGGTCGTCGGATGTCGCGTTTGATGCCGGGGCCTGGATGAAGGCCGCGACGTCTGACCTCGGTGGGCGCGGTGGAGGCCGTCCCGAGTTGGCACAGGGCGGCGTGGCCGCGCCGGTGGCTGACATCCTGGCCAGGGCGACGGCGACGCTGGGATAGAATCCGGCACGTTTCCACAACACGACGCACGACCTGAAGAGGGGGCGCCCGCTGATCGCTTCGTTGTTTCAGTTCCTGTTCAAGTACCAGCCACTGGTGTTCGAGCAGGGCACGTTCGTCTGGGGGGCGACTCGCTCCGGCTGGCTCGCGATCCTGATTGCGGCCGGCGCGACGGCGTACGCGATCTCGAGTTACCGGCAGGTGGCGCGTCAGGCGACAGGACGCGATCGCGCGATCCTCATCGGCTTGCGTGTGGCCGCGATGGCGATCGTGCTCTTCTGCCTCATGCGTCCGGCGATGATTCTCAAGGCCGCCGTGCCGCAGCAGAACTTTCTCGGCGTGCTCGTCGACGACTCGCGGTCGATGCGGATCCCCGACGAAGGCGGCAAGCCGCGCGCCGAGTACATCTCCACGAACTTCTCGAAGCCCGACAGCCCGCTGCTGGCGGCGCTCACCAAGCGCTTCGCCGTGCGGCAGTTCAAGTTCGCGACGAATGCGGAGCGCGTGGCCAATGCGGGCGCGCTCACGTTCGACGGCACCTCCTCGCGGCTCGGCGACGCGCTTGATCGCGCGCGCGACGAGCTGACGGGCCTCCCGCTGTCGGGCCTGCTCGTCGTCAGCGACGGCGCCGACACGGCCGACAACGCCTTCGAAGCCTCGATCAGCCAGCTCAAGGCGCAGGGCGTGCCGGTGTTTGCGATCGGCCTCGGCCAGGAGCACCTCTCGAAGGACATTCAGGTGTCGCGCGTGGATACGCCGCGCCGCGTGCTCAAGGGCACCGCGCTCGTCGTCGACGTCGTCGTGATGCAGAACGGCTACGCGGGCAAGAAGGTGCCGCTCAATGTGGAGAGCGACGGCCGGCTGTTGGCACAGCAGGAGATTCTGCTGCCGCAGAACGGCGAGTCGAGCACGTTCCGCGTGCAGTTCCTCGCGCCCGACGCCGGCCTGCGCACGTTCCGCTTCCGCGTGCCGACGCAGGATGGCGAGCAGGTTGCCGAGAACAACCAGCGCGACAGCCGCATCGAGGTCTACGACCGCAAGGAGAAGATCCTCTACTACGAAGGCGAGCCGCGATTCGAAGCCAAGTTCATCCGTCAGGCGCTCGAAGGCGACGAGAACGTGCAGGTCGTGCTGCTGCAGCGCACGAACGAGAAGAAGTATCTGCGGCTCGGCGTCGACAACGCGGACGAACTCTTCGGCGGGTTCCCGACGACGCGTGAAGAGCTCTTCGCGTATCGCTCGATCATTCTCGGCAGTGTGCCGGCCAACGCCTTCACGAACGATCAGCTCAAGATGATCGCGGAGTTCGTGAACGTGCGTGGCGGCGGCTTGCTGATGCTCGGCGGCCGCAAGGCGTTCTCGGAAGGCGGCTGGGCCGGCACGCCGGTGGGCGAAGTGCTGCCGGTGGTGCTCACGCCGGGGCTCGAGCAGGCGGCGGAGTTCTTCAG
>CAYFLU010000084.1:0-14232 GCA_964343975.1 uncultured Solibacteraceae bacterium
GGTGGCCGCGGCGGTGGTCCGACGTCGCCGACGATGGTGCCGGGCGGCATTCTGAATGGCGGCGACCTGCAGCCGATGGCGCAGGCGCCGCAGCTCACAACGCTCGAAGGCGGCGCGTACGTGCCGGTGCCGGGCGTGGCGACCGCGGGTGTGGGTGGCGGTGGCCGTGGCGGCGGCGCAGGCTTCGGCGGCGCGCCGGCGGGCGGCCCGGGCGGCGCTCCCGCAGCAGCCGGTGCGGGCGCCGGCGCAGCCGCTGGTGCGGGCGCGGGTCGTGGCTCGGCGGGCGCGGGCGGCGGCGGTGGCCGCGGTGGTGGCGGTCGCGCTGGTGGCGCGGCGCCGGCCGGCGCGGCGGCGGGTGCCTCAGACCTCGGCCTCGGCACGCGCGGCACGCCGCGAGTGCTGCTGTCCTACCCGACGGATGCCAACGACATCCTGCTCTCGGGTGAGATGGTCGGTCCGGAAAACCTTACGGGCCACCCGGCCGTGATCGAGCAGCAGATCGGCAAGGGCCACGTGATCCTCTTCGGCGTGCGTCCGTTCTGGCGCTACGAGACTTCGGGCAACTACTTCCTCGTGTTCAACGCGATGTTGAACTGGGAGCACCTCGACGCGGGGAAGAAGTAGGCAGAGACACTGCAAGTGGGAAGGCAGAAGCAGCAAGTGGGAAGTTGAAGGGGGAAGTGGGAAGTCGAAAGTTGGCGGTGACCACTTCGACCTGAAGACCGAGGGGCGGCCTGAACAGAGGCCGCCCCTCCTCTTTTTCCGCCGCATTCGCAGTAGTCTTGCTGTGTCCCCGATGAACGACGAAACACGCTTATCCACGAATCTGCCGGCCAGTGATCAGCCGACGGTGTTGTCGCCGTCGAGTGAGCACGCCGCCGTGCTGTCGTCGTCGAGCGCGTGGTCGTCGCGGGGATCGAGCGCGTCGCAGCCGTCGGCCGGCGCGAGCGATGCGTTGCGGTTGGCCGATGGGCAGACGTTCGGTGCCTACACGATCGTGCAGTTGCTCGGCCGCGGTGGCATGGGCGAGGTCTACGAAGCGACGCACAACGCGACGGGCAAGCGCGTGGCGTTGAAGTTGTTGCGCGGTCGCATTGATTTCGGTCCTGAGCGACAGCGATTTCTCCAGGAAGGCCGCCTGGCGGCATCGCTGAGCCATCCGCACACCGTGTATGTCCTCGGCAGCGATGAGATCGACGGTCTGCCCGTGATCACGATGCAGCTTGTGCCGGGGGGCACGCTGAAGGATCGCGTGAGCGAGCGCGGCCCCATGCCTGTGGCCGACGCGGTGGCGGCCGTGCTCGATGTGATCAGCGGCCTCGACGCGGCCGCGTCAGCCGGCATTCTCCATCGCGACATCAAGCCGTCGAACTGTTTCGTCGATGCGAACGGCGCCGTGAAGGTCGGGGACTTCGGTCTCTCGATTTCCACGTCGGCGAGCGACCGGCAGGGCGGCTTTCAGGGTACGCCGCAGTATGCGCCGCCCGAGCAGTTCAGCGGCGCTACGCTCGATGTGCGCGCCGACATCTACGCGGTCGGCGCCACGCTGTTCTTTCTGCTCACGGGCCGCGCGCCGTTCGACGGCAGCGATGTCACCGAGCTCATCGAGCGCGTGAAGCGCGATGCGGCACCGCTCGCGCACACGGTGCAGAGCCGTGTGCCGCACGGCTTGAGTGCCGTGATTGCGCGTTGTCTCGCGAAGGATCCGTCCGAGCGGCCGTCGTCGTACCCGGAACTCGTCGACGCGCTGCGCCCGTTCTCGGCGACCACCGGCCCGGCGCGGCCCGGCGTGCGGCTCGTCGCCTGGGCGATCGATGCTGCGGTGATCGGCGCAGTGTCGGGCATTCTGGGATCGATCGTCGATTGGGGGCACGCTTCGACGTTCAGCCGCTCCACTGGTCGCGGTGACGTGTCGGTGAACGTCGATCCGATTCCGGTGCTCGTGTCGTTGCTCTACTACGCGCTCACGGAATGTCGCACGGGCGTGTCGCTCGGCAAGCGGCTCTTTGGGTTGCGCGTCGTGTCGGTGCAGGGCGAGCGCACGTGGGCGCAGATGTTCAAGCGCACGCTCGTGTTCTTCGGCGGCAACGCGTTCAATGTCGTGGCGGCGCTGTTGTTCGGTCCGAATCGGTTCGCGCAGTTCGCGGCGGATCACGTGTGGATGCCGATCGTGGTCTCGGCCGGGCCGATGCTCGGGCTCGCGGCGCAACTCGTGCCGATGCGTCGTCGCAACGGCTTCATGGGGCTGCACGACTGGCTCACCGGCACCCGCGTGGTGCAGCGCCAGCGCGACGAACTGCGTCGCCGAGACGAGACCGCGGTCACGGGCGCCGTCGACATGGCGAGTGGGCAGGGCCGCCGCACGCTCGGCCCGTTCACGGTGCTCGGTGAGCTGGCCGAGACAGCCTCCGGCACGATCCTCAACGCCTTCGATCCGGTGCTGAAGCGGCGCGTGTGGATTCTCGAGCACGCGCTCGGGGCACCGGAAACATCTCGCGCACGCCGCGAAGTCGATCGCATTGGCCGATTGCACTGGCTCGCCGGGCAGCGCACGTCCGATGAATGTTGGGACGCGTTCGAAGCGCCGGAAGGCGCGCCGCTCGATCCGAAGCCGTCATCGGTGCCGTGGAGTCGCGCGCGACTGTGGCTGGCCGACCTGGCCGCGGAGCTGGTTGCCGCGGAACAGGACGGGACGACGCCGGTGCTGGCGTTGGACCGCGTGTGGGTGCGACCCGATGGCCGCGCCGTGCTGCTCGATTGGCCCGCGCCGGGTGCGGCAATCGCGCCGGCACTGCCGGCGGCGTCGTGGCTCGAGCAGGTCGGCCGTCTCGCGATGGGCTACGAAGGCGCCACGCCGGTGCCGGTGTCGGCGGTGGCGATGCTCGATCGCTGGCACAAGCGGCCGCAACTGGCGATGGCCGATCTCCGGGCGGATCTCACAGGCGCGGCCATGTCGCCTGATGAGGTGTCGCGTGGCCGCCGGTACGTGCCGCTGCTGGCGAGCGCGGTGCCGGTGATCCTGTTGATGATCGCCGGCGTCATTGCGACCGCGATGGTGTCGAAGATGGTCACGAAAGAGGTCTACGTCGCGCAGGAAATGCTCGGCGCCCTCGAATCGGAATCCGATGCGGCGACGCGCGACGCCCTGGCCGCGTCGCTGGCCGGGCACTACAAGCAGACGCTGCAGAGCAAGCGCACGTGGAAAGTGAAGATCGGCGGCAAGAACATCGACACCGCGAAGCTGGAGGCGCTGGCCGCCACGACGGCGGCGCTCACGCCGTCGGCGGAGGAACTCCGTGCAGCCGACGAGAAGGTGCGCGCCGTGGTGGCGCGCGCGGAAGCCGACTATGACCGCGATCTTCAAAAAGAAGACAGCCCCGGCACGATCATGAGCACGCTCCTGTTCGTGGGCGCGGGCATGTCGTTCTCGGTCGGACTGATGTCGGTGGTGATCCGCCCGAGCGGTCTCCTGATGGCCACGCTCGGTTTGGCGGTGCTCACGCGGCGCGGCCGTGAAGTGTCACGCTGGCGAGCGATCTGGCGGCTGATGGTCGCGTGGTCGCCCGTCGGCGTGTACGCGATCCTCTGCGCGGTGCCGGTGACGCAGCGGTTCTTCATGGCCGCGATTCCGGCGTCGATCGTGTCGCTCGTCATGTTGGCTGGTGTCGTCTGGACGTTCCTGCGGCCCACGCGCGGACCGCACGATCGGCTCTGCGGCACCGAGATTGGCGTGCGATGACGAGCCTCATCGAGACACGTACCGCTCTCATCGTGGGCGCCGGCATCGGCGGGTTGGCCGCGGGTGTGGCATTGCAGCGTGCGGGCTGGCGCGTGCGAATTCACGAGCGGGCCGCGCATCCGCGCGAACTCGGGTTCGGCGTGTTGCTCGCGCCGAACGCGCTGGCGCAGTTGCGCGAGCTGGGCGTGGCCACCGCCATCGCGGAGCGCACGGTGCCGCAGGCCGGGATCGAGATCCGCGCGCTCAGCGGCCGCGTGTTGCGCCGTCTCAATATCGGCGCGGCCGGGCAGGCCGTCGTGGCGCTGCGGCCGGATCTGCATGGCGTGCTCCTCGACGCGGTTGGCGCGGACGCGCTGCAGCTGTCGAGCGATGTCGTGTCGTTCGCCGAGCACGGCCGGCGCGTCGTCGTGACGCTCGCCGATGGACAGACGGATGTCGGCGACATCCTCATTGGCGCAGACGGCGTGCGGTCCGTGATCTGCCGCGGTCTCTGTGGCGACGAGGCGACGTTGCGCCCGAGCGGATACGTCGCGTTGCGCGGCGTGGCTTACGGCGCAACCGCGCACCTCGGCGACCTCACCGCGGTGAACTACCTCGACCACGCATTGGAAGCGGCCACGGCGCGCGCCGGCCGCGACGGCGTGTACTGGTACATCTCGCTGCGCGCGCGTGACGTGCACGCGACCGATCCGCGCGAGATTCTGCGCGGCCTGTTGCCGCGCTTCGAAGCGCCACTCCGCGCCATCGCCGAAGCGACCGCACCCGAGGATCTCCGGTTCGACCCGCTCATGTGGCGGCCGCCACTCGCGCGGTGGGGCGAAGGCAACGTCACGCTCCTCGGCGACGCGGCGCATCCGGTATTGCCGCACACTGGGCAGGGCGCCGCGCAAGCGCTGGAAGATGCGGTCGCGCTGGGCATGATGCTCAAGGACCAGCCCGACATCGACTTCGGCCTGCGTATCTACGAAGTGGTGCGCCAGGTGCGCACGATGAAGATCATCCGTCTCGGCCCGCGGCTCGCGCGGATGACGACCACGGCGAATCCGTTGATCAAGATGGCGAGATCGCTGGCGATTCGCTGGATGCCCGACGCGGCATTCGAACGGCCATTGCGCGCCTTGGCGCGCGATCCGCACGACGTGATCAGAGATATTGACCCGTTCGTGCAAGTGGGAAGTTAGAAGCAACAAGTTGGAAGTAGAAGTGGGAAGTGGGAAGTAAAGGCGGGAACGGAGAGACGTGATCGTGCGCTCGTCACGCCGGTCGGAGTGAGGCTCGGATGTCGGTGATGTCCCGGTCGAACAGCGACGGTTGTGCCGGATCTGCGAACAGCGCGGCGTAGTCGTCCGGCGTGAAGGCGCGTTCGAGGCGTGACGCAAAGTTGTCCCTCAGCACCCGCACGTAGTGATCCACGTCGTAGTCGCGACGGTCGATCCACTCGCCCTCAGGGGTCGCGATCGCCTCGTCATCCGGATCCGGCACCACATTGCCGCCGCCACCGGCGGTGCGATACACGCGCACGCGCTCGCCGAGGGCCCAGTTGGTGCGGCCGCTCGCGAGGAGCGCTTCGTAGGTCAGCTCGCGCCGCTGTGCCCGCACGGCTCCGTAGTCGTCGCTCGTCTTGGTCGTGCGCACGCGCGACGACACGTCGAAGGTCGGCAGTTCCCGCCGGCGGAGCGCGAATACGGTGTCGAGGTACGCCGCGCGCACGCCGACAACGTCACCGGTGAGGAGCGCATGGATCGCACGACGGAGAAACGCTTCGCCGAACGGCTCTGCGCGACTGGACCGGAAGGCCACGCCGCGGAGCAGCAGCCGGTCGTCGTAGGTGAGCAGCGCGTAGTTCTTCGGTTCGTGCGACAGCATCGCCGCGTAGCGCCCCTCAAACTCGAGATGGACGAGTTGCGGCAGCAGCGCGGCCACTTCGGTGACGACGCGCCGTTCGTCGGCTTCGGTCCATGACTCGGGCACGGCGAAGTAGACGCCGTCGGTGTCGGCTTCGAGCAGTTGCGCGCCGCGCGCGGCCAGCTCGCGACACATGAAGTCGAGGGTCTCGCGGCCGCGTCGCGTGACCTCGTTGGCGGCATGCACATCGGCGAAGCGTGTGAGTCCGTCGCCGGCGGCCAGATAGCCGTAGGCGGAATTCACCACGAGCTTGATCGCGGCCGACATCGCTTCTTCTCTGTGACGATCGGGTGAGCCGGGCGCGGCGGCTTTCGCTGCGGCCTTGGCGGCCAGACGTCGTTCGACGAGCTGATCGACGATGGCGAGGAGGGCGCCGAGGCGGTCGCGCGCGGGGCCGATGCGGAACGAGCGCATCAGCGACGGATACAGGCTCGCGACGTCGGCTTTCACCACGCGATGCGCGGCGCCGCACGCGAAGAGGTGCAGCGCGGCGCCGGTGTGCACCGTGCCGTCGCCGTCTTCGTGCGCGGGCAACGCCGCGCCGGCGCGGAGGTAGGCGCGCACCAGCAGCGGATCGATGATGCCGGTGGCGGCGCCCGCGTCGGCCAGCCGTTCGTATCGCCGCGGCGCCATGGTCGCGAGCGCGAAGGCCGCACCACCGAGCAGGCGCGCGATCCCGTGCACTTCCTCGACGTCGGCGATGGCGTAGCGCCGCACGCGGGCGGGATCGCGTTGATACACGTCGTAGATCTGGTCACCGCGAATGAGTTCGCGGTCCGGACCGGCCACGCCGAGGTGGCGCGCGACGGCCTTCAGGCTGTGGCTCGGCAGTTCGCGCACGGCAAAGTCGTAGCGGCGCACCGCATCGAGCGTGTCGATCAGTTCGCGCCCCGGCGCCACGAACCGCACCCGCCGGCCACTGCCGTCGTCACGCTTCGCGCCGCGGAGGGCCGCGCGTTGTTTGAGGCCGCCGGTCGGGATGCGTCCAAGCTCGAGGCGCACGCCGAGTCGACGCGCGCGATGTTCGAGAAACGGCAGATCGAAGCCGTGCAGGTTGTGGTTCTCGATCACGTCGGGATCCGCGTCTGCGACGAGCGCCGCGAGCCGGCGAATAAGGCCGGCTTCCGCCCGATCGTCCGTGCCGTCGGCTTCAAGGGTGGTCGTCTCGCCGGTGGGTGTGCGCACGGCGATCATGAACACGCGGTCGCGCCGCGGATCGAGCCCGGTCGTTTCGAGATCGAACTGCAGCCGGCGGAGATCGTCGAAGGCGAGGCCTTTGAAGTAGGTGCGCCCGCTGGCGACGAGATATTGCTCTTCCGGCGGCAGTGACAGCACGGCGCTCTTTTCGAGCGCGCTCACGTGATCGATGCGCTGGCCGAGCCGCCGACTGGCGGCAGTAAGAACAGCGGTGGACAACACCTTGCCCGTGTCGGCGCTCACATGGAAGCGCAGCGCCCCGGGCCCGTCGAGTTCGCGCCAGGTGACGTCGGTGTCGGTGAGTCCGGTGATGTCATCGACCAGCATCCACGGCCGGTAGGCGGCGGCTTCGGAGACGAGGGCGCCGTCGACGCGACGCCACACCGTGGCGCGCCCCTCGCCGTCGGCCCACACCGACACGATGCCCGGGGTCTCATCCCACCCGAAGAGCCACTCCGCGTGCGTCACGGCTCCATCGTATGGCGACACCTGGAGAAATCGACAGAGCGACACGGAGACATGGAGGCACGGAGTGGGTTGGGAAAGAGCGACACGGAGACACGGAGACGCGGAGTGGGCTGGGGTAGAGCAACACGGAGACACGGAGACACGGAGGGCCGTTAGGATGATTCGAGACATCTCGGGAGGGTTCATGACCGATTCGTGGCACCGCACGGCCGTGGCGCTGAGTCGCACGTTCACGTTCGCGTCGTTCGCGGATGCGATGGCCTTCGTCAATCGACTTGCCGACTACGCCGAGCGGGTCGATCACCATCCAGATCTCGACATCCGCTATCGCAAGGTCACCGTCACCTGGACCACGCACGACGTTGGCACGCTGACTGCCCGCGACGAGGCCGGCGCCGCGGAGACCGATCGGCTGGCGACGGACGGAACGACGCGGTCACCGACCTTACAGTCGCGGCTCGCGTTGACACGGCCCCCGACCACCGGCCCGCCGCGGGCGTCAAACCGGGCGGAGGCGCAGGCATGAAGCAGGCATCGATCTCGTTCGCGGTGGTGTTGGCGGTGACGCTCAGTGTCGCGGGCGTGGTTCCGGCGCTGGCACAGCCCGTGGGCGCCACAGCGGACGGCCCCGTCGTCGCCGTGGTGGTCGACGATGCCCATGTGAGGTTTGTGGACACGGTGCAGATGCGGCGCGTCATACGTGACGTGGTGGATCGCCTACTGCCCGACGGGAGCCTGATGAGCCTCGCATCGACCGGACGGTGGTCCACGCCGCTGGATCCCACCTTCGAGAAGGGGAAGGTCGACGGGAAGGTGAATCAACTGATGGGCCTGGGGCCGACCCCTGCGGATGCATCGCAGCTGCCGTCGACCGACATCGCGCGCCGTGCGCAGCTGACTTCGCAAACGCTAGCCGATGTGGTGTCGTCGATGGCGTCGATCTCGAATCGCCGTAAGGTCATCGTGCTCGTGTCGAGCGGCGCGGTGTTGAATACGCTGACCGCCAACGAGCGACGTGAACTGCAAGCGACCTTCGCTGCGGTGGCCGCCTCGGCGTCGCGAGCCGGTATCACGTTGCTTGCGGTGGATCCGCGCGACTTCGGCGATCGCCCATTCAGCGGCCCCGACACGACAGTGGGCGAACGCCACGCCGCCCTGCGCGCACTGACGGGCACGCCGGTGATCGCTGATCAGCCGGCGCTCGACGCCGCGATTCGCCAGGTGCTCAGTCAAGCCGAGCCCCGCACGACGCGGCGATAGCCGCACCATCGCACCGTCGCACTTTCGCACTGTCGCACTTTCGCACCCTCACATTCGCACCTTCGCACTCTGACCTTCGCACTGTGCACTGCGGAACGTTCGAACGTTCGCACCTTCGCACCGTGTCTGGGCCACCTTCTCTCCACGGAAAGTACAATGTAGAGATGCGCCGCGAACTGAGAGCCATGCTGTCACTGGCTCTACCCGTGATCCTCTCCGAACTCGGCTGGATCATGATGGGCATCATCGACACAATCATGGTCAGCCCACTGGGCCCGGCCGCGATCGGCGCGGTCGGCACGGGATCGACGATCTTCATGTCGATCGCGCTCTTCGGCATGGGCACGTTGTTCGCGCTCGACACGTACGTGTCGCAGAGCTACGGCGCCGGTCGCATCGACGAGTGTCATCGCTGGCTGTTTGCCGGCGTGCAGCTGGCCGCCGTGTTGAGCGTGGCGCTCGTGGCGGCGCTGTCCGGCATCGTGTGGTGGCTGCCGAGCTTCGGCTTTCACCCGGCGGTGCTCGAGATCATTCAGCCCTACATCGCGCGGCTGATTCTGTCGATCGCGCCGCTCCTGGCCTACGCGGCCTTTCGGCGATACCTCCAGGCGATGAACGTGGTGCGGCCGGTGATGGTCGCGCTGATCACGGCCAACCTGGTCAATGCCTTCGGCAACTGGCTGTTCGTCTACGGCCGGTGGGGGATGCCCGCGCTCGGCACGAACGGGTCGGCGTACGCCACGCTCGGCGCGCGCATCTACCTGGCGGTGTTTCTCTTCATCGTGATCTGGTGGCGCGAACGGCGCACGCCGTCCGGCTTGCACGACGTGCCGTTCGCGATCGATGTCGAGCGGATGTGGCGTGTGGCGCGCCTCGGCATTCCGGCCGCCGTGCAGATCACGCTCGAGGTCGGCGTGTTCGCGATGGCGTCGGCCTTGGCCGGGCGGATCTCGCCGCTCGCAATCGCGGCCAATCAAGTGGTGCTGAACATTGCGAGCTTCGTGTTCATGATTCCGCTCGGGCTTGGCGCGGGCGCCGCCGTGCGCGTGGGCCAGGCCATCGGTCGGCGCGACGCCCAGGGCGTGCGCATGGCCGGCACGAGCGCGTTCCTGCTCGCCAGCGGCTTCATGCTGGTCACCGCGGCGCTCTACGCCGTCATTCCCGGCCCCCTGATGCGGATCTTCACGCAGGACGAGTCGGTGCTCCGCGTAGGCGCCACCGTGCTGCTCGTGTACGGTGCCCTCCAGCTCTTCGACGCGTGGCAGGTCGTGGCCACCGGTGCCCTCCGCGGCCTCGGCGACACGCGCACGCCCATGGTCATGAACCTGGTCGGGCACTGGGTGATCGGGATGCCCGTCGCCTACTGGCTCTGCTTCAATCGGGGCTGGGGTGTCGTCGGCCTGTGGCTCGGCCTGTCGGTCGGCCTTACCATTGTGGGTGTGGTCCTGACCGCCGTGTGGCGCGTCCGGTCGCGTGCCGTCGTCTTCGGAGGCTCGAGCGTATGAAGCGTCTTCTCAGTGCAGCAGTGATTGGTCTCTCCGTGTGGGCAGCCGCCTGCAACAGCGCCGCGCCGGCGCCGACGGCAGACGATGCGAAGAAGTTCGTGGAGGCCGCCAACGCGGAGCTGCTGAAGCTCGGCGTCGAGCAGCAGCAGGCGGAGTGGGTGGCCGAGACCTACATCACCGACGACACGGAAGCGATTGGCGCCCGCGCCGGACAGGCGCTCAATGACGCCGCCGCGCGCCTCGCCAAGGAAGCCGTGAAGTACGACAACGTGCAGGTGGCGCCCGACCTTCGCCGCCAGCTGACGTTGTTGAAGGTGGCACTCGTGCTGGCCTCGCCAAAGGATCCGAAGCAGGCCGAGGAACTCGCGAAGCTCGTCTCGTCGATGACGGCGACGTACGGCAAGGGCCGGTGGTGCAAAGACCCGAAAGACGAAAAGTCGTGCCTCAACATCGAGGGCGTGACGTCGATCCTCGCCAACTCGCGCGACCCGAAGGAACTGCGTGCCGCCTGGGAAGGCTGGCAGACGGTCTCCCAACCCATGAAGAAGGACTACGTCCGCTTCGTCGAGCTTGCGAACACGGGCGCGAAGGAACTCGGCTTTGCCGACTCGGGCGCGATGTGGCGCGGCAAGTACGACATGCCGGCCGATGCGTTCACGAAGGAACTCGACCGGCTGTGGGATCAGGTGAAGCCGCTCTACCTCACGCTTCACGCCTACACGCGCATGAAGCTGCACGACAAGTACGGCGATGTCGTGCCCGCGAACGGACCGATTCCGGCGTATCTGCTCGGCAACATCTGGTCGCAGGACTGGTCGAATCTGTATCCGCTGATGGCGCCGCCGTCGGGCGATCCCGGCTACTCGCTCAGCAACATCCTGAAGACCCGCAAGGCGTCGCCGACCGACATGGTGCGGATGGGCGAGCGCTTCTACACGTCGCTCGGCTTCGAGAAGCTGCCTGACACGTTCTGGAAGCGGTCGCAGTTCATCAAGCCGCCGGATCACGACGTGGTGTGCCACGCCAGCGCGTGGGACGTGGATGCGGTGAATGATCTCCGCATCAAGATGTGCATCAGCCCGACCGAGGAAGACTTCAACACGATCCATCACGAGCTCGGGCACAACTTCTATCAGCGCGCCTACAACACGCTGCCGCCGCTCTTCCGCGACAGCGCGAACGACGGCTTCCATGAAGCGATCGGCGACACGATCGCGCTCTCGGTGACGCCGGAGTACCTCGTGAAGATCGGCATGATCGACAAGGCGCCCGACGCGTCGAAAGACACGGGCCTCCTGATGAACAAGGCGCTCGAGAAGATCGCGTTCCTGCCGTTCGGCCTGCTCGTGGATCAGTACCGCTGGAAGATCTTCTCTGGTGAGATCAAGCCCGAGAACTACAACAAAGCCTGGTGGGACCTGCGCACGAAGTACCAGGGCATTTCCGCGCCGAACGAGCGCGGCGAGGAGTTCTTTGACGCCGGGTCGAAATACCATGTCGCGTCGGTGACGCCCTACACGCGTTACTTCCTCGCGGCGATCCTGCAGTTCCAGTTCCACCGCGCGTTGGCAAAGGAAGCCGGGTGCACGCTGCCGCTCCATCGCTGCTCGATCTACGAGAGCGCCGCCGCCGGCAAGAAACTGAACGCGATGCTGTCGATGGGCCTGTCGCGCCCGTGGCAGGACGCGCTCGAAGCCCTGACCGGCTCCCGTGAAATGGACGCCACCGCCATCGTCGACTACTTTGCGCCGGTCAAGAAGTACATGGACGACGAGCTCGCGAAGAAGGGCGTCAAGAGCGGCTGGTAGGATCGAACGACCAGGCGAGGGCGCGCGTCTTCTTTGCCCCCGTCGCCATCTCGAGCACCTGCATCGTCACCGGCTTCACGCGTTCGAGTGAACGCCGCAGGCGGGGCAGGTGCTCGCTTTTGGCGACGAGCGTCGTGAACCATCGGCACAGTCGCGGCCGCGCGGCACTCTCGGTGATCATCCGCTCGATGAATCCCACTTCACCGCCCTCGCACCACAACTCGCCGGCCTGACCACCGAAATTCAAGGTGCGGTCTTTCCGCGCGATGCCCAGATTGCGCTGCTTGCGCGTCGTGCCCGCCGCGGCGCCTTCCGCGGACGCATGAAACGGCGGATTACACATCGATGCCGCAAACATCTCGCCGGGATTCGTGACGCCCGCGAAGCAGCGCATCGGATCGGGTTGGTGCCGGATCTCGATCAGCGATGCGATCCGTCGATTCAGCCGCACGATCTGCCGTGCCCACCGCTGAGAGTTCCTGTCGGTCTCGCTGGCGACGAATGACCAGCCATACTCACTGGCGCCGATGACCGGATAGATCGCGCCGGCGCCCGTGCCGATGTCGAGCACGCGCACGCCCGGCCCCGTCGGCACATCACCGCCGTCGGCCAGTAATTCCGCGAGGGCATGGATGTAGTCAGCGCGGCCCGGCACGCCGGGGCACAGCGCGCCGGGTGGCAGGTCCCACGCCGTGAGGCCGTAGGCGTCAACGAGCAGGGCCTTGTTGAGCGCCTTGACCGCTTCCGGATCGTTGAAGTTGATCGTGGCCTCGCCGCGCGGATTGGTACGGAGGAATTCCCGAAGAGCGGGAACGGCCTTGATCAGCCCGGGGAAGTCGTACGCCACGCGTCCATTATCGCTGCGGACCACTGAGTAGGGTGTGTGGCGAGTGACTGAGCAGGGCGCCTGCCCGAGGCTCGTGGACTCTGTCCGTCGTCTTTGTGCACCCGTGTGCGAGGAGGAGGAGGAGGGCACGGGCGCCCGCGACGGTGGACAGATCCCCGAGCTCGTGCAGGCGCCGGAGAGGTGGTCGGGCCGACTGACATCTGCAGCCGGGCGACCAGGTCGAACGACATCACCACGTGATGTCGAGAATGAGTATCGCGTCGTGTTGCGGCGGCGGCGCGACGAGACCGTTTCCGCGGTGTTAAAACACGCGCGCCGGCGCTGGTCGCGGCGCCAGCGCGACGGTTGTCGACGCGCCCCAGGTGATGTCCACCCCACCCGGAGCGGTTGTGGCGCCGCGATGCGCGTTGTAGAGGACTTCGCGCACCGTCATGCGCCGCGTGGCCATGTCGATCGTTGCCAGTTGAAAAGACAGGCGCGTTTCGTCGGTGGCCGAGAGGTCGCCCTTCATCGGCGAATCGACGCGGAACGCGTGCAGCGCGAGCGTGCCTTCCGGGCCGGTCCAGTCGTAGAACTGATTCCAGTTCGAGTTGCCATGGAAGTAGGCCGTCACGTTCGGGTAGCGGCTGAGCACGCGCTCGAGCGCACTCTGTTCTCGGACGGACGGGACTTCAACCGTAGGCCCGTCTTCGAGCGCATCCACGAGCAGGTTCTCGAACTTGTCGGTCGGGTTGATGTCGCGCTGGCCGTTCGGGTTGGTGAAGTGCTTGCCTTCGGCGTCGGGCTGGTCGTGCGTGACGATCATCACCGGCGTCGTCGACGGAATGGTCGCGAGGTCGCGCATCATCCACTCGCGTGCCGACGAGTCGGCCCACACCGTCAGGAAGATGAAATGGACGCCGCCGATGTCGCGGGTGGTAAGTACGCGATCGCGGGGATACACGAGCGTGGCCGGCGTCACCGGTGTGGCCGGCTTCATCATGAGGTTGTAGAGACCGGCGAGTGCCGTGCCGTCGTGCGCCGGCTGCATCGGCCTTGGATAGCCGATGGCGTTCGACACATCGTGATTGCCAGGTACGGCGAACACCGGTGCCGGGCGTCCATTGTGATCGGTCACGCGCACGCCCTTCAGATACACCCGCTCGAACTCCGCCCAGGACACGGCGGCCGGCTGGATCGAACCGCTGTCGGTGACTTCCGCGCGATTCGCGATGTCGCCGCCGTTGGCCACGAAGTCGATGGGCCCGACCTCGAGCGAGGCGCCGATGCCGCCGTCTTTGGGCAGCTTCTGTGACGGCAGCGCGTTGATCGCCGTGACGAGCGCCTCGTTCACCACGGCGGCATCGACGTCGGTGCGACCACGGAACGTCTTCTTCGTCAGGCCGAAATGCGAGTCTGACGTGAAGACGAACTGGATCGTCGAGGGCGCGGCCGGGCCGGCCGCCGGAACGGCCGACAGGGCCGCAAGCGTGAGAGAGGCTGCAACAGCGAGAGCGCGCATGC
>CAYFLU010000085.1:0-13763 GCA_964343975.1 uncultured Solibacteraceae bacterium
ACTCTTTGCGCAGCGGCGATTCGCGGTGAACTCTCACCGCGAATCGCCGCTTTCGTTTCTCAGCACGGCCGCGCGCCGTCGCTGCACATCCTGCTTGTAGGCGACGATCCTGCCTCGAAGGTCTATGTGGCCGCAAAGGAGAAGGCGGGCACCGAGACCGGACTCCAGGTCACCGTGCACCGTCTGCCCGCGACGGCCACGCGCGATGCGGTGCTCGCACTCGTGCATCAGCTCAATACAGACGATCACTGTGACGGCATCCTCGTGCAGTCGCCACTGCCGGCCGCATTGGGCAAGGCGGCGACGCAGGAAGTGTTTGACGCCATCGACCCGCGCAAAGACGTCGACGGCTTCCATCCGCACAACGTGGGCCTGCTGGTGCAGGGGCGCGCGGCGTTGCAGGCCTGCACCCCGACCGGGGTCATTGAGCTGCTCGAGCGATCGAAGATCGCGATCGCCGGCACGCGTGCCGTCGTGCTCGGACGCAGCGAGATCGTGGGGAAGCCGATGGCGCTGTTGCTGCTTCAGCGTGACGCCACGGTGACGATCTGCCATTCACGCACGAAGGATCTGGCCGCCGTCACACGCGAGGCCGACCTGCTCGTGTCTGCGATCGGCCGGCCGGGATTCGTCACGCCGGACATGGTCAAGCCGGGCGCGACGGTCATCGATGTCGGCACGTCGCCGACCTCGGATCGTCAGCTGGTGGTGCGATTGTTCGGTGACGGCTCGAAGCGGCTCGAGAGCTTCGACAAGAAGGGCTCGACGGTGGTCGGTGACGTCCATCCCGGAGTCTGGGATGTGGCCGGTGCGATGACGCCGGTGCCTGGCGGCGTCGGGCCGCTGACGATTGCGCTGCTCCTCAAGAACACACTCGTGGCGGCAGAGACCCGAGCCGCTCGATAAGCCGGTCGATCTGCCGGTCGGTGTCCGCTGTCGTGCCGGAGGTGTCGATCACATCGACGCTCAGGCCGGCGCTCTTGGCGCGGGCGAGTTTTTCTTCGACGGTGAGCTGGGCGGCGATCCGCGCCTCGGCGTCCGCAGGGGACATCCCCCGCGCCTGCAGCCGCTCGCGCTGCTGATCCGGCCGGCAGGCCACCAGAATCACGCGATCAAAATCACGGGCATGATCCGTTTCGAACACGAGCGGGATGTCGGCGATACCGAACGGCGCATGGCGCAGCGCGCGATACCACGCGTCGATGGCGTCGTACACGCGCGGGTGGATGATCGCTTCCAGATCCGTCCGCGCGTGGCGATCCGTGAAGACGAGAGCGGCGAGTGCGGCGCGGTCGAGTGTGCCGAAGCGCTGCTCGACGGCGGCGGCACCGGCCGTGCCCGGCGCGATGACCTCGCGTGCGAGCTGATCGGCGTCGATCACCGGCGCGCCGCGGTCGCGCAGGCGCGTGGCGCAGTAGCTCTTGCCCGACGCGATGCCGCCGGTGAGCGCCACGCGCAGCGGCCGCGGACGCATGTCAGTGGGTAGTGGCCGGCAGTTCCGACTCCGTGTCGGTCGCAGGCGTGATGCGTTCTTCGACGAACGTGTTCCACTCGTGACAATGCGGGCACTGCCAGAGCAGCTCGGTGCTGCGGTAGCGGCACTTCGTGCACACATGCGGGTCCATGTAGAACACCGAGGTGCGCGTGATTTCCACGTAGCGTTCGACGAGCCCGCTCGGCAGCCCCAGCGCCTCGAGTGTGTTCCAGATGGCCTGATGGATCGAGAGCGCGTGCGGATTGTGTTCGAGCGCCTCGAAGAGGGTCTGGATCGCCGTGGTGGCCTCGCCGCGTGCGGTCAGATGCGCCGCGAGGGCCACGCGCGCGCGCCATTCACGCGGCGTTTGCTGCATCAGTCGTCGGCACAGCTCTTCGAATCGCTGCGGCCTGCCCATCTGCCGATAGGCCCGTTCGAGCCGCTCGAAGGCGAGATAGGCGCGCTCCACCGAGACGTCGATCATCGTCTCCCACACCTTCACGGCGGCCACGAGATCCTGCTGAGCGACGCGGACATCGCCGAGGTGCAGGTAGGCCGGGACGACCTGTCGATCGAGATCGATCGCTGCAAGGAAGCGTGTCGCCGCCGTCTCGAGCTGCTGTTGCTTCAGTGCCTGCAGGCCGATTTCATGCTCGAGAAACGCGAGGATCGCCTGTGACCGCGGCTGTTCCGGTGCGCCGACGAGCGCCGCCAGACGCTGCCGCGTGACGTAGGCCTCCTGCCACTGATGCTGTTCTTCCTGCAGCTTCTCGAGGTTGGCGAGCGCCGCCTCATTGTCGGGGTCGAGGCGCAGCACTTCCGCAAAGGCCGTTGAGGCGCGATCGATGAAGCCGCCGCGACGGTAGTCGAGACCGAGGCAGAGGAGCACGTTCGCATGCTCGATGCGATTGAGCCTCGGCTTCTGCAGCAGCGCCTGATGTTCCGTGATGGCGCGGCCGACCTGCCCCTTCTCGCGATAGAGATTGCCGAGGACGAGCTTCACCTCAAGGGCGCCCGGGTCGATCTCCGCGGCCTTCTCGAGTTCTTCGATGGCCTCGTCGACTTGCTGCGCGACGAGATAGTTCAGCCCGAGGATGAAGTGGGGCGCCTGGCGCACCTTGCGCCGATCGATCCAGCGGCCTTCATGAAGCTTGTAGCGCTCCCAGGCCTTGCCGACCGCGAGGCCGGCGAGCAGCGCCACGAGGACGCCCATGAGGGGATAGTAGGGCTGCATGATCTCAGGAGAAGTGTGCGACGACCGCGTCCCACTGACCGCGGGCCTTCATCACCGTTTCGATGAACTCACGCACCGCGCCTTCGCCGCCGGCATGCCAGCTGACGAAATGCGCGACGGCCGAGACTTCGGGGGCCGCATCGGCCGGTGCCGCTGACAGGCCGACCGCCTTGAGGACCGGCAGATCGACGAGGTCGTCGCCCATGTAGGCCACTTCCTCCGGCGCCAGGCCGTGCGTGTCGAGGATCTCGCGCAGCGCCGCGCCCTTGTCGGCCACGCCCTGCACCACCACGGCCATCTGCAACTCGTTGGCGCGCGCGGTGGTGGCGCCCGACGTGCGTGCCGACAGAACGCCGGTGAGATACCCGGCGCGACGGGCGTAGGCCAGGGCGGCGCCGTCACGAATGTGGAAGCGCTTCGTCTCGACACCGTTCGCGTCGACGTTCACGGAGCCGTCGGTGAGCACGCCATCGACATCGAAGAGCAGCAGGCGCACGGCTTCGGCGCGCACCGCGAATTCGGTGGAGCTGATGGGCGCCATCAGATCGCCTGAGTCCGCCAGAGATCGTGCAGGTGCACGACGCCGGTGACGCGGCGCTGGGCATCGACGACGGCCAGCGACGTGATCTTGCGCTGTTCCATCTGCTGAAGCGCCTCGACCGCCAGCACGCGCGGCGAGATGGCGACGGGGGCCTTCGTCATGATGTCGGACGCGCGCTGCTCCAGCAGGTTCGCGGCGGTGGTCAGGTGACGACGGAGGTCGCCGTCTGTGACGATGCCCACGAGATGGTCGTCAGCGTCGACCACGCAGGTCATGCCGAGTCGCTTGGTCGAGATCTCGTGGATCACGTCGACCATCGGCGTGTCGGGCGCCACGCGCGGAATGTCGGCGCCGGTGCGCATCAGCAGTTCCACGCGCATCAGGCGCTTGCCGAGCCGGCCGCCTGGATGGAGATTCGCGAAGTGCTCACGCCGGAAGCCCTTGCGCTGCGAGATCGCCATGGCCAACGCGTCGCCGAGGGCGAGGGCGGCCGTGGTGCTGGCGGTGGGCGCAAGGTTCATCGGGCAGGCTTCTTCGGCCACATGACAGCTGAGCGAGATGTCCGCGGCCTGGGCGAGCGTGGATTCGTGACTGCCGGTCATCGCAATGAGCCGCGCGCCCGTGCGCTTGATGGCTTCGAGCAACCGCACCAGTTCTTCCGTTTCACCGCTGTGCGACAGCGCGATCACGACGTCGTCGTCGCGCACCACGCCGAGGTCGCCGTGAATCGCTTCGGCGGGGTGGAGGAAGTAGGCGGCCGTGCCGGTGCTCGAGAGGGTGGCGGCGAGCTTGCGCGCGATGATGCCGCTCTTGCCCATGCCGGACACGACGACGCGCCCGTTGCAGTTGAAGAGCAGGTCGACGGCGGCGGTGAAGCGCTCGTCGAGCTGGGGGATCAGGCCTTCGATCGCGCGCGCTTCGGTTTCGAGCACTTCCTTCGCGAGCGCGAGGACGTCGGCGGTGCGATGCGGGCTCACGATTTGGCCACCTCGTTGAGACGGACGAGCCGGTCGAGGAGCGCGGGCAGCAGATCGAGGGCGAGCGCATTGGCCGCGTCGCTCTTGGCGCGCTTCGGGTCTTCATGGACTTCGAGGAACACGCCGTCGACGCCCGCAGCGACGCCTGCGCTCGCGAGCGGCTCGATGTACTCGGCGAGGCCCGCCGTGACGCCGTCTCCGCCGCCGGGCAGCTGCAGGCTGTGCGTGACGTCGAAGATCACCGGCGCGCCGAGACCGCGCATCATCGGAAACGCGCGCATGTCGACCACGAGGTTGTTGTAGCCGAACGTGTAGCCGCGCTCGGTAATCGAGACGCGGTCGTTGCCCGCCTCGGTCACTTTGCGGATCGCGTGTTTCATGTCGAGCGGGGCGAGGAACTGGCCCTTCTTGACGTTCACCACGCGGCCGGTGCGCGCCGCGGCGGTGATGAGGTCGGTCTGGCGCGACAGGAAGGCCGGAATTTGCAGAACGTCCACGACCTCGGCGGCCGGGGCGGCCTGGGCCGATTCATGAATGTCGGTGAGCACGGGCACGCCCAGCGTCTGCTTCACCCGCGCCAGCGTCTGCAGCCCGTCGTCAAGACCCGGACCGCGGAACGAATTGAACGACGTGCGGTTGGCTTTGTCGAACGACGCCTTGAACACGTACGGCATGCCGGCGCGGCGCGCGATCTCGGCGATGCGGCCGCCGAGCGTCAGCGCGTGCTCCGGGCTCTCGATGACACACGGCCCCGCGATCAGGACGAGCGGACGCTCGCCGAGCACGATGCCGGGCGCGATGGTGACCGGGCGAACCTGAGGAAGTGGCATTACTGGCCCTTTTGTAGCACTTTCCGCTGATGCGCGGCGTCCACGAAGCCGGCAAAGAGCGGGTGCGGCGTGAGCGGCCGAGACTTGAACTCGGGGTGGAACTGGACCGCGATGAAGCACGGGTGATCAGGGATCTCGACGATCTCGACGAACTTGCCGTCGGTTGACCGGCCGACCACCTTGAGCCCCTTGTCGGTCAGCGTCTTCTCGTAGAGGCAGTTGAACTCGTAGCGGTGGCGGTGCCGTTCGTGAATCACGTTCGCGCCGTAGAGGCGCGCCGCGAGCGAGCCGGGCGTGAGCTGGCACTCGTAACTGCCGAGGCGCATCGTCCCGCCAAGATCATCGACGCCAAGCAGGTCGCGCAACTTGTAGATGACCTTGTGCGGCGCGTCCTCCGTCACTTCGGTGGAGTCGGCGTGCTCGAGCCCGGCCACGCCGCGCGCGAATTCGACGACCGCCCACTGGAACCCGTAGCAAATGCCGAAGTACGGCGTGTTCGTGGTGCGCGCGTACTCGGCGGCCTTCATCATGCCGCGGCTGCCGCGCGTGCCGAAGCCCGGACCGACGACGATGCCGCAGGAGCCCTTGAGCACGTCCGTGCCGCCGGGCTGCTCGAGCGCTTCCGCCTCGACGAAGTGCAACTGCACCTTGAGCTGGTGCTTGAAGCCGCCGTGATACAGCGCTTCGATGATGCTCTTGTACGCGTCCTTGTGTTCGACGTACTTGCCGACGAAGTGGATCGGGACGACGTCCTTCGGATTCTGGATGCGATCGACGAGCGCCGTCCAGGCATCCATCCGTGCCTCGGTCACCGGCAGGTTGAGCATCGTCAGCACGATGCGGTCGAGGCCTTCCTGCTGATAGTGGAGCGGCACCTCGTAGACGCTCTTCACGTCCTGCGCGGTGATGACGGCTTCTTCGGCGACGTCGGTGAAGAGCGCGATCTTGCGCTTGATGTCCTGGTCGAGCGGCTGCTCGCTGCGGCAGAGCAGCACGTCCGGCGCGATGCCGATCGAGCGCAGGTCGCGCACACTGTGCTGCGTGGGCTTGGTCTTCACTTCGCCGGCCGTGGCGATGTAGGGCACGAGCGTGAGGTGGATGTAGAGCGTGTTCTCGCGGCCCACGTCCTGACGGAACTGCCGGATCGCTTCGAGGAACGGCAGGCTCTCGATGTCGCCGACGGTGCCGCCGATCTCGACGAGCAACACATCGAGGCCCTCGGCCGCGCGCTTGATGCAGTCTTTGATCTCGTTCGTGATGTGCGGGATGACCTGCACCGTGCTGCCGAGGTAGTCGCCGCGCCGTTCCTTGTTGATCACCGACTGGTAGATCTTGCCGGTCGTCCAACTGCTCAGCCGCGAGGCCACCATGTTCGTGAAGCGCTCGTAGTGGCCGAGGTCGAGGTCGGTCTCCGCGCCGTCATCGGTCACATACACTTCGCCGTGCTGGAACGGGCTCATGGTCCCGGGATCGACGTTGATGTACGGATCCAGTTTCTGCAGCGCGACTTTGTAGCCGTGGCCCTCAAGCAGGCAGCCGATCGACGAGGCGGCGAGGCCCTTGCCGAGGGAAGAGACGACGCCGCCGGTCACGAAAATGAATTTGGTCTGTCGGTCACTCATTGATGTGCTTCCCGCGCCGCGAACAGCCCGCGCACGCGCTCCAGGTCTTCAGGGGTATCGACGCCGATCGAGGTGCTGGACGTCGCAACGCAACGAATGCGATAGCCGTGTTCGAGCACGCGGAGCTGCTCGAGACTTTCGGCGCGCTCGGCCGGCGTCGGCGTGAGGCCGGCCAGCGTGAGCAGAAACGTACGACGATAGCCGTAGAGGCCGAGGTGGGCCCAGCGGGGCGGCGCGGTGTTGCCGGCGCGCACGTGCGGAATCGGCGATCGGGAAAAATACAGGGCGACGTCGGCGTGATCGACGACCACCTTCACCACGGCCGGGTTGTCGGCTTCGTCGTCGGCGAGCGGCCGGCGCACGGTGCTCATGACGTCGTCGGGGTGGTCCAGCAGGGCACGCACGCAGGCATCGATGGCCCGCGCGTCGAGCATCGGCTCGTCGCCCTGCACGTTCACGATGATCTCGCTCGAGAGGTGGGTGGCCACCTCCGCCAACCGGTCGGTGCCGGTGGGGTGGTCGGCCCGCGTCATGACGGCGGTGGCGCCGAAGGCCGCGACCGCATCGGCAATCCGCTGATCGTCGGTGGCGACCAGCACGGCGTCGACCAGAGAAGCGGCGGCCGCGCGTTCGTACACGTGCTGGATTATGGGGCGGCCCGCGATCGATGCCAAGGCTTTGCCGGGCAGCCGCGTCGACCCGTAGCGAGCGGGAACGATAGCGACAACTCTGGCGGTCTGGATCGAGGTCGGGAGCCCTGTTGGCGGAACGACGGGCACGACGAATATTACCGCATGTCTCCAACTGGTACGGTACGATTCTCCCGCGCATGAACCGCGTGGCGTACGCGCTCGGATTGTCCGGTGTGCTGCTCCTGGCCACCTGGGTGCAGGCGCCTGCCTCGCCAACGAGCGAGGTCATGCCGCCCTCGGCTGCGGCCGTGGCGGCGCTCGATCAGGCCGTGTCGGCGTCGAGCCAGGTGGCGCGCGATATCGATCAAGAAGCCGAACGATTGCGCCAGCGGCTGAGCCAAGAGATCCCCGCGCCGGCGCCGAGCCGGGATCCGTTTCGGTTTCGCGTGGCTGAGCCCCCGGCACCGGCCAAGACGTCGGCCAAAGTCCCCTCACCAGAGAAGCTTCCAGCCCCGAGCCCCAACGCCGCACCGCCGGCACCTGTGGTCCTCATGCCGACTCTGATCGGCATCACCGAAGAGACTGCGAACGGTGTGGTCACGCGTTCTGCTGTGTTGTCGATGGGTGACGACATGGCGATCGTGAAGGCTGGTCAGACCTTCGCGCGTTTCATCGTGCAGACGATCGGTCCGTCTTCGGTGGAAATCGTGGATGCCACGAATCCGGCACGATCGATTTCTGTTCTCACGCTGCGCTAAAGCGGCTCCGCCACTCGATTCCGGTAGTTATAATAAGGAGATGTCTGCACGCCGGTGAGTCGCACCATCGTGGTGCAATTCGCTGTAAGTGCAACATCCGCGAGACGATGGCGTAACGCATCGACAGTTTTCCACAAGGTTTTCAACAGTTTCTGTGCATTTCCGCGGGGCAGCGAATTCATGAGCGACAAAACAATCATTCCGTTCATCGAAGGTGACGGCACGGGGCCAGATATTTGGCGCGCGAGTGTGCGCGTATTTGACGCGGCCGTGGCCAAGGCGTACGGCGGCAAGCGCACGATCGAGTGGAAAGAAGTGCTCGCGGGCGAGAAGGCATTCAACCAAACCGGAAACTGGTTGCCGGATGAGACGCTCGCGGCGTTCCGTCAGTACAAAGTCGGCATCAAGGGCCCGCTCACCACGCCGGTCGGCGGTGGCATTCGTTCGCTGAACGTTGCGCTGCGCCAGGAACTGGATCTGTATGTCTGCTTGCGCCCGGTGCGCTACTTTCAGGGGATGGACACGCCGGTGAAGCGCCCGGATCTGGTCGACATGGTGATTTTCCGTGAGAACACGGAAGACATCTACGCCGGGATCGAGTTCCAAGAGGGCAGCCCGGAAGTGGAGCAGTTCAAGAAGCTCTTCAGCGAGGCATTCCCCAAGCTCTTTAAGAAAATCCGCTTCCCCGAGACGACCGGTTTGGGCATCAAGCCGATTTCGAAGGAAGGCACCGAGCGCCTCGTGCGCGCGGCGCTCCAGTACACGATCGACAACAAGCGTAAGAGCCTCACGCTCGTGCACAAGGGCAACATCATGAAGTTCACGGAAGGCGCCTTCCGTGACTGGGGCTACGAGCTGGCGAAGCGCGAGTTCGGCGCAGTCGAGATCGATGGCGGGCCGTGGTGCAAGCTGCCGAACGGCATCATCGTGAAGGACGCGATCGCCGACGCCTTCCTGCAGCAGATCCTCACCCGCCCGGCCGAGTACGACGTGATTGCCACGCCGAACCTCAATGGCGACTACATCTCGGACGCGCTCGCGGCGCAGGTGGGCGGCATCGGCATCGCGCCGGGCGGCAACATCAACTACGCGAGCGGCCACGCGGTGTTCGAGGCCACGCACGGCACGGCGCCGAAGTACGCCAACCTCGACAAGGTGAATCCGGGGTCGGTCATCCTCTCCGGCGAGATGATGTTCCGCTACATGGGCTGGACCGAAGCGGCGGACCTCATCATCACGTCGCTCGAGAAGGCGATCGCGGCGAAGACCGTGACCTACGATCTGGCCCGGCTCATTCCGGGTTCGAAGGAACTGAAGTGTTCGGAGTTCGGCGACGCGATGATCGCCCACATGTAAGGCCGTCAGCAGAGGAGAAGAAATGAACCGCAAAGTTACTGTCGTAGGCGGCGCCGGCAACGTCGGCGCCACGGTTGCCCGCGCGATTGCCACCAAGGAACTCGCGGACGTGGTCATTGTCGATATCGCCGACACGAAGGCGGCCGGCATCGCGCTCGACATCTACCAAGCCTGCCCGATCGATGGCAGCGACACGCGTCTGGTCGGCGGCTCGGACTACGCTGCGACCGCCAACTCCGATGTCGTCGTGGTCACCTCGGGCATGCCGCGCAAGCCGGGCATGAGCCGCGATGACTTGCTGAACGTGAACTACAAGATCATGCAGGCGGTGACCGAGCAGGTCGTGAAGTACTCGCCGAACTGCATCATCGTCCCCGTGGCGAACCCGCTCGATGCGATGTGCCAGGCCGTGTATCGCCTGAGCAAGTTCCCGCGCGAGCGCGTGATCGGCATGGCCGGCGTGCTCGACTCGGCCCGTATGCGCGCGTTCATCGCGATGGAACTGAACGTCTCGATCAAGAACGTGCACGCGTTCGTGCTCGGCGGCCACGGCGACACGATGGTGCCGCTGCCGCGTTACTCGACGGTGGCCGGGATTCCGATCACCGAGCTGATGCCGGAAGACCGGATCAAGGCGATCTGCGAGCGCACGGCCAACGGCGGCGCGGAGATCACGAAGCTGGTCGGCACGAGCGCGTGGTACGCGCCGGGCGCGGCGGCTGCGGAGATGGTCGAAGCGATCCTTAAGGACACGAAAGCCATCATGCCGTGCTCGGTGTACCTCAACGGCGAGTATGGCGTGAAGGATCAGTTCCTCGGCGTGCCGGTGAAGCTCGGCAAGAACGGCATGGAGCAGGTCATCGAGATCAAGCTCACGGCCGAGGAAAACGCGGCGCTGCAGAAGTCGGCGGCCGCGGTCAAGGAACTCACCACCGTCATCGGCGTGTAACAACGATCGGCTAGAGTTCCACCGATGCGGTCCCGCAAGAATCAGGAGGTTGTCCTCACGTCCGTCCGCAGATTTCTGCGGATGGGCGCGACGGCCAACCTCCTGAACATTTTGGAAAAGGAGCGGCCGGCGGACCTCGCCGAGCTGTTCCGCGGCCTCCCGGAGCGGGAGCGCCGTGCGGCGTTCGACCTCCTGGTCGACCGCGATCGGGCACGTGCCATGGAGGCACTGTCGGAACTCGGCGCCGAACTCGGCGGCCCGCTGCTCGAAGGCCGATCGGCCGACGACATCAGCAAGCTCCTCGCGGCACTGCCGCCCGACGATGCTGTCGAGTTCGTGCAGGATCTGCCAGCCGAACTCGCCGAGCCAGTGCTCGAACTCCTGCACAAGAAGGAAGACGACGACGTCGTCGAGCTGCTGCAGCACGCGGAGAACACGGCCGGCCGCTTGATGAACCCGCGTGTGTTCGCGCTCAGCGAAGACACGACGTCCGGTGAGGCCGTCGCCAAGCTCCAGCAGGCGGGTGGCAAAGAGCTGTTCTTCTATGTGTACGTGATCGACGACCGCGAGCATCTCGTCGGCGTCGTGTCGTTGCGTCGGCTGCTGCTCGTGGCGCCGACGGCCAAGCTCAAAGACATCATGACGAGCGACGTGATCAGCGTGGGTCTCGACGCGGATCAGGAAGAAGTCGCGAAGCTCGTCACCTCCTACAACGTCGTGGCCATTCCGGTTGTCGACAACGAGAACCGGCTCGTCGGCACGATCACGGTCGACGACGTCATCGACGTCATCAAGGACGAGACCACCGAAGACATTCAGAAGATCGGCGGTTTGGAGGCCCTCGACGAGCCCTATGTCGATACGCCGTTCTGGACGCTGGTCAAGAAGCGGGCGCGCTGGCTCGTGGTGCTGTTCCTGGGCGAAATGCTGACGGCCACGGCGATGGGGCACTTCGAGAAGGAGATCGCCAGCGCCGTGGTGCTCGCGCTGTTCGTGCCGCTCGTGATCTCCTCAGGTGGCAACAGCGGCTCACAGGCGGCGTCGCTGATCATCCGCGCGCTGGCGCTCGGCGAAGTGAAGCTGCGCGACTGGTGGAGCGTCATGCAGCGCGAGATCCTCAGCGGGCTCGCGCTCGGCAGCCTGCTCGGTATCGTCGCGTTCATCCGTATCGCGTCGTGGCACTTCCTTTTTAACAGCTACGGCGAGCACTGGCTCAAGGTCGCCGTGACTGTCGGCACAGCGCTCGTCGGCGTCGTGATGTGGGGGACGCTGTCGGGATCGATGTTGCCGTTTCTCATGAAACGGCTCGGCGCGGACCCCGCGGCGTCATCGGCGCCCTTCGTGGCCACGCTCGTGGACGTGACGGGGCTCGTGATCTACTTCAGCGTGGCGGCCGTCGTCCTGCGCGGCGCGCTGCTTTAGTCCATCACCGACCGGCGGTCGCGCAGCGACCGCATCCATCGGCGACACAGCGCCCACAAGGCGATAAGCCCGCCCATGATCATCGGGACAACCGCCGCCGGATGATCTGGGCGCGCATGGTGCTTACAGCCCCACCACGATCGTGAAGCCCGCTGCGAGCTTCTGCGGCGAGATCTTCACGTGCAGCACACCTTTGCGATCGGTCGCGTCGTAATACCAGCCCTCGGTGGCGGCCGCGAAGTCTGCCTTGATCTTGTCGAGCGCCTGCCGCGCCGCCGTGCCCGCCGGCGCCGTGATCTCCGTGAGCGCCTTACCGCCGAGCGTGACTTTGGCCGGCTTGGCGGTCACATGCATGTCGACGGCGTAGGCGCGCTGCGCGGGCATGCCGTCGTAGGTGCCTTTCGCCGCACCGACCTTCAGCGCGATCTGATCGCCGCTCGCATCCGGCGTGATCGGCGATTCCATCTCGATCACCGTCTTCGCAAATGCGCCCGTCCGATACTTCTGCGTGCTGCCGTCGTCTTCATACATCGTGAACGACGACTTACCGGACGGATAGACATCGAACGTGATCGGGTCCATCGGCTTCTGGCCGTCGTAGAGCGTCTCCGGGCCCATCGGGATGATCGCGCCGGCTTTCACGAACAGCGGCAGCTTCTCGAGCGGCGCCGCGTAGTTGTTGATCGTGGTCGAGCCGTTGAACTCGGTGCCGTCCCAGTAGTCGATCCAGCGGCCGTTCGGCAGGTAGATGTCGTTGCGGATGGGGGAGTCTTCGTACACCGGTGCCACGAGGAACGACGGGCCCGCCATGAACTGATACTGCGTGCGCTTGCTCCAGGTCGTCGGATCATCGGGGAACTCGAGCACCATCGCGCGATCGGTCGGCGTGCCGGTGTCGTAGGCCTCGCGCGAGAGCGTGTACAGGTAGGGCGTCAGCCGCTGCTTCAGCTTCATGTACTTGCGGTTGATCGACGTGTAGGGCTCGCCGAAGATCCACGGCTGTTTCATGTTGTTGGTCTGCTTCGACCAACCGCTGATGATCATCCAGGCCGGCGTAAACGCCTTCCACTGCAGATCACGCACCTGCGTTTGCGCGCTGCCGCCGAAGATGCCGTCGACGTCGCCCGTTGACGCGTTGTACCCCGAGAGGCCGGCGCCGATCACGGTGGGGATGTGGAAGCGGATGTATTCCCAGTTGCCGCTCTGATCGCCCGACCAGATGACCGAGTAGCGCTGGCCGCCGGCCCACGCGCAGGTGGTCCACACGAAGCCGCGCGAGTCGGCGTTCTTCTCGAGGCCCTCATAGGCGTCGCGCATGCCGTTCAGCGCGAACTGATAACCGCGGCCGACCCACGCGACGTCGAGCTTCATCGCGCGCGAGCCCATGTCGCGCACTTCGGTGGCAATCTTCGCGAGGCCGTTCTCGGTCCAGAGGCCGCCGAGGAAGCCGAGCTTCTTCAACTCCGTGATCGTGCCCGGCAGATCCGTGTAGCCGCAGCCGTAGCCGTCGTTCGGCAGAATCCACTGGCCGGGCATGTCGTTCTCCCGGTACTTCTTCGCCACGCGCTCCACGACGTCGATCGTCTTGCCGGTCTTGTTGTAGCAGTCCGCGTCGCCGAAGCCGAGGCCCCAGCGGGGCATCATGAACGGACGCCCCGTCACGAGCGTGTAGTCGTCGAGGATCTGCTTGAGCGGATTGGCCGCATGCGCGCCGACGAAGTAGTAGGCATCGAAGCGCGATTCGTCTTCCGAGAGCGCGAGCGGCGCGTGGAAATCGTAGCTGCCCGGCGCCATCGTGTTGCGCAGCACGCCGTAGCCGGCCGTGCTCATGTAGAACGGCGCGGGGTTCGGCGTCGCGCCGTCGTTCCATCCGCGCGTGTTCAACCGCACCGGCACGATCGTGTCGCGGTGCGAGAAGTAGCCGTTCGTCATGCCGCCGCCGAAGAAGTTCTCGTTGTCGCCGCGCTT
>CAYFLU010000086.1:0-13751 GCA_964343975.1 uncultured Solibacteraceae bacterium
CGCCCTTCGAAGGGCCGCCGTCCATCCTGCTCGTCCGGTTGCGTCTGGTCGGGGATGTGGTCTTCACCACACCCGTGATCGGGGCGCTGCGTCGTCGCTACCCGGAGGCGCGCCTCGTCTACGTGGTCGAGAATGCCGCCGCGCCGATCGTCGCCGGCAATCCTCATCTCGATGACGTCATCATCGCGCCGCACCGGCGCGGCTGGCGACGACTCGCCGACGACTGGCAACTGGCGCGGCGCCTGCGCCGCGAACGCTTCGACATTGCGATCGATCTGCACGGTGGCCCGCGCAGCGCGTGGCTCACGCGGGCCAGTGGCGCGCGGTTGCGCGTGGGCTACAACATCCCCGGCCGCGCGTGGGCGTATACCGCCCGGGTCGAACGGGCGCGAGAGTTACGGCCGCGGCATTCCGTTGAGAACCAGTGGGACGTCCTGCACGCGATCGACCCGGCATTCGAGGCCGGTCCGAGCCGCGAGGCCGATCGCATCGAGATCACCGTGGATCCCCGATCAGAACGTGCCGTGGAAGCCCGGCTCGCCGACTGGCACGTGCCTGCCGAGGCGCGCCCGATCGTGATTCACGTCAGCGCGGGCAATCCGTTCAGGCGGTGGCCGGAAGCGGCCTTTGCCGGGTTGGCCGCAGGCTTGGCGTCAGCCCACACGAACCGCTGGGTCATCCTCACGGGGGGGCCCTCCGACCGCGCCGCCACCACGCGGGTGCTCGCCGAGGCCCGCGCCCGCGTCCCGGACGCCGTGCACCGCCTCATCGACGGCGAAGCGCTGTCGCTCGGCGATCTCCGCGCACTCTGCGAACGCGCCTCGCTGTACATTGGTGGAGACAGCGGACCACTGCACTTGGCGTCGGCATCAGATGTCCCGATCGTTGGACTCTTTGGCCCCACGCTCGTGGAGCGCTCGGCCCCGTGGCGTCCGGCGCACCTGCCCTTTGCCGCCGTGGACCGCGGCGCACTCGAGTGTCGCCCGTGTGATCAGCGGGTCTGCGCGCCTGGAGATTTTCGTTGTCTGACGGCTATTGCAGCCGCAGATGTTTTGAGCGCCGCCGAGAGGGTGCTCGCGACCGGTGACACCGGGAAAGGGGACCGCGCGTGACGAACACGGCCACAGAGCGTTCACGGCTCGAGTACAGCGCTTATGTCACGTTTGCCGCCGGCGTCGCGCTGATTCAGTTCAATGTGCGGGCCGAAATCCTGCTCGGCCTGGCAGCTATTCAGTGGGCCGTCGTCGCCTGGCGCGAACGGCGCTGGCCGGAAGCGCCGGCATTTTTCACGCCGTTGCTGGCTCTAGCCGCCGTCACGCTGGTGAGCGCGGCCGTCTCTGGCGATCCGCTCACGTCGTTCGCCCGCTCGCGACAGCTCCTGCTCTATCTCCTCGTGCCGATGACACTCCGGATCGCCCGAGGCCCACGCGCCACGCGCGTGCTCGACGCCATCATCGCCCTCGGCGCGGCGGCCGCGTTTGTCGGCATCATTCAGTATCTGGCCACCACGACACTCGACGAGTTGCTCAACCATCGCCCACACGGCTTGTTGAACCACTACATGACGTTCTCCGGCGTGCTGATGCTCGTGACGTGCGCTGCCGTGGCGCGCCTGCTCTACACGGAGCGCGAGTGGCTCTGGCCCGCCGTCGCCATTCCCGCGCTGCTCGTGGCACTGGCCGCAACGCTCTCGCGTAACGTCTGGGTCGGCACGGCCGTCGCCCTCGCGGTCCTGCTCGCCACACGGCGGCGCGTACTCCTGCTCGTGCTGCCGCTGGCGCTCGTCGTCGGCATGGCCATCGCGCCGGCCAGTGTGCGGGCGCGTTTGACGTCCATCTTCGATCCGAACGAACCCAGCAACCGCGATCGGGTCGCCATGCTCAAGGCGGGTGCGGCCATGGTCAAGGACCATCCCCTGCTCGGCGTCGGTCCCAACATGGTGCCGCGCGTGTATCTGCAGTACCGCACCGCGGACGCGTACGACTCAGCGGGCGCCACCGCCCCGGAAACGCGCTCGCACGTGCACAACGTGCCGATGCAACTCGCCGCGGAACGTGGCGTGATCGCACTCGGTTGCTGGCTCTGGTTCGTGGTCGTCGCCGCCCGAGAGTTGTTCACCCGCATGCAACGCGGACCCGCTCGCGGGCTGGCGGCCGCGGGATTTGCCGCGCTGGTCGCCATGGTGGCCGCCGGCCTCTTCGAGCACAATTTTGGCGACTCGGAGTTCCTCATCCTGATGCTCGTGATGCTGTCGCTTCCCTTCGCCGCCGAACGGTCCGAGACCACCGCATGAGCCGTCCGTCCCAGCTCGTCAGCCGATTCGATGGATTGCGCGTCGCGGTGATTGGCGACGTGATGCTCGACCACTTCCTCGTGGGACGCGCCGATCGCATTTCACCAGAAGCGCCCGTGCCGGTCGTCCGCCTCGAGCGCGAGGACTTCCGGCTCGGCGGTGCGGCGAACGTCGCGGCCAACATTGCCACGTTGTCTGGTGTGCCGCTGCTCGCGGGCCTGATCGGACGCGACGACGCGGGACAGCGATTGATCGAGGCCGGAACCCTCGCACATATCGACACCACGCGTCTCACGCCCGACCCCACGCGCCCCACGACGGAGAAGATCCGCGCCGTCACAGAGCGCCACCAGCAGGTGGCGCGCATCGACCGTGAATCCAATGCGCCGATCGCCGGGCCGACGCTCGCCACCCTCGCCCAGCACATCGCCGCGCTCCACGAGTGCCGCGCGATCGTGCTGTCCGACTACGACAAGGGCGTGGTGACGCGCCCCGTCATCGAGGCGGCGGTCGAAGCCGCCGGGCGCATGAGCTGCCCGCTGCTTGTGGATCCGAAGGTGCCCGACGCACAGTTCTATCGCGGTGCGACCGTGATCACGCCCAATCACCGCGAGGCGGAACTGATGACCGGACTCGTGATTCGCGATCACGACGACGCCCGCGCGGCCGCGCATCGGATTCACCAGCGCAGCCAGGCCTCCGTGGTGATGACGTGGGGCGAACGTGGCATGTGGGTCATGGACACGTCCGTGTCACCGGCGCGTGAGGTCGTGATGCCGGCGACCGCGCGAGAGGTGTCGGATGTGACGGGCGCCGGCGATACCGTGATTGCCACGCTGGCGTTGGCGCTGGCCGCGGGCGCCACCCTTGTTGAGGCCGCGGCGTTGGCCAACGCCGCCGCGGGCATTGCCGTCGGCCGCTTCGGCCCCGCCGCCGTGACCGTCGCCGATCTTCAGCGAATGCTCGGAAACTAGCGGCGTGCCGGCAGCGTCCGGCACGCGTCCTTCACGCCGAGCAACAGCACCTGCGGCAGATTGCCGGACAGGATTTCCTTCAACTTGGCGTCGAACACGGGAAGCGTGCGACGGTCGATGACGCACACCTCGGCGGATGTCGACCGGCGCAATTCGTCGTACTCGAGCGGTTGCGCCACCACATAGAGCGCCGTCTCGCGATTGACCAACCCCACCATCGTCTCGATATCGAAGACCTGGGTGACCGGCCGCCCCAGGTAGTACGTCATGCTTTCGAGTGTCTTCTTGTAGTGAACCACCGTGGCCGTGGGCGCGGCGTGCTCACGCAGCCACGCGCTGAAGACCGGTGACGGCTTGAACTGTTCGAACGGCCGCATGACCGTCGTCACCAACAGCCAGTTGGCGACCACCGCAGTTACGCCGAGCGTGATCACCAACGTGGCAATCCGCGCGCGGAACGCGAACGCCAGCGCCGCCACCCCGCCGAGCAATAGCGCCGCGCCAACCCACGCCGCCTGCGGCAATCCGGGCACTGTCTTCGAAATCACCGACACCCAGATCGCCAGCGTGCCGACGGCCATGAGCTCGAGGGCCGTCACGATGGCGCCGCCACGCAACCACCGGCGCACACCCGCCGAGAGCGTCGCGGTGTCGGCATCGGCCAACACGGACGCAATCAACACGGCCACGGCCGGGACGATGGGAAAGATGTAGAGATCCTGCTTCGTCTTCGAAAACGTGAACACGCCGACAAACACGGCGACCCAGATCAGCAGCAGGCGCAGATCTTCGCGCCGGGCGCGCCACGCCGCCCAGGCGGCGGCCGGCAGGAACAACGACCACGGTAACAAGTCGGTCAGCAACACCGGAATGTAGAACGTGACGTTTCGGCTCTGATACCCGACGGTCTCGGTATACCGGCCGACATTCTCCTTCACGAAGAACTCGTAGATCCGGTCCCATCCGTGCTGGTGATAGACGGCGATGTACCACGGCGCCACAATCGCCACGACGATGACGAGGCCGAGCGGCGCCATGAGCGTGGTCACGTCGCGCCAGCGTCCCGAAAGCACCAGTTCGATGGCGAGAATCAGCCCGGGCAACAGCAGCGCGACCGGACCTTTCGTCAGCACGGCCAGCCCCATGGCGACATACATCAGGACCAGCCAGCGTCCACGCTGCGCTGGACGCGCGCGGGCCAGGACGTACGCCATCAGCGCGACCGACAGGAAACTCGTGAAGTAGATGTCGATGAAGATGCGCCGGCTCCACAGCATCACGCGCGGCGCCGAGGCGACGATCAGGGCGGCCAGCGTGCCCACACGCTCATCGCCCAGCGTGCGTCCGATGACGAAGGTGGCGGCAATGATCATGAGCGCGCCGAATGCGATGGCGAGGCGCTCCGACGTCACGCTGACGCCCAGCACTTTGTAGAAACCGGCGACGACCCAGTAGCTCAGGACCGGCTTGTTGAACCGCGGCTGGCCGTTGAACGAGGGATTGATGTAGTCGCCCGTCTGGACCATTTGCCGCGGCGTTTCGACATAGAACGCCTCATTGGCGTCCCAGATCGACGAGCCGCCGACGTCGACAAAGAACAGCAATGCCGCGGCGACAAGCAGCGCGCGCAGCGAAAGCCGGGACGTCACTCGCTCTGCCCTGTCCTTTAGTGGCGGAAGTGCCGCCGCCCCGTGAAGATCATCGCGAGCCCCTGTTCATCGGCCGCGGCGATCACTTCCGCATCACGCATGGAACCACCCGGCTGCACGATGGCGGTAGCGCCCGCAGCCGCCACGGCGTCGAGTCCGTCACGGAATGGGAAGAAGGCGTCGGAGGCCACCACGGATCCTTTGAGACGGCTCCCGGCCTTGGCCACCGCGACATTCACGGCATCCACGCGGCTCATCTGCCCGGCGCCAACGCCGAGGGTCTGCTGCGCGTTGGCAAAGAGGATCGTATTCGACTTCACGTGCGCACACACGCGCCAGGCAAAACGCAATGCCGTCCATTCGTCTGCCGTCGGTGCGCGCTTGGTAACTACGCGCGGCTCGGACTCGCCGAGCGGCCAGGCCTGCTGCGCTTCATCGACGCGATCCCGGGTCTGCACGAGCCACGCGCCCAGGATCGACCGCACATCCCGATCGGCCCCCAGCGAGTCGAATGACGTCGTGACCACGCGCATGTTCGGCTTGGCGGCCAACATCGGCAACACGGTCGCGGCATCATCGATACCCGGCGCAATCACGGCCTCGATGAAGGTCGTGACGAGCGCCCGCGCGGTTTCGGCATCGATCGGGCGGTTGAGACCGACGATGCCTCCGAACGCCGACAGCGGGTCCGCTTCGCGCGCGCGCACGTACGCGTCTGCGGTTGATGCGCCGGTGGCCACACCACAGGGATTCGTGTGCTTGATGACCACCGCCGCCGGCTCGACAAATTCCAAGGCGATGCGGGCCGCCGCGTCCAGGTCGAGCAGATTCGTGAACGACAGCTCCTTCCCCTGATGCACGACGGCCTGACCGAAGCCCTCGCGGCTCGAGGCGTACCACGCCCCCCGTTGATGCGGGTTCTCGCCGTACCGAAGATCGCGGAGCTTCGTGAGTTGCGGCACCCACAGGGCCGGCAACGCCGAGTCCCCGCGCTCCCGGACGAACTCGCCACACTCATCCACGTGGATTTCGCCGAGCGTCGCCGCAATGGTCGTGTCGTAGGCGGCGGTGTGGGCGAGCGCCTTGCGCGCCAAATCGAAACGGAGCGACAGCGATGGGCCCTCCGGGGAGGCCAGCGCATCCGCCACACGGTCGTAGTCACTCGGCTCGACGACAATCAGCACGTCGCGGAAGTTCTTCGCGGCCGCGCGAACCATGCTCGGCCCTCCGATATCGATCTCCTCGATCAGATGATCGAACGGCAGGTTGGGCTTGGCCGCCGCCTGAGCAAATGGGTAGAGATTGACGATGACCAGATCGATCATCCCGATCCCGTGTTCTGACGCGGCAGCAAGGTCATCTGCCCGATTCCGGCGAGCCAAGATGCCCCCGTGGACCTTGGGATGGAGGGTCTTGACCCGGCCATCCATCATCTCGGGAAATCCGGTGATTTCCGAGACGTTGATGACAGGCAACCCACTGTCTTTCAACGCTTTAGCTGTTCCACCGGTCGACACCAGCTCGCATCCGAGTGCCGCCAGCCTCGTGGCAAACGGAACCAAGCCAGACTTGTCAGAAACACTCAGCAGCGCACGCATAGCACTCCAGATCCGAACAACCGACCGGGAAACCGTCCCCTAGGTCCTCAGTTGACAACAACTTACCGCCAGCATAGGCTTCTGTCTGACGGAAGCGGGCAAGCGTCGAACGATGGACCGCGTGTTGCGGTCTTTTTTTGTTTGTGGACTCCAGTCGCGCCCGCACGAATGCAGCTGGTCGTCCCGCGGCGGTCTCCGCCGCGTTTGAAGTAAGGGAAAGTACGATGTCGCGAATTGTCGGTAAGGTCAAGTGGTTCAACAACGCCAAGGGCTACGGTTTCATCGAGCGCGAAGGTGGTAACGACGTGTTCGTCCACTTCTCGGCCATCCAGGGCGCCGGTTTCCGGACGCTCGAGGAAGGTCAGGCGGTCGAGTTCGAAATCGTCGACGGTCCGAAGGGTCCGCAGGCGGGCAACGTCACCAAGGCGAACTGAACTCTGGCAATTGGGGCCGGAATCATCGATTCCGGCCCCGTACTTCCCCACCCGATTCACCCGTCCTACCGAATCAAGAACCAAATCAAGGGCAGCCACAGCTCACGTGCGTAGGGCACGGGCTTGCCATCGATCAGCACGTCGCAGCCGGGCACTCCGCCGACCACTTCATACAGATCACGAAGGCGCAATGGATGTTCGCCGGGCACGAACGTCGCGAGATGCCTGAACGCGGCGCCCTCACCGACATCCTTCCGCTCATCGGCGTGCGCCATCCGTTCCAGAGCGACGGCGTAGTTGTCGCCGTCAAACTTCGGAAATGACAACGTGACCGAAAACGGCAGAGACGACGCCCCGAAGATCGCCTCGCGAAGTTCGGGGTGGAGGGTGGCCAGTTCCTGTTCGGAGGGCTGCTCCGGCAGGTCGGCGTACGGCCAAAAACGCTCGAGCGGACGATGGACCGGCTGGTCCGGCAGCACGCGCTCGGGGATCTTCGGCATCTAGAAGATCGACGCGACGGAGTTCGCCGCAATCGTCATGAGGTTGCCCGGCAACACGCCGAGATAGAAAACCCCGATCACGGCGAGCGCCAAGCCGAACGCCACCATCGCCGGCACGGTCGGACGATGGCCGGGCGCCGTCTCTTCGGCCATGTACATCATCACCACGATGCGCATGTAGAAGAACACGGACACCACGCTCGTCAGCACGCCGAGAATCGCGAGCGCGGTCAGATGCTCCTGCATGGCCGCGTTGAAGATGTACCACTTGGCCACAAAGCCGACGGTCGGCGGGAACCCACCGAGCGAGAGCAGGAAGATCGTGAGCAGCCCGGCCAGCCACGGGCGATCAGTCCCGAGACCCGCGAAGTCGCGCACGTCGTCATGCGGTCGATCCGGCGAGGACAACACGGCGAGGATCCCGAACGCGCCGAGGTTCGTCAGCGCGTATGACGCGAGGTAGAAGAGAATGGCAGACTTCCCCGCCGCATTCGACGCGACGAGTCCCACCAACAGATACCCGGCGTGCGCAATGCTCGAATACGCGAGCATGCGCTTCACGCTGGTCTGCGCGACACCGACGACGGTACCGAGAATCATCGTGAGGCCGGCGATCGCCGACAACACCGGCACCCAGTCGGCGCGCAGCGGTTCGAACGCCGCCAGGAAGACCCGGACGAACGCGGCAAACGCCGCCGCCTTCACACCGGTCGACATGAAGCCGGTGACGAGCGTCGGGGCGCCCTGATACGCATCGGGCGTCCACATGTGGAACGGCACGGCCGCCACCTTGAACGCAAACCCCACGAGCAGGAACACCATCGCCAGGATGCTGAGCAGGTTCGGCTCCATCCCGCGGCTCGCAATCTGCATCCCCAGCTCGTCGAGCTTGGTCGTGCCCGTCGTCGCGTAGGTCAACGCGATGCCATACAGGAAGATCGCGCTCGAAAACGCGCCGAGCACGAAGTATTTGAACGCCGCCTCAGCGCCGTCTTCGCTCGACCGCTTGATCCCGGTCAGCACATACACGCCGAGCGACATGATCTCGAGCGCGATGAAGATCACGAGCAGGTCCTTGGCCGAGCCCATCAGCATCATGCCCACGACCGAGAACAGCATGATCGCGAAGTACTCGCCGGTCGGCAGCTGATCGCGTTCCGCCGTGCCCATCGACAGGAACACGGTGAGCAACCCGACCGAGCAGGCCATGATGTTGAAGAACAGCGCGAAGTTGTCCGCGGCCACGACGCCGAACCCGACGAGGTGGCTGTTCCAGAGCAGTGCCGAGGACGCCGTGGCGCCGACAAGGCCGATCACGCCGAGCCAGCCGAGCGGCATCTCTTCATGCTTGCGCCGGAAGGCTTCCGCGAGCATCACCGCGCACGCCGACAGCGTGATGATGACGATGGGGACGATGGCTGAGAAATCGCTACGCTGCATGATCAGTCCTCACCGGCCCTCGGGTTGCGCCGGCGTGGGAGACGGCGCCTGAGCCGGCGCGGGCGTCGCGGCGGTCATCGCCGGCTGCCCGCCCACGATGTGCTGCACGACCTTGCGCACCGACGGCTCCATCGGTTTGAGGAACACGCCCGGCATCACGCCCATGAAGATCGCCATCGCGATCACGGGCACGATCACGATCCACTCGCGGACACTGAGATCGCGGAGACCGCGGTTCTTCGTGTTGGTGAGCGGGCCGTAATTGACGCGCTGGAACATCCAGAGCATGTAGACCGCCGACAGGATGACGCCCGTCGATGCGGTCACCGCCAGCCACGGATGGCTGATGAAAGGGCTCCGGAAGGCGCCGAGCAGGATCAGGAACTCGCCCACGAACCCGTTCATGCCGGGCACCGCGATCGAGGCCAACGTCACGAGCAGGAACGCAGCCACGAGCTGCGGCGTGACCGACTTGAGACCGCCGTATTCCGAGATCAGCTTGGTATGGCGGCGATCCGACAACATGCCGACGATCAGGAAGAGGCCGCCGGTCGAGACGCCGTGCGCGAGCATCTGATACACCGCGCCTTGCACGCCCTGCACGTTGAGCGCACAGAGACCGAGCACTACGACACCCAAGTGGCTCACCGACGAATACGCGACGAGCTTCTTCATGTCGGGCTGCACCATCGCCACGAGCGCGCCGTACACCACACCGATCACCGCCAGGATGCCGATGACCGGCACCCAGTGCATGGCCGCCTGCGGGAACAGCGGGAAGGCGAAGCGCAGGAGGCCGTAGGTGCCCATCTTCAGCATGACGCCGGCCAGAATGACGGAACCGGCCGTCGGCGCTTCGACGTGCGCATCCGGCAACCATGTGTGGAACGGAAACAGCGGCACCTTGATGGCGAACGCCACGGCGAACGCGAGGAAGAGCCACGTCTGCATGCCGGCTGGCACGTTCAGAGCGTAGAGATCGACGATGTCGAAGCTCACGACGCCCGTGACGGTGCGGTGGTAGTAGGCCAGCGCGATGATGGCCAGCAGCATCAGCACGCTGCCCGCCAACGTGTAGAGCATGAACTTCACGGCGGCGTAGATGCGGCGTTCGTAGCCCCAGATGCCGATCAGGAAGTACATCGGAATCAGCATCACGTCCCAGAACACGTAGAAGAGGAACAGGTCAAGCGAGACGAATACGCCGACCATCGCCCCTTCGAGCGCGAGCATGAAGAAGGACCACGCGGCGACGCGTTTGTCGACCGACTCCCACGAGCACAGCAGGGCGATCGGCGTGAGGAAGGTCGTCAGCACCACCAGCAGCAGGCTGATGCCGTCGATCCCGACGTGATACGAGATCCCGAAATCCGGCAACCACGCGTGACGTTCGACGAACTGGTACTCCGCCGAGGCGGCGTCGAAGTGCATCCACATGTAGATGCTGAGTGCGAACTCGATCAGCGCAACGACGAGCGCGAACTGCCGGATCAGCTGGTCGCGGCCGCCCCGCCCGAGGACCGGCACGAGGAGCGCGCCGACGAGCGGCAAAAGCACGAGAAGGCTCAGGATCGGAAGAGTCATCGCACCCACGCACTGAGGTAGTAGCCGACGATCACCACGACGCCGAGGAACAGCGACATGGCATACGCCCGGACCGAACCGGTCTGAAGCCGGCGCAACACCGCGCTCCAGCCGCGCACGACGAGGCCCACCGCGTTGACCGTGCCATCGATCAGCCCCGCATCCACGCCGCGCCAGAGGAACGACGTCGACACGGCCTTGATCGGTTGGACGATGGCCGCGTTGTAGAACTCATCCACGTAGTACTTATTGAGGAGCATCCGGTGCACACCGCTGAGGCTCGTCGCCATCGCATCGGCCGTCGCCGGCTTCCACACGAACAGGAACGTCGCCAGCAGGATGCCACCGAACGCCACGGCCACCGAGAAGGCCATCAGCGTCATCTCCATGCCGCTGTCGGCGTGCTCGGCTGCGGGCGCGTGCTCCACCGCCGCCGCCCGTTCGGCCACAGGCTCAGCAGCCGGAGCGCCTTCGGTCAACGGCCGCTCCCCTACCGCGGCGACGGGCGCTTCGACGGTGAAGCTCGGCTCCAGATACGACTCGATGCGGTTGGCACCGCCGAGCACGTGCGGCACCCCCACATACCCCGCCGCCACCGACCCGATCGCGAGCACGATCAACGCGGTCGCCATCGCGGGCGGCGCATCGTGCAGATGTCCGCCGTGGCCGTGCGCGTCATGGCCGTGGCCATGCGCATCGTGACCACCATGTCCACCATGGCCGTGCGCGTCGTGCCCGTGGTCGTCACCGCCCCGCCGCTCACCGAAGAAGGTCAGGTACACCAGACGGAACATGTAGGTGGCGGTCAGGAAGGCCGCGATCACCGCAAGCGCCCACAGCGTGGTGTGGCCGGACGAGTAGGTCTTCCAGAGAATCTCGTCCTTCGAGAAGAAGCCCGACAGCATCGGGACGCCGGCAATCGCGAGTGTGCCGACCATGAAGGTCCAGAACGTGATCGGCAAGCCACTGCGCAGGCCGCCCATCTTGCGCATGTCCTGCTCGCCGTGCAGCGCGTGAATCACCGCGCCGGAACCGAGGAACAGGAGGGCCTTGAAGAACGCGTGCGTGTAGAGGTGGAAGATGCCGCCCGCAAACGCACCGACGCCCATCGCCAGGAACATGTAGCCGAGCTGCGACACCGTGGAATATGCCAGCACGCGCTTGATGTCGTTCTGCACCAAGCCGATCGTGCCAGCCATCAGCGCCGTGGCGCAGCCGACAATCGCCACGACCTGCATCGTCTCAGGCGCGTGCGAGAACAGCACGGCGTTGCGGCCAATCATGTACACGCCGGCGGTGACCATCGTCGCCGCATGGATCAGGGCCGACACCGGCGTCGGACCTTCCATCGCGTCCGGCAGCCACACATACAAGGGCAACTGCGCCGACTTGCCCGTGGCTCCCAGGAACAGGAGCATCGTGGCGATCGTGATCAGGCCCCAGTGCTGCTCCGGCTGCAACTTCGAGACGGCGAGCGCGACCTCCTGAAAGTTCAGCGTGCCGAACAGCGAGAAGATCAGCAACATCCCGAGGATGAAGCCGAAGTCGCCGATGCGGTTGACGATGAAGGCCTTCTTGCCGGCGTCGGACGCCGACGGCTTCACGAAGTAGAAGCCGATCAGCAGATACGAGCAGAGGCCGACGCCTTCCCAGCCGACGAACATCACCGGGAACGACGCGCCGAGCACCAGCACGAGCATGAACGCCGCAAACAGGTTCAGGTAGGAGAAGTAGCGCGCGAACTCGCTGTCGGTCTCCTCGTGCATGTACGACGTCGAGTAGAGGTGGATCAGCGAGCCGATCCCGGTGATCACGAGGATCATCAGGGACGACAGCGCGTCGACGCGCAGCGTGAGCGGAATCGTCAGCGTGTCGGACTGGAGCCAGGTGAAGACCACCTGCTCGATCGCGCGGGTCTCGTGATTCGGCATCTGCCAGAGATGCCAGACCTGGGAGGCGGCCACACCGAACGACGCGAACATCGCGAGCGTCGCGATGGCGCCCGAGACGGACTTCGCGGACCGTCGCCCGACAGTGGCGTTGAAGAGGAAGCCGAGGAACGGCAGGAGCGGAATCAGCAGCAGCACGGGCTCACCACTTCAGGTTCGTGAACGCATCCGGATTGAGCGTGTCCTTGTGCCGGAACAGCGCAATCACGATGGCGAGGCCAACCGCAGCTTCGGCTGCGGCCACGGTCATGACGAAGAACACGATGATCTGTCCGTCCACCGAGCCGAGGTAACGATCCACGGCCACGAACGTCAGGTTGACGGCGTTCAGCATCACTTCAACGGAGAGCAGGATCGCGATCAGGCTCCGGCGCAGGAAGACCCCGGCCGTGCCGATCGAGAACAACGCCGCGGAGAGGATCAGGTAGTGGTTCAGCGTAGGTTCGTGCACGCTAGTTCTCCTTCCGCGCGAGGATGACGGCGCCGACCATCGCGAGCAGGATCAGCACGGACGTCGCTTCGAACGCGAACGCGTAGTCGCGGAACAACCGCAGGCCGATCTGATAGACCGACGAGTTCTGCTCGGCGCCCGCCGGGAACGGCGTCGACCGCAGCCGCGCCAGCGCCCAGAAGACCTCCGCCGCAAGCGCCACCGACAGCACCGCGCCGAAGTGCCGCGGCTGCGCCCCACCGAGCAGGCGCACGTGGTAGCCCTTGTGCGGATCCTCCGTCGGCGCGTTCAGCAGCATGACGACGAAGAGGAAGAGCACCATGATCGCGCCGGCGTAGATGATGATCTGAATCGCGGCGACGAACGGCGCGTGCAGCAGGATGTAAAGCCCCGACAGCGCTCCGAACGAGAGGATGAGCAAGAGCACGCTGTACATCGGGTTGCGCTGCCCCACCACACCGAGCGAGGCCACGACCGCGACGACCGCGAAGATCCAGAAGTAAAGACCGTCCATCGGTTACCACCCCGCCCAGAGCACGACCGCGGCCGTGATAAGCAGATTGAGCACCGCCGCCGGCAACAGCCACTTCCACCCAAACTCCATGAGCTGGTCGTAGCGGTAGCGCGGCAGCGTCCAGCGCATCCAGATGTAGAAGAACAACAGGAAGCCGACCTTCACGAAGAACCAGATCCACCCCAACCACGCCGGCAGCAGCGGACCGTGCCAACCACCGAGGAACAGGTCGGTCGCGACCGCCGAGACGGTCGCCATGTTGATGTACTCCGCCATGAAGAACAGCGCGAAGCTCATCGACGAGTATTCCGTGTGGTAGCCGGCGACCAGTTCCTGCTCGGCTTCCGGGAAGTCGAACGGCGCGC
>CAYFLU010000087.1:0-13719 GCA_964343975.1 uncultured Solibacteraceae bacterium
TGGTCGAGGTGCCGATGAGTTCAAGACTGCGGAACGTCGTGAGGGCGTCGCCGCCGGCGGCCGCCTTCCAGGCGGCCAGGAGTTCGCGACCGCGTGCCACGGCCGCGGCGGTCGGTGTCGGTGCCGCGGTCGCGCCGGCGGCGTCAGGAGCCGCAGAGGCGGTGCCACCGCCCGGCGCAGGGACCGCCGCCGGCGTGGTGTTGGTGGCGGGGTTCGAGGCGGCCGGCGTCGCTGGCGCGGCGCTGCGGTGGCACGCGGTCAGCGCGGTGATCGCCAGCAGGGCGGCGATGAGGCGGTGGCGCCGTGCGACCTCACGGGTAGAATGAACGATCATGCGCGGGTTTCTCCTCGTTCGCGGTCTCTTCGTGATCGCCGTCGTCTATGCGGCGGTGCTGATTCATCCGATCGACGCGGCGCTGTGGGTCAACGCGGCGCTCGGTTTGGCCGTCGCGATGCTCATCGCCTTTGCCGAAGCGCAATTGCACGAAGCCAAGGCGACCCATGTGCTGGGCAGCCTGCTCGGATTCGGCACCGGTCTCTTCATTGCCAAAGCCATCGGCACCTCGTTGTTCTGGGCCAACAGCAGCGATCACAAGGTGCAATTCTTCCACAGCCTCGTGATCATCGTGTTGCCCTACTTGGGGCTGGTCACCGGCGTGCGGATGGGCGAGTGGCTCGAACCCGCGAAGTTCGCGAGCTTGTTCCGCGATGCGCGTCCGGCACGTCGCCATCGCATTCTCGATACGAGCGTGATCATCGACGGGCGCGTCGCGGAGATCGTCGAGTCGGGTTTCCTCGATGGCATGCTGGTCGTGCCGCAGTTTGTGCTGAAGGAACTGCAGTCGATCGCCGACTCGGCCGACTCGCTGAAGCGCAACCGTGGTCGGCGCGGCCTCGACATTCTCAACCGGATCCAGAAGATGGCGGGCGTCGAGGTCATGATCTCGGACCTCGACTTCCCGGCGGTGAAGGATGTCGATATGAAGTTGATCGAGTTGGCGCGATCGCTCGCGGGCAAGATCGTCACCAACGACTTCAACCTCAACAAAGTGGCGCAGTTGCGCGGGGTCGAGGTCCTGAACATCAATGAGCTCGCCAATTCGTTGAAGCCCGTCGTGCTGCCGGGTGAAGTCATGCACGTGTTCGTGAGCAAGGAAGGCAAGGAGCCGAATCAGGGCGTGGCGTACCTCGATGACGGCACGATGGTGGTGATCGACAATGCGCGCCGGCTCATCGGACGGAACCTCGACGTGACGGTGACGAGCGTGTTGCAGACCACGGCAGGGCGCATGATCTTCGGCAAGTACGTGGAGTCGGTGGCCACCGCCACAGAAACGCGGCCGTCGCCGGGCCCGCGGCCGGTCGCGCAGGCGTGAAGATCCCGCCGTTCCACTGGTGGCGGACGGTCTTCTTCCTGATCCCCGCCATCGCGGTCTACACGATCGTGCTCGGCACGATCTCGCTGCTCTCGACGCTGATGGATCGTCGCGGCTATACCGCACATCGGTGTGCGCGGGCCTGGGCGTGGCTGATCCTGCGAACCACCGGTGTGCGCGTGACGGTGCGCGGCGCCGTGCCCGCCACGGGCACGAGCTACGTGTTTGCGTCGAACCATCAGAGCATCTACGACATCCCGGTGATCTTCGACACGCTGCCGAATCAGTTGCGGATCATCGCGAAGGCGTCGCTCGGCAACTTCCCGTTTCTCGGATGGCACTTGCGGCTGGCGGGACACCTCCTCGTCGACCGCGACAATCCCGGCGCGGCGATCTTCAAGAAGATGCAGCGCATGATCGGGCAGGGCGCGTCGCTGATCATTTTCCCTGAGGGCACACGCAGCCGTGACGGCCGTGTGGCGCGCTTCAAGGGGGGCGTCTTCCTGCTCGCGATCGAGAGCCAGCTGCCGGTGGTGCCGGTCAGCGTCGCGGGCACGCGCCATGTGATGTTGAAGGGGCGGCTCATGACCTGTCCCGGCGATGTCACGATCACCGTCCATGAACCGATCTCGACCATCGGGATGACGCGCGAAGACGCGCGGGCCCTCGCCGCGCGGGTACAGGCGGTCGTCTCAGAGGCGGCGTCGTGAGCGAGGCGCTGATCGTCGCCGTCGATCCGGACGTCGCCGGCATCGTGAGGCCCGTGTCGTGGGTGGCGGGTGGCGTGCACGTGATCGACGCGCACGAGCCTCTGCATCGCGCCATCGCGGCGGCGTGCGACACGATGCGGATGCGGGCCGAGCCGCCGTCGACGCTGTCGGATACGCGGTCGATGTACAAGCGACTCGGGATCGATCCGACGAAGACGCGACCGTCATCCGAAGCCCTGTGGCGTCGGATTCGTCGTGGGGATCCGTTTCCCCGGGTCAACAGCCTGGTCGACATCATCAACTGGACGTCGCTCGAGACGCAGTTGTCGTTCGGTCTCTACGATGCAGACCGGATTCGGGGCGCGGTGGTGCTGCGTCGTGGCCGCGAGGACGAGGCCTACGCCGGCATACGCAAAGACACGGTGCACGTGGCCGGTCGTTTGGCGCTGGTGGATGACGAGGGGCCGTTTGGCAATCCGACCTCCGACTCGGCGCGGACGATGGTCACGTCGACCGCGACGCGCGTGCTCGTCGTGATCTACGCACCGGCCGGGTTGGCGGCCGGTGTGGCGGATCGCGCGCGTCGGCTCACGACCGAGCGCCTGAACGAATTCGGAACGCTACAATAGAGGGATGCGCGCCGCCGCGGTCATCGTCGCAGGAGGGCAAGGCACCCGAATGGGGCCGGGCCAGCCGAAGCAATTGCGGACGTTGGGCGACCGCAGTGTGTTGCAGCACAGCGTGGCGGCCTTTGACCGGCATCCGATGGTCGGCGCGCTGATCGTGGTGTTGCCCGAGGCACTTGTGGCGGACGGACCGGTTCTCGTGGGCGCGACCGAGACACCGTGCGTTGTCGTGGCGGGTGGCGCGCGGCGTCAGGATTCAACGCGCCACGGCGTCGAGGCCGCGGGCACGTCGTGGGATGTGGTGCTCGTGCACGACGCGGCGCGTCCGTTTGTGACGGCCGAGGTGATTGACCGCGTTCTGGTGGCTGCGGCGGAGGTGGGCGCGGCAGTGCCGGCGCTGCCGAGCCGCGACACGGTGAAGCGGCGTGATGCCGTACACGGCACGGTCCGGGAGACGATCCCGCGCGCCGAGATCTGGTTGGCGCAGACGCCGCAGGCGATTCGCCGGGACGTCTGGAACGCGATCGGTCCGCTCGGTGCGGGCCCACGCGAAGCGACCGATGAAGCGATGCTGGCCGAGTGGGCAGGTGTGCCGGTGCAGGTGGTTGAAGGAGATGAGCGGAACGTGAAGATCACGACGCCGGAAGATTTGGTGCGCGCACGCGCGCAGGCCGACGGTGCACCGCGCGTGGGCACGGGCTACGACCTGCATCGTCTTGTTGAGGGGCGCACGCTCGTGCTCGCGGGCGTGGTGATTCCGTTTGACAAGGGGCCGCTCGGCCATTCGGACGGCGACGTGTTGTGCCACTCGCTCACTGACGCCATTCTGGGGGCCGCGGTGGCCGGGGATATCGGGCGTCACTTCTCCAACACGGATCCGCGGTGGAAGGACGCCCCGGGCCTCGATCTACTCGGCCGCGCCGTGCAGATCGTCAAGGACGCGGGATTCGTGCCGGCCAGCGCCGACATCACGATTGTGTTGGAGCGACCGAAGTTGGCGCTGGTGATCGACCAACTGCGCGCCAATGTGGCCGCGGTGCTTGACGTGCCGGTCTCGGCGGTGAGCATCAAGGGCAAGACCAACGAAGGGGTCGATGCTGTGGGACGTGGTGAGGCGATTGCCGCGCATGCCGTGGCCGTGTTGGTCGGGGCTGGTGGACGATGACGACACAGCGAGTGCGGTTTGCGCCAAGCCCGACGGGCCACCTGCATGTCGGCAACGCGCGCACGGCGCTGTTCAATTGGTTGCTCGCGCGTGGGCAGGGCGGCACCTTCATCTTGAGGATCGAAGACACCGATGCCGAGCGGTCGACGGCCGCGTCAGAGGCGTCCATCCTTGAAGATCTTCGTTGGCTCGGTCTCGACTGGGACGAGGGGCCCGATGCCGGTGGCGCGTACGGTCCCTATCGACAGTCTGAACGTCTCGAGCTGTATCGGTCCTACGCGGAAGATCTGCTGACGCGCGGTCGGGCATATCGCTGTTTCTGCACACCGGAACAGCTGGAGCAGGAACGGCAGGCGGCGCTGGCGGCCAGTCAGCCGCCGAAGTACAGCGGCCGCTGTCGCGCGTTGCCAGCCGAGGAGGTGGCGCGTCGTCTGGCGGCGGGCGAGGCGGCGGCGATTCGGTTTGCGGTGCCGGTCGATCGCGACGTCACGTTCTCGGACATCGTCCGCGGTGAGGTCACGTTCAATACCGCCGTGATTGGCGATCCGGTGATCGTGCGCTCCGACGGCCGTCCGGCCTACAACTTCGCGGTGATCATCGATGACGCGTTGATGAAAGTGACGTGCGTCATCCGCGGCGAAGATCACATCTCGAACACGCCGCGACAGGTGCTGTTGTACGAGGCGTTCGGCTTTCCGCCGCCGTCGTTCGCGCATCTTTCGCTGGTCATGGGGCCGGACCATGCGCCGCTGTCGAAGCGGCATGGCGCGACCAGTGTGTCGGAGTTCCGCGAGAAGGGCATTCTGCCGGAGGCGCTCGTGAACTACCTCGCCCTGCTCGGGTGGTCACCGGGTGAGGGCGAAGAGTTGCTCCCGGCCACCGAGTTGGCACGTCGGTTCGATCTGGGCAAGGTGAGTCACAGCGCGGCCGTGTTCGACACGGACAAGCTGGCGTGGATGAATCGCCACTACTTGAAGGCGGCCGAGCCGTCGCGTGTGGCGGCGCTGGCCATGCCATCGTTTGTGCGGGCCGGCGTCTGCACGGCGGATACGCCGGCGGCGCGTGCGTTCGTCGAGTCGGTGCTGCCGATGGCACTCGGCTCGGTGGATCGGGTCGACGAAGTGGTGGAGCGGGTGGGCGCGCTCTTCCAGTGGGACGAGGCCCAGGCGATGGCGGAACTGGCCGCGGAAGCGGATGGCGCCAAGATCGCGGTGGCCTTGGCGGAGGTGTTGGCGGATGCCGGGACGCTTACGCGCGAGTCCTTCCGCGCCGCCGCTGGGCGCGTGAAAGATCTCACGGGCTGCAAGGGCAAAGCGTTGTTTCATCCCATTCGCGTGATTCTGACCGGCCAGGCGTCGGGGCCTGAGCTGGATCTGGCGTTGCCGGCGATTGATCGGGCGGCAACGCTGCCGGTCGACGCTGGCGTGATCGCCGTGGTGCCGTGCGCGGAGCGCGCTCGGCGGGTGGCGTCGAAGGTGCGAGGCTGACATGGCAATCATCTATGGCGTCAACGCGGTCAACGAGGCGCTGAAGGCGCGCAAAGTGGCGCGGCTCATTCACGCGCGTGGCGCGGGCGCGCGGATCGACGCGCTGATTGCGCGGGCCAAGGACTTGCGCATCCCCGTCGAGACCGCCGATCCGATGTTGCTCGACAAACTGTCGCGCGGCGGGGTGCATCAGGGCGTGGCGGCGGAGCTGCAGCAGCTGGCCGCCTACACGCTCGAAGAGGTGATCGCGTCGGCTGACGGTCCGCCGCTGCTCGTCATTCTGGACGGGATCGAGGATCCGCAGAACGTGGGCGCGATCTTGCGGACGGCGAACGCGGCCGGTGTGCATGGCGTGGTTCGGCAGGCGCGGCATGCCGCGCGGTTGGATGGTGCGGTCGCGAAGGCGAGTGCCGGCGCGGTGAATCACGTGCAGATTGCGACCGTGGTGAACATTGCGCGCACGATCGAGGAGTTGAAAGAGCAGAACATCTGGACGATCGGCTTGGATGGCTCGGGCGAGGCGACGTATGATGAAGTGGATTACACGCTGCCAACGGCCTTCGTCATGGGGGCTGAGGGCGATGGACTGCGGCGCCTGGTCCGCGAGACGTGTGATCGGGTGGTCCGGATACCGATGTTGGGTGAGGTCGAGAGTCTGAACGTGTCGGTGGCGGCCGGAATTGCCCTGTTCGAGGCTGTTCGCCAGCGCCGGGCGGCGAAAATTCTTTAGAGTTGATGTTGCCTCGTTGGCACGAACCCTGCTAAAATCTCCATTTTGTCTGGCTGACGTAGCTCAGCCCGGTAGAGCAGCTGATTTGTAATCAGCCGGTCGGGGGTTCAAATCCCTTCGTCAGCTCCACCTTGAACCGGGCCGATGGCCCGGGTCGGTGTTCGGGGAATGTCGCGGTAAGTGATTGATAGTGAGGTAGTTGGATCGGCCCGGCGGGCCAGCAGACAGACGACAGCAGAATTTGGCGAGGTAGCGAAGCGGTCAAACGCAGCAGACTGTAAATCTGTCGCCCTAGCGGCTTCGAAGGTTCGAATCCTTCCCTCGCCACCAGTAAGGCCGTCGCGGGGGTGAACGTTCGCTCCTGCGGCATGAACGTGAGCGGGAGTAACTCAGTGGTAGAGTCACAGCCTTCCAAGCTGTTGGTCGCGGGTTCGATCCCCGTCTCCCGCTCCACTGAGTGCAACGGGTAAGGCCGCGTGTGGTGTGAGCCGCGCGCGGGGGTGTGACGCCGATGTAGCTCAGTAGGCAGAGCGCGTCCTTGGTAAGGACGAGGTCTCCGGTTCGAATCCGGACATCGGCTCCAGTTAGACCGCCGGAAGACACGGCGATGGTTCGGCACATTAGAAACACGGGTAAGACAACTCACTACGGAGACGACGAGCAATGGCGAAAGAGAAGTTTGATCGTTCCAAGCCGCACGTGAACGTGGGCACGATTGGCCACATCGATCACGGCAAGACCACGCTGACGGCCGCGCTGACCAAGGTGGCCGCTGACAAGGGCTGGGCGAAGTTCGTCCCGTACGACGAAGTCGCGAAGGCCTCGGAATCCCAGGGCCGCCGCGATGACACGAAGATTCTGACGATCGCGACGAGCCACGTCGAATACGGCACGCCGAACCGTCACTACGCGCACGTCGACTGCCCGGGCCACGCGGACTACGTGAAGAACATGATCACGGGCGCCGCGCAGATGGACGGCGGCATCCTCGTGGTGTCGGCCGTGGACGGCCCGATGCCGCAGACGCGTGAGCACGTGCTGCTCGCGCGCCAGGTGAACGTGCCGTACCTCGTCGTGGCGCTGAACAAGTGCGACGCCGTCGACGATCCGGAACTGCTCGACCTCGTCGAACTCGAAGTGCGCGAGCTCCTCAAGAGCTACGGCTTCCCGGGCGACGATCTCCCGGTCGTTCGCGTCTCGGCGCTCAAGGCGCTGCAGGGTGATGCGTCGGGCGTCGACACGATCCTGAAGCTGATGGAAGCGCTCGACACCTACATTCCGATCCCGGAGCGCGAGACCGAGAAGCCGTTCCTGATGCCGATCGAAGACGTGTTCTCGATCTCGGGTCGTGGCACGGTCGTCACGGGTCGTATCGAGCGCGGTCGGGTCAAGGTTGGCGATGAAATCGAAATCGTCGGCTTCGGCAAGGTCGACAAGAAGGTCGTCACGGGCGTCGAAGCGTTCCGCAAGCTGCTCGATGAGGGCATCGCGGGCGACAACGTCGGCGTGCTGCTCCGCGGCGTGGAAAAGGACGACGTCGAGCGTGGTCAGGTCCTGGCGAAGCCGGGTTCGATCACCCCGCACACGAAGTTCAAGGCCTCGGTGTACATCCTGTCGAAGGAAGAGGGCGGTCGTCACACGCCGTTCTTCAACGGCTACCGTCCGCAGTTCTACATCCGGACGACGGACGTCACGGGCACGCTGAACCTGCCGCAGGGCGTCGAAATGGTGATGCCGGGCGACAACACGACGATCACGGCCGAGCTCATGCAGCCGGTCGCGATCGAGACGGGCAGCCGGTTCGCGATCCGCGAAGGCGGTCGCACGGTCGGCGCCGGTCAGGTGACCGAGATCGTCGAGTAACACGCACGGCAACGGTTGCGCGGTGGCGAGCGCGCGATGGACGACCATCGCGCGTTCGCTGTCGTGTCTTCGCCATTTTTGAGTAGAACAGGATCAGGTAATGCGCGACATCGTGACCTTGGCGTGCCCCGAGTGCAAACGGCGGAATTACAGCACGACCAAGAACAAGCGGAAGAGCACGGAGCGGCTCGAGTTCAACAAGTACTGCCGCTTCTGCCGTAAGTACACGGCTCATAAAGAGTCGAAGTAGCGAGCTGACGTCGTTCGGCTCGTGGGCAGGTTCGTACAGGACAGTAGCTCAATTGGCAGAGCACCGGTCTCCAAAACCGGGGGTTGGGGGTTCGATTCCCTCCTGTCCTGCCAGATTGTTCAGGTGGATTGAGGAAGGTTCGTAGACACGGCGATGGCGGAGAACCTCAAAGAAGCGCCGGCGAATGTCACCGGCTGGTGGGCACGCGGACAGAGATTTCTGTCGGAAGTGCGCAACGAAATGGGCCGCGTCAGCTGGCCGACCCGGCGCGAAGTGTGGGCGACGACGATTGTCGTCATCCTGACGTCGGCGGTCTTCGGGCTGTACCTGTTCCTCGTGGATCTCGGTTTGTCGAACGCGATCGGCTGGGTCTTCCGCCGGTTCGGCGGCGCGTAGGGTAGGGTGGCCGTGGCCGACGACAAGACCAAGCAGTGGTACATCATCCACACCTACTCGGGATTCGAGAACAAGGTGCGGGAGTCGCTCGAGCAGCGCGTCACGGCGTATGGCCTGCAGGATGAAATCGGCGAAGTGCTGATTCCGACCGAGGACATCGTCGAGAAGCGCGGCGGTAAGGAAGTGAAGAGCACGCGCCGCTTCTTCCCGGGGTACATCCTCGTGGAGATGACGCTGTCGGACAACGCCTGGCACTGCGTGCGCAACACGCCGAAGGTGACCGGGTTTGTCGGCGCGGGCACGAAGCCGACGCCGTTGTCGCGCGAGGAAGTTGACCAGATCCTGCATCAGGTCACGGTGGCGGCCGAGAAGCCGAAGCCGAAGTACACGTTCGAGAAGGGCGATCAGGTCCGCATCAACGAGGGCCCGTTTGCCAGCTTCAACGGCGTGGTGGACGAAGTGAACAGCGACCGCAACACCTTGAAGGTGATGGTCACGATTTTCGGCCGTGCCACACCGGTCGAGCTCGATTTCTTGCAAGTGGAGAAGCTCTAAGTTAGCGAGCCCCGCGACGTAGAAGCGGTGGCGAGCAAGGTATAGAAGATGGCGAAGAAGGTACAGGCTCAGGTCAAGTTGCAGATTGAAGCGGGCAAGGCGACGCCCGCTCCGCCGGTCGGCACCGCGCTCGGTCCGCATGGCGTGAACATCATGGACTTCTGCAAGAACTTCAACGCCAAGACGGCGAGCCAGGCCGGGCTGATCATTCCGGCGGTGGTGACGATCTACTCGGATCGTTCCTACTCGTTCATCACGAAGACGCCGCCGGCGGCCGTTCTGCTGAAGAAGGCGGCCAACATCGCCAAGGGCTCGGGCGTGCCGAACAAGACGAAGGTCGGCACCGTCACGGCGAAGCAGGTGCAGGAGATTGCGAAGCTGAAGCTGCCGGATCTGAATACCGAGTCGCTCGACTCGGCGGTCCGCTCGGTGCGTGGCACGGCCCGCTCGATGGGCCTCGACGTCGTCGAGTAAGGCGGCGGGCTCGGGCTTGCCCCGGAGCCGGCGCAAGAGGTTGTTCGGAGCACGACCCGTGGCGCTGCGCGTGGCGCGACGGTTGAGAGTGGGAGGGCCGCGAGGCCCGTTTGGACCACGGGAGGCAATATGAAATCGCGAGGCAGGAAATACCTGGCGGCGCGGCAGCAAGTGCCGAGCCGACCACACACCATCGAAGAAGCGGTGCCGCTTCTGCAGAAGGTCAAGTTCACGAAGTTCGACGAGACGGTCGAAATGGCCGTGCGTCTGGGCGTCGATCCCAAGCACTCGGACCAGATGGTGCGCGGGACCGTCGTGCTGCCGCACGGGCTGGGCACCTCGAAGAAGGTGCTCGTCATCGCCAACGCTGAAAAGCAGCGCGAGGCGAAGGAGGCCGGCGCGGATGAGGTTGGCGGCGAGGAACTCGTCGACAAGATCAACGGCGGCTGGACGGATTTCGACGCGGTCGTGGCGACGCCCGACATGATGCGCGCGGTCGGTAAGCTCGGTAAGGTGCTCGGCCCGCGTGGCCTGATGCCGAACCCGAAGACCGGCACGGTCACGCTCGACATCACGAAGGCGGTGCAGGAAATCAAGGCCGGTAAGGTCGAGTTCCGCGTCGACAAGGCGGGCATCGTGCACGCCCCGATCGGCAAGATCTCGTTCGAATCGGCGTCGCTCATCGCCAATGCCCACTCCCTGATGGACAGCATCGTCAAGGCGAAGCCGGCGGCGGCGAAGGGCAAGTATTTGAAGAGCGTCACGCTGACCTCGACGATGGGGCCGGGCGTGATGATTGACACGTCGCACGTCGACGAGCTGGTGAAACACTAATGGCTGTCACCAAAGCGGAAAAGCAGACGGAGCTCCAGGAGCTCGAGCGCACCTTCCGGCAGGCCGAGACCGCCGTGCTCGTGGATTACCGCGGGATCACGGTGCCGCAGGTCACGGAACTGCGCCGGCAGATCAAGTCGGTGGGCGCCCGGTACCTCGTGGTGAAGAACACGCTGGCCAAGAAGGCGGCGACGGGCACCTCGTTCGAGGCGCTCAATGGGCACTTCAAGGGCACGACCGCCCTCATTGCGACGAGCAGTGATCCGGTGGCGATGGCCAAGACGATCCAGACCTTCAACAAGACCACGCCGGTCCTGAAGGTCAAGGGTGCCGTGGTGCAGGGCCAGGCCGTGAATGCGGCTGCGGTCGATGAGCTCGCGTCGATGCCGGGCAAGCCGGAACTCTACGCGAAGTTGCTGTACGTGCTGAACGCGCCGGCGCAGGGTCTCGTGACCGTGCTGTCGGGTGTGCAGCGCGGTCTCGTCACGGCCCTGTCGGCCTACGAGAAGAAGAAAAGCGAATAACTTTCTCAACCTTTTGGACTGAAACGACTTTTTTTAAGGAGCACAGCAATGGCCGAAGTGACGCAGCAGCAGGTGGTGGAGTACATCAAGGGCATCTCCGTGATGGAGCTTTCGCAGCTCGTGAAGACGCTTGAGCAGGAGCTCGGCGTGTCGGCGGCGGCGGCGGTCGCGGTGGCGGCCCCGGCGGCGGGCGGCGGCGCGGCCGCGGCGGCCGAGGAGAAGACCGAGTTCACGGTCATCCTCACCGACGCGGGTGGCAACAAGATCAACACGATCAAGGTGGTCCGCGAAGTGACCAGCCTCGGTCTGAAGGAAGCGAAGGACCTCGTCGAAGGCGCGCCGAAGACGATCAAGGAAGGCGTGACGAAGGACGAAGCGGCCCAGATCAAGAAGAAGTTCGAAGAGGCTGGCGCGAAGGTCGACGTCAAGTAAGACCTCGTTGTACCGATCCAGTTGGTTCGCAGCGCGGGGCGAGAGCCCTGCGCTGCGCCCTTTTTGCTTTGGAACAGAGTCGTCGGCGCCAGCGGTGCCGGCGGTTGCTTGCTCGTGCGTCTGTCTGGGACCCGAGGTCAACTGAATGTACAGCCTGCCAAAGAACGTCTACCGCGAGCGCATCGACTTCTCGAAGATCAACACGACGGTTGCGATTCCCAACCTGATCGAGATCCAGAAGAAGTCGTACGAGCGGTTCCTCCAGATGAACCGACTCCCGTCTGAACGGGAGGACATGGGCCTGCAGTCCGTGTTCAAGTCGGTGTTCCCGATCAGCGATTTCCGGGAAAACTCGTCACTGGAGTTCATCGAATATTCGATCGGCAACTACGAGTGCAAGTGCGGCCGGCTCACCGGTCTTGAGCACCTGCGCAAGAAGTGCGACGGGTGCGGCACCGTGCTCGTCGCCGATCCGTACGGCGAAGGCGCCGTGATCTGTCATGCCTGCGGCCGCGCCAATGAGGCGCGCGGCGATGTCTGTGACATCTGCGGCACGACCGTGGCCATGAAGCTCAAGTACGACGTCGAGGAGTGCCAGGAACGCGGCATGACCTTCGCCGTGCCGCTCAAGGTCACGATCCGTCTCGTCGTCTGGAACAAGGACCCGGAAACGGGTGTGAAGACGATCCGCGACATCAAGGAGCAGGAGGTCTACTTCGGCGACATTCCGCTGATGGGCGACCACGGCACCTTCATCATCAACGGCACCGAGCGCGTCATCGTCAGCCAGTTGCACCGCTCGCCGGGCGCGTTCTTCCATACGGAAGACAAGAACCTGTTCATCGCGCAGATCATTCCGTACCGCGGCTCCTGGGTGGAGTTCGAGTACGACGCGAAGAACCTGCTCTACGTGCGCATCGACCGCAAGCGCAAGTTCCTCGCGACGGTGTTCCTGCGCGCGCTCGGCCTGCGCGGCGCGGACGAGATTCTCCGCACGTTCTATGCGACCGAAACGCTCGTGCTGAAGGGCGGCCGGATCCTGTGGAAGGTGTCCGACTCGCTCGTCGGCCGCCGTTCGGCGCAGGAACTGCCGATCCCGGGCTCGGACCTCACGCTGCACGCCGGCAAGAAGATCCGCAAGGATCAGGTCGACGCGCTGAAGAAGGCGGGTGTGGAAGGTGTCGAACTCGTCGATGCGGAGCGCGAAGGCGCGTTCGCGGTCGGCGACGTGGTCGATCCGTCGACCGGCGAAGTCATGCTCGACGCGAACGAAGAGCTGACCGAGCGCGTGATCGCGATGGCCCAGGAAACGGGCGTCGCCGAGATCGAGATCTTCTTCCCGGAGAAGGACGAAATCGGCTCGGTGCTGTCGCAGACGCTCCGCAAGGACCCGATCCGCAAGCACGAAGAAGCGCTCATCGAAATCTACCGCCGTCTGCGTCCGGGCGATCCGCCCACGCTCGACAGCTCGCGGTCGCTCTTCGAGGGGATGTTCTTCAACTCGCAGAAGTACGACTTCTCGCGCGTCGGCCGGCTCAAGCTGAACACGAAGCTGAAGCTGAACACCCCGCTCGACGAGCGCATCCTGCATCCGCAGGACTTCTACGAGGTCATCAAGTACCTCCTGAAGTTGAAGAAGAACCCGGCGAACGTCGACGACATCGACCACCTCGGCAACCGCCGCGTGCGGTCGGTCGGCGAGTTGCTCGAGAACCAGTTCCGGATCGGCCTGGTCCGCATGGAGCGGGCGATCAAGGAAAAGATGTCGGTGTACCAGGAAATGGCCACCGCCATGCCGCACGACCTGATCAACGCGAAGCCGGTCATGGCCGCGATTCGCGAGTTCTTCGGGTCGTCGCAGCTGTCGCAGTTCATGGACCAGACGAACCCACTGTCGGAAGTCACGCACAAGCGCCGTCTCTCGGCCCTCGGGCCGGGCGGCTTGTCGCGTGAGCGCGCCGGCTTCGAGGTGCGCGACGTCCACACGACGCACTACGGTCGTATCTGCCCGATCGAGACGCCGGAAGGTCCGAACATCGGCCTGATTTCGTCGCTCTCGTCCTACGCGCGGATCAACGACTTCGGCTTCATCGAGTCGCCGTACCGCAAGGTCGTGAACGGGCAGGTGGTCGACTACGTGCTCATCACGAACGCCGGTGGCCACCCGAAGTACAAGGCGGGCGACATCGTCGAGGCGGATGAGATCGTCGGCGCCGGCGGCGGGTCGAAGAAGAAGGGCGTCGAGTTCGAGCCCTACTGCTTCTATCTGTCGGCGTGGGAAGAAGACCAGTACATCA
>CAYFLU010000088.1:0-13578 GCA_964343975.1 uncultured Solibacteraceae bacterium
ACGCTCTTCGTCTTCTATCTCTACGGCTACACGCTCAACCGCATCACGCTCTTCGCGCTCATCTTCTCGATCGGCATCCTCGTCGACGATGCGATCGTGGTGGTCGAGAATCTGGTGCGGCATGCCCGGCTGGCCGCCGGGGTGATGACCGACGCGATCGCGATCCGCGCCGTCGACGAAGTCGGCAACCCGACGATCCTCGCGACGCTCACGGTGGTGGCCGCCATCCTGCCGATGGCGTTTGTCGGCGGCCTGATGGGCCCGTACATGCGGCCGATTCCGATCGGCGCGTCGGCCGCGATGCTCTTCTCGCTCGCCGTCGCCTTCATCGTCACGCCCTGGACCGCCATCCGCTTGCTCGGCGGCGCGCACGTGCACCACGACGAACCGGAGGGCCGGTTCACGCAGCTCTACCGGCGCATGATGGCGCGCCTCATCCACGACGGCCGGGCGCGCTGGACCTTCCTCGGCGCCGTGGCGGTGCTGCTCATCGCCTCGATGGCGCTCGTGCCGCTCGGACTCGTGCGCGTGAAGATGCTCCCGTTCGACAACAAGAGCGAACTGCAGGTGGTCGTGCGCATGCCCGACAACACGCCGCTCGAATCGACCGCGCGCGTCGCGCAGACGATGGCCACCGAGGCCCTGAAAGATGCCGCGGTGGTGAGCGCCCAAAGCTATGCCGGCACCGCGTCGCCGTACACGTTCAACGGCCTCGTGCGGCACTACTTCCTGCGCAATCAGCCGAACCTCGCCGATGTGCAGGTGCAGCTCACGCCGAAGGAAGACCGCTGGGAGCAGAGCCACGCCATCGCCAAGCGCCTGCGCACGTCGTTGCAGCCGATGGCGGCCGCGCTCGGTGCGTCGATTCAGGTCGTCGAAGTGCCGCCGGGGCCGCCCGTCCTGCAAACGCTCGTCGCGGAGGTGTATGGGCCTGATCCGGCGGCGCGGCTTGCGCTCGCCGCGAAGGTGAAGTCGGTCTTCGAGCACACGCCGGGCGTGGTCGACACGGATTGGTACGTCGAGACGGCGCAGCCGAAGTGGCGCCTTGACGTTGATCAGGAGAAGGCGGCGGCGGCCGGCCTCACCGCGACCGACGTCGCGTCCGTCGTGCGCATGGGCGGCGCGGGCGCCCCGGCGGGCCTCTTGCACGATCCGAACGCGCGCGAGGATGTGCCCGTGGTGCTGCGCTTGCCGAAGCCCCTGCGCGGCACGCTCGACGCCGTGGAGTCGCTCCGCGTGCAGGGCCGGGCACGCGTCTCGATCGGCGAGCTCACCCGCGCGGTGGAGACGCACGACGAGCCGAGTGTGTTTCACAAGAACCTGCAGCCGGTGACGTATGTCACGGGCGACATCGCCGGACTGGCCGAAAGCCCGGTCTACGCGATTCTGCAGATGAATCAGGCGATCGCCGCCACACCCGGCCCGACCGGACAACCCGTCACGATCTACAACGCGGTGCAGCCCGACAACACGGCGGCCTACGCGATGAAGTGGGACGGCGAATGGCACATCACCTATGAGGTGTTCCGCGATCTCGGCCTCGCGTTCGCGGCCGTGCTCGTGTTGATCTACATCCTGGTTGTCGGGTGGTTCCAGTCGTTCGCGACGCCGCTCACGATCATGATGGCGATTCCTTTCTCGCTCGTCGGCATCCTGCCGGCGCACGCGATGGGCGGCGCCTTCTTCACGGCGACGTCGATGATCGGCTTCATCGCCGGCGCGGGCATCGTCGTCCGCAACTCCATCATCTTGGTCGACTTCGTCGAGATGCGTGTAGCCGACGGTATGCCGCTCGAAGAGGCGGTGGTCGACGCGGGCGCGGTGCGCTTCCGTCCGATGGCGCTGACCGCCGCGGCGGTGATCGTCGGCGCGGGCGTCATTCTGTTCGACCCGATCTTCCAGGGGCTCGCGATCTCGCTCATGGCCGGGGAAATCGCCTCGCTGGCCCTCTCACGCGTCACCGTGCCGATCGTCTACTACATGACGCATCGCCGATTCCGTCAGGTTGCATCCCACTAGGAGGCCGTCATGGTTCAGGTTACCGTCGAGTCGTCGTTGCGCATCATCGCGGGTGCGGTTGTCATCGCCAGTGTCCTCCTCGGACAATTCGTGGACGCCCGCTTCCTGTGGCTCACGCTGTTCGTCGGCGCGAATCTGGTGCAATCGTTCTTCACCGGCTGGTGCCCGATGATGACGATTCTGCGCAAGGCTGGCGTGCGGGGGTAGGATGAACGTACTGTGACGTTCGACCTCGACGCCGTCACGCGCGTGCTGGCTGCCCTCCTCGGTGGCCTCGCCATCGGCATCGAACGCGAACGCAGCGGTCACGCGTCCGGTCCGCACGCGCATCTGGCCGGCATCCGCACCTTCACGTTGATCGGCACGCTCGCCGGCGTCGCCGGCTGGATGTGGGCGGCCGACGCCCGGTCGCTCGCCCTCATTCTGGTCGGCGCGATCGCGGCCCTGATCGCGATCGGCTACGCACGCGCGAGTCGCACCGACATCGACGCCACCACCGAAGTGGCGGCCGTCGTTGTGCTCGGCGCCGGCGTGCTGGCGGGGATGGGCCAGATCACGGTGGCGATGGGGCTCACCGCGATCACGTTGTTGCTGCTGGTCGAAAAGACGCGCCTGCATCGCTGGGTGGACGGCATCGATGACGAGGGCATCGGCGCCGGCGCGCGCTTCGCGGTGATGGCGCTCGTCGTACTGCCGCTGCTGCCGAGTGGCGGCTACGGCCCGTTTGAGGCGATTCGGCCGCGCGCGATCTGGGCCGTGGTGCTGCTCTTCTCCGGCCTCAGCTTCTGCAGTTACGTGATCCGGCGCACGATCGGCGCCGAACAGGGCTACGCGATCTCGGGCATTCTCGGCGGCTTCATCTCGTCGACGTCCGTCACGCTGACGATGTCGCGTCTCAGCCAGAGCACCACCGGCATGGATGGCGCGCTGGCGTCTGGCGTGATGGGCGCGAACGGCATGCTCTTCCTGCGCGTGCTCGCGGCGACCGGCGTGCTCGCGCCGGATCTGCCGTGGCATCTCGTCCTGCCCTTCGCCACCCCATTCGTGATCGCCGCCGGCCTCACCGTGTGGGGCATGCGCACAAAGCGCATGGGCCCACCGCAGGCGCCCCACGGCGAGAACCCGCTCGAGTTCGTCGCCGCGCTCGAGATGGCCGTGGTGTTTCAGGTCGTCTTGATCGTGATCGCCGCCGTGCAGCGCTGGCTCGGCACGAGCGGCATCTACGGCTCAGCCGCCTTGATCGGCCTCGGCGAAGTGGACGCCATGGTGGTCGCAATGGTGCAGAGCCTCTCGGCGGGCACCACGTTGACGGTGGTCTCGCGCGCGATCATGATCGGCATCCTCGCCAACACGATCACGAAGTTCCTGATAACGCTCACGATCGGCCGCGGCCGCTTCCGCTTCTACACGGCCACCGGCCTCGGCCTCATCGCGCTCACGCTCGCGATCGCCATCGGCCGCCACTGGCTCTTCTAAAAGGAAACGGGGCCGGCGAAGAACTCGCCGGCCCCGCACTATCGCACCTTCGCACGTTCGCACTTTCGCACTTTCTCTCTGGAACGTTCGCCCCGTGGCACCCTGGCACGTTCCAACCTTCGAACTGTGCTCTACTGGGTTTTGAACACTTTCGTCGCGAGCGCAACCATCGACGCCACGTCGGCCACATTCGCCGGCAGCACAACGGTGTTCCCCGCTTTGGCAAGTTCGCCGAACTGCTTCACGTACTGCTCAGCCACGCGCAGCTGCGTCGCCTCGGCGCCGCCTTCTTGCTTGATCGCCTCGGCCACCTTGCGAATGCCTTCGGCCGTCGCATTGGCCACCGCAAGAATCGCCGCGGCCTGACCTTCGGCTTCGTTGATCTGCTGCTGCCGCCGGGCTTCCGACGCTTTGATCGTCTGCTGCTTGTCGCCTTCGGCCGTGTTGATCGCGGCGTCGCGCGTGCCTTCCGACGTCAGAATCACCGCGCGCTTCTCGCGTTCCGCGCGCATCTGCTTTTCCATCGCGGCCAGCACGTCGTGCGGCGGCGTGATGTTCTTGATCTCGTAGCGGAGCACCTTCACGCCCCACGACTCGCTCGCTTTGTCGAGTTCGCTCACGACCGCGGCATTGATGTTCGTGCGCTCTTCGAACGTCTTGTCGAGCGTGATCTTTCCGATCTCGCTGCGGAGCGTCGTCTGTGCCAGCTGCGTGATCGCGAAGTTGAAGTTGCTGATGCCGTAGGACGCGCGCTCCGGATCAAGGACCTTCAGATACAGGATGCCGTCGACGCCCACCTGCACGTTGTCGCGCGTGATACAGACCTGAGCGGGAATGTCGATCGCGACTTCCTTGAGGGAGTGCTTGTAGCGAATGACATCGATGAACGGAAACAGGACGTGAAAACCGGCCTGCAGCGTGGCGTGATACCGGCCAACGCGCTCGACGATGAAGGCGTTCTGTTGGGGAACGACGACCGCGGTCTTGGCAACGACGACGACGATCAGCAGAATAAGGAACAGCAGCGCAATTAACGTCCCGTCCATCTACGAGCGCCCTCCTTCGGGCTCCACGTGCAACATCAAACCTTCCACGCGCACCACGCGGCAGCGGGTGCCGCGCGGCAAGCCGGCCGAAGTGGCGTTACGCGCCGACCACGCGGTGCCGCGCAGTTCGAGGCGGCCAACGCCACCGGCGATGATGTCTTCGAGCGCGAGGCCGATCTCGCCGATCAGCGGATCGACGGCCGGGCGCTGCGGATCCAGCTGCATCCATTTGAGGAGACGGGAGCGGAAGATGACGAGGGAACTGACCGAGAGGAGCGCGAACAGGAGCAACTGCACCCAGGCTGGACCGGCCAGGCCGAACGCGGCCAGAATGCCCACCAGCAGGCCGGCGACCCCAAAGAAGATGAGGTAGAAGCCGCCCGCGGAGGCCATTTCCCCCAACACGAGGAGGAGGCCGATGACGATCCAGTGCCACCAGAGCAACGACATAGGCGTCAGTATAAGCACATGACGAGAGTTTGGCCGTTTTCGATCGGCTTTCTGGCGCCTCCTCTCGTTTTTCTCGCGGTCGAGCGCGGCGGGTGGTGGTCCCTGCTGCCGGTACTCCTTCTATATGCCGGGTTGCCGGTGGGAGATGCCCTGCTCGGCCTGAGTGCCCGTATCCACGGCCCGGACGAGATCGCGCGGCTGTCGGAGGCCTGGTCCTTCCGCCTCATTACCTGGCTCTGGGTGCCGGTGCAGGCCGCGCTGGTGCTGTGGGCGGTGCACCGCTTCGCGACGGCGCCCCTCACCCCGGTTGAGCAGGTGGGCCTGCTGCTCTCGGTCGGCACCGTCACCGGCGGCATCGGCATCACCTACGCCCACGAACTCGTGCACCGGTCCGGCCGGTTCGAACTGGCGCTCGGCGATGTCCTGCTCGCCCTCGTCAGCTACCCCCACTTCGCCATCGAGCATGTGTATGGACACCACCGGCATGTGGGCACGCCGGCCGATCCGGTCACGGCCCGCCGTGGCGAGGGCCTCTACCGGTTCATGGCGCGGGCCATCCCCGGCAGCGTGGCCCACGCATGGCACATTGAAGTGGAGCGCGCCCGTCGTGCCGGCCGCGCCGTGTGGTCACCCGGCAACCGCATGGTGCGCTACGCGATCACGCTCCTCGCGCTCTACGCCGCCGTCGGTCTCGCGTGGGGCCCGCGCGCCGTCATCGCGCTCGCAGTGCAAAGCGTCGTCGCCTTCTCGCTCCTCGAAACGATCAACTACATCGAGCACTACGGCCTCGTGCGCGCCGAGATCGCGCCCGGGCAGTTCGAGCGCGTCTCGGCGCGCCACTCGTGGGACTCGAACCATCGCGTCAGCAACTGGCTGCTCATCAACCTCGCGCGTCACGCCGATCACCACCTGCTCGCGTCCAAGCGTTATCAGGTGCTCGACTCGACGGACGCGGCGCCACAGCTGCCGGCCGGATACGGGACGATGCTGCTTGTCGCGTGCGTGCCGCCGCTGTGGCGCCGTGTCATGCATCCGCGTCTCGACGCGCTCACCGCGTCGCGCTGACTACTGCGCGTTCAGGAACGCGAGCAGCGCCAGCTTCTGGTCGTCGCGCAGAGTGCTGAACGCGCGCACGACACTGGCGGCTTCTCCGCCGTGACGCATCACCGCATCGAACACGCTCAGCGACTGGCCGTCGTGCATCAGCCGCGTGCGCGAGCGCAGGCCCCAGAGCGGCGCCGTGCGGAGCTTGTTGCGCGACGACGCGCCGCCGTTCTGCACGATGCCATCGCCCGTGCCGACGTCATGAAGGAGGAAGTCGCTGTAGGGGTGAATAGTCTTGCCGCCAAGCGCGGCGGGCACGACGAAGGTGCCGCCGTTGATCACCTGCCCGGCCGGCGCCGTCGTGATCGTCGCGGTGTGGCACGTCGCGCACCCCACCGCGGCAAAGAGCGCCTGCCCCTGCTGTGCGTCGGCCGCGCGCATGGCGGCCGCATCGGGCGCCGGCGCGCGGGTGGCGCGCATGAACGCCGCGAACTTGTCGAGGTCGCTGCTGCTGTCTTCGCCGTTCGGCGCCGGATCCGGCACGCGATCGAACGCAGCCACCGAGTTGCCGTTCGACGTGTTCTCAACGCGCAGGAGGCGGTTGGTGATGCCCATCTCGTTCAGGTACGCGTCGGCCGAGAACGAGAGCAGGCTCGCGTGCTGGCTCTTCCAGCCGAAGCGGCCGATGCGCGTCTGTCCCGGCGCTTCGAGCACCGCCACCGTCACGGCCTCGCCTCGCATCGTCAGGGGCTGACTGCGTTGAATGTCGAGGAGCGTGCGATCGTCGATCGCTTCAACAAAGCCGTCGCCGAGCGTGCTCAGCGAGATGCGCGTCGCGCGCACTTCGTTGCCCGGCAACACATGCTCTTGAATCTCGGGCGCGATCGCGTGGTCCTGAATCAGCGATCCGCCCGGATGTTCAAAGAAGGTCGCGCCGTCGAAATGGCCCGCGCGCAGCACGGTGACCTGGCTCCCGCCGCCGGTGGCCGGATTGCGATGGCAGGCCACGCAACTCGGGGCGTTGAACACGGGCCCGAGTCCGGTCTCGGGCGTTTCGCGGGCTTCAAACGCGACGCGCGCCGCATCGAATTCGCTCTGCGACAACATGCCGTTGGTCTGGCCGCCCTGGCCAACCGGCGCATCGGGCGGACCGGCCTGCCCCAACAGCGGCTGTCGCGCCGCCACGGCCAACATCCAGCCACACGTGGCTGCGGCCACCGTGGCACGGAGAATCATCGAGGGTTTCCACATCGGGCACACTCCTGTATGCCCGACTGTAGAAAGCGCATCTTGCGCAGGTCTTAAGCGCGCGGAAAGAACAGCAACGCGGCGGAATTGATGCAGTAGCGCTGGCCGGTTGGTGGCGGGCCATCGGGAAACACGTGCCCGAGATGCGCGTCGCAGCGCGTGCACGACACGGCCGTGCGCGTCATACCGTAGCCCACGTCCACCGACTCGGTGACGTTTTCCGTCGCCACCGGCTGCCAGAAGCTCGGCCAGCCGGTGCGCGAATCGAACTTCGTCTCCGATGAGAACACCGCCGTTTCGCAGCCGATGCACCGAAACAGCCCGGGCCGATGCTCCTTGAGCAGCGGGCCCGTGAAGGGCCGCTCGGTTCCTTCTTCGCGCGTGACGGTGTAGGAGAGCACCGACAGCTGTTCGCGCCACGCGGCCTCGGTCTTCACCACCTTGTCGACCTGCGCCACATCGATCCGCTGGCCGGCGTCATCGAACTCCACGATCGTCACGGCGTTCGATCCGGCCGGCATCGGTGCAGGCACGGTTTGGCGCCGCACCGAGACCTTCGGCTCACGACGACACGCGGCGGCGGCGGCCACAACCACCGTGGCCGGCCAGAGCAACCATTGGCGGCGTGTGCAGGACTCAGACATGAGGACGACGCATACAGGGTACGATGGCGACGTGCTTGGTGCCAGCCTCTTCCCGTTTGGTCGTGCGCGCGCGCTGGCGCTGGCGCGAGCCACCTGGGGGCAGGCCAAGGACCGCCCGCGCAATCTGCCCGCCATCGCGGCATCTCGACCGATCCCCACAAGCGCGGCCATCGACGCCCGCACCACCAGCGACCTCGACCTCGATGGCCTGTTCACCGTGCTCGACCGGACGGAATCACCGCTCGGGCAGCAGTGGCTGTATCACCGCCTTCACCGCACCGACATCTCGGCCGCCGATCGGGAAGCGTTCGACGCGCTGGTCACCACGATGACCGAGAACGCGACGGCGCGCGAACGCGCGCAACTCGCCCTCGCCACGCTCCAGCATCCGTCGTCACTTGATCTGTGGAGCCTGACGGAACCGAACGCGCTTCCCGACACCGCGTGGTACGGCGTGTTCCCAGTGCTCACGCTCATCACGCTCATCATCGTCGGCCTGTTGCCGTTGTGGCCGCCGGCCCTGCTCCTGCTGTTGGTCAGCACGATCGCAAGCATCGCGCTGCGCGCGCGACTCGCCGCCTGGCTCTTCGTCGTGTCGGGACCGTTTCGCCAGATCAGCGCGCTCCTCTCAGCCGCGCACACGATCGCAGGCGGCGTGCCGACGGACCGGTCGTCGCTCACGCAGTCGCTCGGCGCGGACGCCCGCACGCTGGCACGTCTCGGCCGCATCGCCGCGCTGTCACGGCGCGACACCGGCTCCCCCGGCGACCTGGCGGGTCTCGCGATGGAGTATCTGAATCTGGTGCTCTATCTCGACGGCAACGCGCTGCTGTTCGGTCGCCGCGAACTCACGCGCCATCACGCCGAGCTCGCGCGGGTGATCGACAGCGTCGGCGCGGTGGACGCCGCGATCGCCGTGGCATCGTGGCGCACCGCCCACACCGGCTGGTCACGTCCCGAGTTCGTCGAGGGCGCGCTCACCGTGACCGGCATGTGGCATCCGTTGATATCGGCGCCGATCGCCAATGACGCCGCGATGAAGCCGGGGCACGGCCTCATCGTCACCGGCTCCAACATGTCGGGTAAGACCACGTATCTACGCACGCTGGGCGTTGCGGCCGTGATGGCCCGGACGCTCAATACCTGTCCGGCTGGTATGTGGCGCGGGCCCGCGTTGGCCGTGCGGAGTTCGATTGGCCGCCACGACAGCCTCGCCGAGGGCAAGAGCTACTACCTCGCTGAAGCCGAAGCCGTGCTGAGCTGCCTCTCGGCCGCGGCCGGCAGCGCGCCAACGCTGTTTCTCTTCGACGAACTGTTCCGCGGCACGAATCGCGTGGAGCGGCTCGCCGCCGGTGAGGCCGTGATGCGTGCGCTCGTGGACGGGCGCCCACATGTGGCGGTGGTGGCCACGCACGATGCGGAGTTAGTCGAGCTGCTCGCCGATCGCTACCGCCCGGTGCACTTTGACGGTCATCTCGACGACGGTGTGCTGCGCTTCGACTATCGCGTGCGTGAGGGCCGCGCCACCTCCCGCAATGCCATTGCCCTCTTGCAACAGCTCGGCGCGCCGGCGTCGCTGATCGCCGCCGCCGCCGCGCGCGCGAGCGCCCTCGATGCGTCCGCGGAGGCCTCGGGATGACGCCACCGACCATCCTCACGATTCTCGTGGACGACATCGTGCTGCGCGTGTGCACGCTGGACGATCCCCCGCTCGACCTCACGCTGCGCACGTTCGTCGGCCCGAAGACGTCGGTGCTCACCCTCGACCAGCCGACAGGCACACGGCACCAGTTCGCCTTGAACTTCGAACAAGAGGCCTTCGACCTGCGTATGCGGCTGCACGAGAGTTTCGCGCTCGAACTCGACGGCACCTGCCACCATCAGGGCATTCGGTTCCAGCCGATCATTCTGGACGTGTCGCGCGTGGCGGCGCCCGAGACGCGCGGCCGCGGACTGATCGCGCGCGGGTTCCATTTGCCGGGTGAAGTCACGCCGAGCGATGTGTCTGAAGCATGCATCTGCGACGACTGCGGCGGCTCCTTCCGCCTGCACGCGTTCCACGCCGGGTTCTCGGACATCGCGTATTTCTATTCCGCGTCCGGCAAGTTCACGCTCGTCGTGAACGGCACCGAGCCCGGTGCGCCCGTGCCTCTCAGCGATCCGGATCCGGTTGCGCTCGCGGCACTCGAAGCGCGCCTGCCGCCGGCGCCGGACGGCTCACGCTTCTCGTATCTCAATGCCCTGCGGTGCCCGCACTGCAAGGTGCCCTACATCGACTTCGCCCGTCATCCGGAGATGCGACCGAAGGAGTACTACGGGCACACGTTCTTCGGGCATCGCGCGATCGAATTCCGGTAGCGCGCTAGCTCTTCCGCCAGGAAAACGCCGTCAGCATGTCGGCGCCCACGGTGTAGGTCATCGACGCGGCGGCGCCGAGGTTACGGTCGAAGTGCAGCTTCGCCGCATTGCCGAACGTCACGGTGCTGCCGAGAATCGTGCCGTCGTAGTCGGAGCTGTTGACGACGACCGACGCATTGGGCGCATTGACTTTGGCGACGCTCGTCGCCTGGTTGTCGAACCGGATCGTACCCGTGCCCGCGTAGTTGATCTGCAGCTGGTTCGGATCCCACGGCCGCGTCGGGTCGGTGCTGACCGACGAGTTGAGCCAGAACGGTGTGGTCTTGTTCGTGCCCACCACGTTGATGATCACCGGGCTCGTATCGAGAATCAGCCGTGAGGCGTTGTCGATCACGAGGCTGTTGACGTTGTACACACCGGCTTTCAGGTGCAGGCGGGCGGTGTCGGTGAGGTTGAAGTTGCCATACGTTCCCGGCAGAAAGGTCTTGTCGCCATTCCCGGCCTTGCTGCATCCGGTGACGCCGGCCGGACAGTTCGACACGTCGGTGACGTTGATGTTCTGCGCCGCGTCGGGCAGCGGGTTGGGCAGCGGCGGTGTCTGCGCCGTGACGACCTGCGGCAACTTGAGCACGCCGCCCGTGACCGTGGCGCCGCCGCTCGACGTCACCGCATCGACGTTGCCGGCACTGCACTGCCCGACGCCGACGCGCGGCGTCGACACCGTGCCGTTCACACGCGCCGCGTTGTTCACGTTCAGGTTCCCGTTCGTGCCCACGTTGCCGCCCGAGGCGCTGATCACGGGCTTGTTGTTCACGAGCGCCGCCGTCGAATCGTAGCTGTCCGTCGTGGCGCTCGACCACGTGAGCGCGCCGCACGTGCCCGAGGTGGCAAACGCCGCAAACACCGCGTTCGGTGTGGCCGTGACCTGCTTCTCGAGCGTGGCCGTCACTTCCACGATGCCGTTGCGCACGCCGCTCAACAGGCCGTCACCCGTGATCGCCCACGTCAGCACCGTCTGGCCGTTGACCACCCGCATCTGCTGCAACCGCGCCGTCGCCACATAGCGCGGCGAGACGCCGCCGGCGGGCAGCGTCCCGGACGTCGCGGCGGCGAAGGCCGTCTGCGTGGCGGCCACGGGATAGTTCGACGCCACGGCCGGGTCGGACGACAGCACCACCGGCTGCCCGTTGAAGGTCACGGGCGACACCGCCATGTTGTAGGCCGCGAGCGGATCACTCGCCGCCCCCGGCGGCGTGTAGGTATTGAGAAGGTAGTTGACGGCCGCGTGCACGCCAGACTCGGCGGCATAGCGGGCCTGGGTCATGAGCGTGTAGTTCTGACTGGCAAACGCCTCCGACTGCGAGAGGGCGGCCATCGAGGCCCCGACGGCCGACATCGCCAGGACAAACAGCAGGCACAGGACGAGCGCGATGCCCTCCTGCGAACGTGTGGTCATGGCGCGCCGACACTGCAAGGCGGAGGCCACACACGTTTTTTCCGAAAATACCTGATTTCCTGCGAGTTTCCACCACCGCACGCGCGTGCGGTTCGCACACGTTCGTCAGCGCCTGGAGAGGTCTGTTATCGCGCGGCGCGACGACGAGGCCGCGTCCCGGGGCCCTTCTGCCGGTTCAGCGTCACCGCTGCACGCAGGAGCGCCTTCAGCGCGACGGCATTGATCTTCTCGCCTTCGCGGATGTCGATCGCGCGGCGCACGTTGCCGTCGAGGCTCGAGTTGAAGAGCTTCTTCGGGTCCGGCAGCGCCGCGCCCTTTGCGAACGTGAGCTTGACGACCGCCTTATAGGTTTCGCCCGTGCAGAGGATGCCGTCGCAGGAGAACACCGGCGTGCCCATCCACTTCCACTCTTCCACGACCTCAGGCACGGCCTCGTGGATCAGCGCCCGCACCCGGGCCAGCGTGTCACCACGCCAGTCGCCGAGCTCCGCGATACGCGCATCGATCAACGCCGACGCTGACGCGCCGGTCGGCGCCTTCTTCGGCAGACGGCTTGTTCGATTCATTTCATCTCCTCACAGTTCGAGACCGTCCACACCGCGTTCATCATTTCGCGCCTCCGGGAAACGGCTTCGTGTCGACGCCCATCAGCGCGGCGTACTCGGTGTTGAGCCGCTGCCAGTCGAAGGCCATCGCGTCACCACCGACGATGCGGCCGAGGGGGTCGCCGTCGAGATGATGCGCCAGCACATCGAAGCAGAGGTGCCAACCGGCGGCGCCCCAGGCGATGAAGCCACGGTCGATCTGGTGCCACAGCGTGAGGCGCGTGCCCGTGCCGTGAGGCTCGAGTTCCCACCGCATCGCGTGACCGCCCCAGCGATATTCGAGCAGCTGCTCCCGCACGGCACGTGTGATCGTCGTCTCTGCGACGATCGGCGTCGGGGCGCCGAGCGTCGTCAGCGACACGACGGCGCCTTCGTGCGCGAGCGAGCCGCTCGCATCGAACGGCGCCCACGCGCGCAACTGCTCCGGATCGGTCAGCGCCTCCCACACGTGCGCGGGACGGTGGCGGAACTCGCGCACGAGCACGAGCGACCACGTGTCGTCCGTTTTGTCGACACGCGCGCCAAATGCGGCGCTGGGCTTGAACGAGGCACGGCGGCTCATGAACGACCTTTCCGGGTGCGAGGCCGGCGCGCGGCGCCGGCAGGTGTACGCGGTGAAACGGATGCGGGTGTGCCGTGCCGTCGGTCCAGATGCCGCTCGAGCGCATCGAGGTGGGCCGACCAGAACCGGCGGAACGGCGCGAGCCACGCGTCGATCTCCCGCAGCGGCTCGGCGCGCAGCCGATAGACGCGCCGCTGCGCATCGATCGTCGCCTCGACGACGCCGGCCTCACGCAGCACGCGGAGGTGCTTCGAGACGGTCGGCTGCGACATGTCGAGCTGCGCTTCGAGCTCCCCCACGGTGCGCTCAGACGCCACGAGCAACCCGAGAATCGCCCGTCGGTTGGGCTCGGCAATCACATGAAACACGGATTCCACGTCGAGCAATATGCCCGACGGATTATATGCGTGTCAAGGCATATTCAATCGCGATGCGACGACCTCCCGGTTCTCGGGATGTGCCGAGTGTGTGAGGAGCAATGGGATCGTGCCCGAAGGCCACCGCGCCCTGCGCGGTGAGCCGAGTGCCGGAGGCCCAGCCGCGGCGCGCCGCTCACGTCAGTGAGCGGCGTGCCGGGGGTGGGGATCGAACCCACACGTCGCTTTCGCGACTTGGGATTTTAAGTCCCATGCGTCTGCCAGTTTCGCCACCCCGGCGCGACCTTCATTCT
>CAYFLU010000089.1:0-13490 GCA_964343975.1 uncultured Solibacteraceae bacterium
GACGCGTTCTTTGCCGCGGTGCTGGTTCACCGCGAGCGTGCGTAGTACACTTTTTTCCCAATGCCACTAGGCGAACGGATGTGGGGCGCGGGCCGGGTTGTTGTCCTCGGCGTGGCCCTCATGGCCACCTACGGCCTGTTCTTCGTCGCCTCGTTCGGCGTCGCGTCCAGAGCCCGCGATGTTCGCGTCCCGGATCTCACGGGCGCCTCCACCGCAGATGCGCGCGCCCGCCTCGATGCCGCCGGCCTGACCTTCGGCGCCGATCCGCTCAAACGTCCCGATCTCACCGTTCCGGCCGACCATGTGCTGACGCAGGACCCCGCGGCCGGCACCGTGCTGCGGCGCGGCCGCACCGTGCGCGTGCGGCTGAGCGACGGGGCCAAGCTGCCGCCACTCCCCGAGCTGGTCGGCCTTTCGGAAACCGCGGCGAAGGCCAAACTCGGGGACCTGAAAGTGCAGATCACGGCGACCGTGGATGTGCGCAATGCCGAGACGGCGACCGACACGGTCGTCGCGCAGGATCCACCGGCACGGACCACGAGCCGGACCGTCGCGCTCCTCATCAACCGCGGCGTACCGGGCCTCACGTATGTGATGCCGGATCTGATCGGCACACCCGAAGCGCGCGCCACCGAGCTCTTGCGCGCGCGCGGCTTCCGCGTGGCCATCGTCGGGTACGCCGCCTATCCGGGCCTGTCCGGCGGCATGATCATCAAGCAGACACCGCAAGCGGGCTTCCAGATGCCGCCCGGTGAAACGATTTCCCTCGAGGTCAGCCGGTGAGTGCTCCCACGCCTGTTCGTATCGCGCCGTCCATTCTTGCCGCCGACTTCGCGCGGCTGGCCGAGGCCATCGCCGTGGTCGAGCGGGCCGGCGCGGACCAGATTCATCTGGACGTGATGGATGGCCACTTCGTGCCGAACATCACGATCGGGGTGCCGGTGGTCAAGGCACTGCGCAAGGTCACGTCGCTGCCGCTCGATGTCCACCTCATGATCACCGACCCCGACCGGTATCTCGACGCGTTCGTCGACGCGGGCGCGTCGATGCTGACGGTGCACGCGGAGGTGCTGCCGCACCTGCATCGCACGCTCACGCGCATCCGGGAGCTCGGGGCGAAGGCCGGTGTCGCGCTCAACCCGTCGACGCCGATCAGCGTGCTCTCCGAAGTGGCCGCGGAAATCGACTATGTGCTCGTGATGTCGGTGAACCCCGGTTTCGGCGGCCAGAAGTTCATCCCGCGCAGCCTCGACAAGATTGCCGCCACGCGCGCCTGGCTCACGGCCTCGGGCAGCCACGCCGACATCGAAGTGGACGGCGGCGTCGACCTCGGCAACGCCAACGCGCTCGCGCGGGCCGGCGCCACGATGCTCGTGGCCGGCGTCTCGATTTTCGGCACGCCGGATCCGGCGGCGGCCACGCAGGCGCTGCGCCGCACGGCGGACGCGCGGTAGCGCATGTCGTCACCGCGCGCCTCCGAGAGCACGCTCCGCGTGCGCTACGCCGAGACCGACAAGATGGGGGTCGTCTACTACGCGAACTACCTCGTGTGGTTCGAAGTGGCCCGCACCGAGTGGCTGCGCCAGCAGGGCTGGACGTACCGGGATATGGAGGCCGATGGCTTCCTGCTTCCCGTCATCAGCGCACAGTGCGAGTATGTAAGGTCCGCCGTGTACGACGAGGCGATCCGGATCCGGACGGTCGGGGTCCTGCATTCGCCGGTGCGGATCGGGTTTGAGTACGAAGTGTTCAAGGAAGACGGCTCGGTCGCCGCGCGTGGGTCTACGATGCACGCGGCCGTTGACGTCAACGGGCGGCCCTGCCGGCTGCCCGCACGGGTCCGCGAGGTATTTGCATGAAGGCGCTGGTTACCGGCACGGCCGGGTTCATCGGGTCCAATCTCTCCACCGCCCTCCTGGCGCGTGGCGCCGAGGTCGTCGGCATCGACTGCTTCACCGACTACTACGCGCGTGAGACAAAGGAAGGCAACCTCGCGCCCCTGCTGAAGACGCCGGGCTACCGGTTCGTCGAGGGTGCGCTCCAGACCGCGGACCTCAACGCGCTCCTCGACGGGGTCACGCACGTGTTCCATCTGGCCGCACAGGCCGGCGTCCGCAAGAGCTGGGGCAAGGACTTCCAGACCTACACGACCCACAACGTCGACGCCACGCAGCGCCTGCTCGAGCATCTGGTGGACCGCCCGATCGAGAAGCTCGTCTACGCGTCCAGCTCGTCGGTCTACGGCGACCTCGTGCAGATTCCGATGACGGAAGACGCGCTGCCCCAGCCCGTGTCGCCCTACGGCGTGACGAAGCTGGCCGCCGAGCAGCTCTGCTACCTGTACTTTGCCAACTACAAGGTCCCCACCGTCTCGTTGCGCTACTTCACGGTGTACGGGCCCCGGCAGCGCCCGGACATGGGCTTCCACCGGTTCATCCGGGCGGTGCTGACAAATCAGCCGATCACCCTATACGGCGACGGCGAGCAGACCCGGGATTTCACGTTCATCAAAGACATTGTGGCCGCCACCATGGCGGCAGGCGACCGCGGACGCCCCGGCGCCGTCTATAACATCGGCGGTGGCAGCCGTGTGTCGATCAACCACGTGCTCGAGCTGATCGGCCAGATCACGGGCCGCACCCCGGACATCCGGCGTGAAGGCGCCCAGAAGGGCGACATGCGCGACACGTATGCCGACACCAGCCGGGCCCGGGCCGACCTCGGGTTCGCGCCATCGACCACGCTCGAGCAGGGGCTCCGGGCGGAATGCGAGTGGCTGGCCGGCCTCCTGAACGTGCCGGTGACGCTCTAGACTGACGCGTGAATGTGAAATGATGAGGGCAATGTTGCGATTTCGAACGTGGATGCCCGCCGGCCTGCTTGCGGCGGTCCTGCTGACTCCGTTGGCGACCGTGGGCTGCGCCTCGACCGGCCCGAAACTGCCGCCGGCCGGCTCGGCCCAGCCCGACAAGTTCCTCTTCGACAAGGGCACCGAAGCCCTCAACAAGAAGCACTGGATGGAGGCCCGCGAGTACTTCCGGGCGCTCGTCGAGCGGTATCCGCAGAGCGTCTATCGACCCGACGCCAAGCTCGCGCTCGGCGACACCTACATCCTCGAAGACACCGCCGAATCGAAGGTCCTTGCGGTCAACGAATTCCAGGAGTTCCTGGCCTTCTTCCCGACGAGCCCGCGCGCCGACTACGCGCAGTTCCGCATCGGCTACGCGCACTACCAGTCGATGCTCGCGCCGCAGCGCGACCAGACGGAAACCAAGGAAGCGATCCTGCAGTTCCAGACCTTCTTCAAGCGCTTCCCGAACAGCGCATTGCGCTCCGAGGTCGAGAAATACGACCGCGAAGCGCGCGATCGCCTGTCGGAGTCGGAATATGAAGTGGGCCGGTTCTACGCCCGCATGAACTGGTGCCCGGGTGCGGTCGAGCGCCTCCAGAACGTGGTGAAGGAAGACCCGAAGTTCACGAATCGTGACGGGGTTTACTACTACCTCGGCGAGTGCTACTTCATCTCAAACCAGAAGGCCGCGGCCCTGCCGTGGTACGACCGCATCGTGAAGGAATTCACGCAGAGCGACTTCCTCGATCGCGCCAAGAAGCGGATCGCGGAGATCAAACCCGAGATCAAGCTCCCGAGCGCGACATCGCCGAAGTAAACCGGCGGTAGTAGTCGACGGCCGAGACGAGAGCCGTGATCGTCGCGACCCAGAGCGCGATCTGCCCGACCACAAAGAACTGGCGCAGGTGTCCTTGGCCCAGAATCAGCACCAGAATCGCCACGACCTGCGCGACGAGCTTCACCTTGCCGAGCGGTGACGCCGGCAGGCTGAGGCCGCGCGCGTAGGCCACGCTGCGCAGCACCGTAATCGCGAATTCGCGGCCCAGAATCACCGCCACCATCCACGCCGGCGCCAGCCCGAGCTGGACGAGGGAGATGAGCGCCGCGGTGACCAGCAGCTTGTCGGCCAGCGGGTCCATCCACTGCCCAAACCCCGTGACCTGCTTCCGGCGACGCGCCAGGTAGCCATCGGCCCAGTCGGTCAGCGAGGCGATCCCGAAAATGATCGCGCCCACGATCTCCTTGCTGAAGCCAAACGGCCACCACGCGTCGAACTTCGTGAGGAGCACAACGACAAGGAGGGGCACCAGGAAGATGCGGGCGACGGTAAGGGTATTCGGCAGGTTCACGGCACGAGCGAGGGGATTCTACCTGAACCTCTGCTACGATTGACGTTTGTCATGAAGGCCATCCTGCTCGCCGGGGGAAAAGGCACGCGGCTTCGTCCGCTCACCCTCCACACCCCGAAGCCCATCGTCCCCATTTTCGACCGCCCGTTCCTGCGCTACCAGATCGATCTGCTCAAGCAGGTACCGGAGATCGACGAAATCGTCCTCAGCCTGAACTATCAGCCGGGCCGCATCCAGGAAGTCTTCGGGGACGGTACTGAGCTGGGGATCCACATTCGGTACGTGGTCGAGCCGACGCCGCTCGGCACGGGCGGCGCCATCAAGTTCGCGGCCGGCCCGAATGTGACCGAGCCCGTGGTGGTGTTCAACGGGGACGTCCTGACGTCGGTGGACCTGCCGGCGCTCATCGCCCTGCATCGCGAACGGAAGGCCAAGGCGACGATCACCTTGACGCCGGTCGACAACCCGACGGCCTACGGCCTCGTGGAAACCGACGCGCAGAAGAACATCAAGGCCTTCATCGAGAAGCCGTCGGCCGACAAGATCACGACCAACCTGATCAACGCCGGCATCTACGTGCTCGAGCCCGACACGTTCGACCGCATCCCGCCGGAGACGGCGTGGTCGATCGAGCGGGCATATTTCCCGTCGCTGATCGAGCGCGGCGAGACGTTCGTGGCCTACGAGTACCGTGGCTACTGGATCGACATCGGCACGCCGGAGAAGTACCGCCAGGTGCACGACGACATCATGTCGGGCCGCTTCGCCGCGCCGCCGTTCCACGGCAAGGCCGGCCAGGTCGTGATCGCGCCCGACGCCAAGGTGGATCCGGAGGCCGTGCTCGAGGGCCCCTGCTTCATCGACGCGCATGCGGTCGTGAAGAAGGGCGCCACGATCGGCGCCGGCAGCGTCATCGGCCGGTCCTGCCACATCGAGGAAGGCGCCGTCGTGCGCGGCAGCATCCTGTGGCCGAACACCTGGGTCGACAGCGAGGCGGTGATCACCGGCGCGGTGGCCGGCCGTCACACGCACATCGGCCGTAACGTCACCGTCGACGCGGGCGCGATGCTCGGCGACAAGACGGTGCTCACCGACTACACGAAAGCCTGAACCGCCCATACCCGACCATGAGCCGCATCGATCCGAGCATCTTCAAGGCCTACGACGTCCGCGCGATCTATCCGACGGAGCTGAACGAAGACATCGCCTACAAGATCGGCCGGGCGTATGTGGCGTATCTAAACGTCACGCGCATCGCGGTGTCGCGCGACATGCGCGTGTCGTCGCCGACGATTGCCGCCGCCTTCATCGACGGCGCCCGCTTCCAGGGCGCCGACGTCGTCGACTTCGGCATGATGGCGACCGACATGATGTATTTCGCCGTCGTCCGCGACCAGTTCCCGGGCGGTGTGCAAATCACGGCCTCGCACAACCCGAAGCAGTACAACGGCATCAAGATGGTGCGCGCCGAGGCGTTCCCGCTCTCGGGCGATGCCGGCATCGGCGAGATCCGTGACATGGTCACGAACGACACGATCCCGGCGCCCACGCGCGCCAAGGGCGGCTACTCGACCGGTGACGTGCTCGACGAATACGTGAAGTCGATCATGACGTTCATCGACGTGAAGGCGATCAAGCCGTTCAACGTCGTCCTCGACGCCGGCTGCGGCATGGCGGGCCTGGTCGCGCCGAAGCTGTTCGAGCAGCTCCCGTGCAAGACGACGAAGCTGTGCTTCACGATCGACGGCAACTTCCCCACGCACGAAGCCAACCCGCTCATCGAAGAGAACCGCGCCGACATCACGGCGAAGGTCATCGCCGAGAAGGCCGACATCGGCATCGCGTGGGACGGCGACGCGGACCGCTGCTTCTTCATCGACGGCACGGGCGAGTTCATCGCGGGGGATTTCGTCACGGCGCTGCTCGCCGAGGCGTTCCTCATGAAGTCGCCGGGCGAAAAGGTCATCTACGACGTGCGCGCCAGCTTTGCCGTGAAAGAGATCGTGGCGAAGTACGGCGGCACGGCGCTCATGAACAAGGTCGGTCACGCGTTCATCAAGCGTCGCATGCGTGAAGAGAACGCGATCTTCGGCGGCGAAGTCACGGGCCACTACTACTTCCGCGACTTCTACTACGCCGACAACGGCTTCATCCCGGCGTTGCTCATCCTCGAGCTCATGTCGAAGAAGGGCAAGACGCTGGCGGAGCTGCTGCAGCCGCTTCGCGAGAAGTACTTCATCTCGGGCGAGATCAACACCAAGGTCAGCTCGATGTCGCTGATTCAGGGCCGCCTCGACGCGCTCGCCGCGAAGTACCACGACGCGCACACCTACGCCGTGGACGGTTTTTCGGCGGAATACGCCGACTGGCACTTCAACGTCCGCGCCTCCAACACGGAGCCGCTGCTCCGCCTGAATCTCGAGGCGAAGACGCAGGCGATGATGGAACAGAAGCGCGACGAAGTGTTGGCGGTGATCCGGCAGGCGTAGTACCATCGCCCTCAGCACGTCAGGGCGGGCTTAGCATAGTGGTAATGTCCTGGCTTCCCAAGCCAGTTAGACGGGTTCGATCCCCGTAGCCCGCTCCAATATTGATCTGGGGGCTTTGCCCCCAGCCCCCTACTCGATCTCTCGCTCGCCGCTTCCCGGTGATAAATTACCGTCATGAAACGTGTCATGCCGTCGGTGCCCCTGGAACTGAAGCGACCCGTTCCGTCAGACATTCAGGTGGCCCAGGCCAGCGTGCCGCGGCCGATCGCCGAGCTCGCCGAGGACATCGGCATTCTCAAGCAGGAACTCGAGCCGTACGGCTTCACGAAGGCCAAGGTCACGCTCGACATTCGTGAGCGTCTCAAGGACGTTCCGAACGGGCACATGGTCGTCGTCACCGCGATCACGCCGACGCCGCTTGGCGAAGGCAAGACGACGGTGACCATCGGGCTCTCGCAGGCGCTCGGCGCGCATCTGAAGAAGAGCGTGTTCACGTGCATCCGACAGCCTTCGATGGGCCCGACGTTCGGCATCAAGGGCGGCGCGGCCGGCGGCGGCTACAGCCAGGTGATCCCGATGGAAGACTTCAACCTCCATCTCACCGGCGACATCCACGCGATCACCGCCTCGAACAACCTCGTCGCCGCGGGCATCGACAGCCGGCTGCTCTACGAAGCGAAGACGACCGACGACGAGAAGCTCGTGATGGGCCTCTGCAAGAAGGTCGACGGCGTGCCGGTGTTCTCGGGCTACCACCTCCGCCGCATGGCGCGGCTCGGCATCAGCGCGAAGACGCCGGCCGACCTCACGCCCGAACAGAACCGGGCCGTGTTCCGCCTCGACATCGATCCGAACAACATCACGTGGAACCGCGTGCTCGACGTGAACGACAAGATGCTGCGGAAGATCACGGTCGGCCTCGGCGACGAAGAGAAGTTCCCGCGCAACACGGGCTTCGACATCGCGGTCGCGAGCGAGATCATGGCCGTGCTCGCGCTGTGCACGAGCCTCGAAGACTTCCGCGAGCGCGCACGTCGCATGGTCGTCGGCTTCTCCACCACCGGTCAGCCGATCACGGTCGATGACCTCGGCATCGCCGGCGCAGTGACCGTCCTGATGAAGGACGCGGTGAAGCCGAACCTGATGCAGACGCTCGAAGGCACGCCGGTGCTCGTGCACGCGGGGCCGTTCGCGAACATCGCACACGGCAACTCGTCGGTGATCGCCGACCAGATCGCACTCAAGCTCGCCGACTACGTCGTCACCGAGGCCGGCTTCGGCTCCGACATCGGCTTCGAGAAGTTCGCGAACATCAAGTGCCGCGCCTCCGGCTTTGCGCCGAGTTGCGCCGTGCTCGTGGCCACCGTGCGCGCGTTGAAGATGCACGGCGGCGGTCCGAAGGTCGTGGCCGGCAAGGGTCTCGACACCGTCTACAAGACCGAGAACCTCGACCTGCTCCGCGCGGGCCTGCCCAACCTCGAGCGCCACATCAAGAACACGGCCGGCTACGGCATCCCGGTCGTCGTGGCGATCAACAACTTCGCCACCGACACCGAGGCCGAAATCGAACTCGTGAAGGAAGCCGCCCTCAAGGCCGGTGCGTTCGCCGCCGTGAAGTCTACGGGCTGGGCGGATGGCGGCGCCGGCGTCGTGGGCGTCGCGGAAGCGGTCGTGAAGGCCTGCGCGCAGCCCTCGTCGTTCAAGCACCTTTACGACGTGAACGCGAGCATCGAAGACAAGATCCTCGCGATCGCGAAGAGCTACGGCGCCGACGGCGTGGACTATTCCGCCGAAGCGCAGGCCAAGCTGAAGCTCTTCACCGAGCTCGGCTACGACAAGATGCCGATCTGCATGGCCAAGACGCACCTGTCGTTCTCCGACAACGCCGAACTGAAGGGCGCGCCGACCGGCTTCCGCATCACGATCCGCGACATGCGCGCGTCACTGGGCTCGGGCTTCGTCTACCCGCTCGTCGGGACCATGCGCACGATGCCCGGACTGCCGGCGCGACCGGCGTTCTGCGACGTCGACATCGACATGAGCACAGGGCGGATTGAAGGACTCTTCTGAGTTCCGGGTCCCGGGGGCCGGGTCCCGGGTTCAGTTCATCGAGTCCCGCGTCCAGTCCCGGGTCCTGGAGTTCAGTTCACGGCGTCCGGAGTCCAGTCGGCCTGCGATGCGCAGGTCACGGACTGCGGACACAGGACTGGACGCGGGACTCGATGAAGTGAACCCGGCACTCGGTCCTTGGGACCCGGCACCCGCCCGTCCTAATTCACGATCCTGAAACTGATCTTCGTCTTTGCTGTGACGACGCCGCTTGTCACGGTGAGGTCGAGGATGTAGTCGCCGGCGGCGAGCGGCGCGAGATTGCAGTCGGCCGCGAGCACGCCGGGCTTTTCGCCGAGCGTGACCTGCACTGGCAGCGGGTTGCCCGCGCGATCGAGCAGCCGCGCTTCGCGCGTGTCGAACGCGGTCGCCGTTTTCCATTCGATGTGCACGCGCTCGTTGCGCCGGAACTGCAGATCCGCTGACGGCCGCAACGGCGCCGTCGGTCCCGGCAATGCGCGATACATCAGCGGTGCGCCCAGCAGCGTCGTGGCCGACGGCAGTGGCGCGTCGGGAATCGTGACGCTGGTCTCGATGCGTTCGCCACCGTTCAGCAAACGCACTTGCGCATTCCACGGCCCCTTCGCGCCCGGTGGCAACGGAACCCGTGCGGTGGCGCCACGCGAAAGCGCATCGAGTCGTCCGCGACCCTGCGCCACAGGTTCGCCAGACGGTGATGTGACGATGACTTGCAGGTCGCCGCCCTCCGTCCACTTCCCTGCCAGCGCCGCCGACACCTCCGCAAACATCGTCACTTCGGAGGCCGAGGTCTTGGCCGCGAACGCGTAGAGCTCGGCCGACGCGCGGATACGCGAGAGCGCGCCGAGCGCGGTCGAGAGTTCCTCGGCGGCCACCGACTCCGCGGCCGACACCACGGGCGCGGGCGCATTGCGCGCGGCCATCTCCGCTTCCGTCGGCGCGCGATAGCCGCGCCGCGCGGTGACCTTCACGCCAGGCACCTTCATGCGCACGTCGATCTTGCGGAACTGCCCGTCGAACTTGGTGTTCGTCGAGTAGTAACTCAGCACGTAGTACGCGGAGAGTTCGTTGGCGATGCGATCCAGGCCGCCGCTGAGATTATTCGTGTTCACCACGGCCACGCCGCCGGTTTGGTCAGCGACCGTTCGCAGCCCGTCCGTGCGATCGATGACGCGCGACATCTGGAGCGCCGGGCTCTCGGCGGCCGACGGCCGGTTGATCGGAATGTCAAAGACCTCGAGTCCCATCGGGTTCACGGGATAGAAGACCACGTTGTTGCGATTCGCGCGATCGATGATCAGCTGCAGGCGACGACGATTGTCGATGTTGGCCAGGCGCTGCACTTCATTCACGCACCGCGAAATGCCGCCCTGGTTCGGCTGGCGCAACCGCCCGGGCCCCGCCATGCCCATCGGCGGCACCGGCGACGCGTATTGCAGGACTTTCGACAGCGGTCCCGCGATGCCCTGATTCGGTGCGAAGAGCCGCCACCCGCCGGTGAAGATCACCAGCGACTTCCTGGTCTCTCGAATCATCCCGAGATAGTCGATGGTCGACTCGAGGTGCGTGAGCATGTCGTCTTCGCGCTTGCGATCCACGAGCGCATCGATCATCAGCGAGCTGATGCCGTTGTCGTCGACATACAGGTCTTTCCCGTTCTCGGGGTCGATCGTGCAGGGCACGAGCGCCTCTTCCTCCGGTGACCGCAGGATGGAGTCGCGCTGGCCCCACGGCCAGTACTTCGTCATCATCTCGTCGGTCGTGGTGAGCTGGCGGCCAAACGTGATGTCGCTCGGCCGCATCGCCGGCGTGATCACACCGAACAGATCGCCCGGGGCCATCATCCGGTTCAGTGCCTGCACGAGCGGCTTGCGCGCCTCGTGCGCCGCTGCGATCGTGACGTGCGGCGTGTCGAGATAGACGACGAACACGCGGTTCTTGGGATCGGCGGCCGCATCGAGCGACTCGCGCACGGTATTCGGATCGCGACGCAGCGTGTCTGGTGTGTATGGGTCGATCTTGACGAGTTCGAACGACTCGATCGACTGCGGCTTGCCGTCCTCGAAGATCTCGAAGTCGCCCTTCTCGAGATTGGTCATGACGCGCCCATCCTTCATGGGATAGGCATCGACCTGAATCAGGTTCGTGTCGGACCGGAAGACGGGCGGCCGCTGCGTCTGGGACGCCGGCTGTTGAGCCGGCAACGTGACGACGCAAGAAGCGAGAACGAGTGCGACCGCGAGGGCGCGCTGACGACGCATGAGACCTCCGTGGACGCTGGCGAACGAAGTGTAGCAGAGGGGTCGCAGGAGGAGCGCCCCGCAAACAGCAACGGGCCGGCTGGGGGCCGGCCCGTCAAATGGAACTGAAATTGGTCGGGATGGCGGGATTCGAACCCACGACCCCCTGACCCCCAGTCAGGTGCGCTACCAGGCTGCGCTACATCCCGATGACGCGCGCCGTGAGGCGCACGCGACCATCAAGTATCTCTCGGATGGGCGGCGTGACGCCAGCCTACTTCTTCCCTTTGGCGGGCTTTTTCCCTTTGGCGGGCTCAGCCGGCGCCGTGTTGGCCGACGAGACTTTCGGGGCTTTCGAGGTTTTCGACGCCGGCGCGGTAGCGGCCGGCGCACTCAGGGAAAAGTCTTGGTCGGCGCCGTCCCGATCGAGCAGGCCCTTGATCCACTCGAGGCCCCGCTTCACGTCCTTGAGCCCCGTGCGCGCCGCCTCGTCCATCATCGACGTCACATCGGCGTCGCTGACTTCTTCCACCGGCGCCGCGATCGCCCCTTCCTCGAGCAGGCGCTTACGCGCACCCGCGAGCGTGAGGCCGTCCACGAGAATGAGGTGCTTGAGACGCAGGACGCGCTCGACGTCGGCCTTGCGATAGACGCGAGGACCGCCGGCCGTCTTGGCCACGCCGAGATCCGGGAACTCCGCTTCCCAGCCACGCAGCACATAGGCGGGCACGTCGGCGATCTCGCACACTTCTGCCGCGCGAAACACAGCCCGATTCGGAATCTCAGCCGCCACAGGTTCTGTCGGAGTATACCAGCTAGTCTTCTCGGCCCTTGCGCGCGCGACGCTTGATCTTCAACCGGATCGGGGTGCCTTCGAACCCGAACTCCTCGCGCAGCTGGTTCTTGAGGAACCGCTCGTACGAGAAGTGCAGATCGGTGGCCACGTTGGTGAACAGCACGAACTCCGGCGGCTCAATCGCGGTCTGCGTGGCGTAGAGAATCCGCACGTCCTTCTTGCCTTTGGTCGTCGGCGTGTGGGTAGAGGTCACGCGGTCCAGGAACTTGTTCAGCCGCGACGTCGGCACCTTCCGGCGCCGCGCCTTGGCCACGCGCGCAACGGTTTCGAGCACCTTGCCGGCGCGATCTCCCGTGAGCGCCGACAGATGAATGAGCGGCACGTAGTCGAGGAACTTGAGCTGGAAGCGGAGGCGATCGTCGAACGCCGCCACCCACTCCTGCCCCTTCCCCTTCACGAGGTCCCACTTGTTCACGGCAATGACCAGGCTGAGGCCGAGCTCCTGCGCCTCACCGGCGATGGCGGCCTCGCGGTCCGTGGCGCCTTCCTCGGCATCGATCACGAGCACGGCCACCTGCGCCTGGGCCATCGCGCGCTTGGCAATGAGCACACTCACGGCCTCAATCTGCCCGGCGTCCTTCACCTTGCCCGGCCGCCGCATGCCGGCCGTGTCCACGATCCGGAAGTTGTGACCATGCCACCGCAGCACCACGTCCACCGCGTCGCGCGTGGTCCCGGGCACGTTGCTCACGACCATGCGGTCTTCCCGCAACAACCGGTTTACGAGCGACGACTTGCCGACGTTCGGGCGGCCGACGATGGCCACCGGCACTTCTTCCGGCAGCCCCGGCCCCTCGTCCTCCGCCGGCTCCCCGTCGGCGGCTCCAGACCGTGCCGCCTCGGCGCCCTTGCGCGCCTCTTCCTCAACAGCCTCGTCCTCGGCTTCATCGTCCGGCTCGGCGGACGGGCGTTCGATGTGGTCCGGGAATCGCGACCGCACCTCGTCGAGCAGGTCGCCGATGCCCGCGCCATGCTCGGCAGCAATTTCAAAGACCGGGTCAAAACCCAGCCGATGGAACTCGGCCACGTTCCGGGCGCCGGCCCGATCGTCGGTCTTGTTCACCGCGAGCACTACGGGCTTGTCGAGGCGGCGGATGGACTTGGCAATCTCGAGGTCGCCCGGCACGAGGCCCTCGCGGCCGTCGACGACGAAGATCACGAGGTCGGCGACTTTGAGGTGGCGGAGGCCGTGCGCCACGACGAGTTCGTGCAGGGGATCGGTGGTCGCGCCGAAGAGACCGCCCGTATCGACGAGCTGAAACTTGAGGTGCTGCCATTCGGCCGATTCCTGAATGGCATCGCGCGTGGTGCCCGCAATGGGCGCCACAATCGAGCGGCGCGTTCCCGTGATGCGGTTGAAAAGAGTGGACTTCCCGACGTTGGGCCGGCCCACGAGGACCACCGTCGGCCCGGCGGAGTGCTTGGCCATCGGACCACAGTGTACCACTTAGAGGATTGTTTGACAGCCTAAGTGCTAGTGGATATAGTCACTTACGGGAACGACGTTTCCCCTAAGTGACATGATCAAGGTCGACATCGTCAATCAGGTTTCAGAGCTGGCAGAGATCACCAAGGTCAAGGCCGAAGTGGCCGTGGACGCGGTGTTCGACGCGATGC
>CAYFLU010000090.1:0-13484 GCA_964343975.1 uncultured Solibacteraceae bacterium
GACATTCCGTCGAACACACTGGCATCCCTCCGCGCTGATTGCAGGTGTCGAGGCCCGCGTAGCCGTCCACCGGCTGATACGTGAACGTGCCGTTGGGATTCAGCGTGACCGACCCGTGCGACGGGCTGGTCGATGAAGTGATCGTAATCGTATCGTGGTCGGGGTCACTGTCATTGGTGAGCACGGCGATCGTCACCGGCGTCCCGCTCGTCGTCGTCGCGAAATCGTTGACCGCAACCGGCGGGTGGCCGACCACGGTGATCGTGACCGTCGCGCTCAGCGAGGTCAGGGCTCCATCCGTCACGTTATAGGTGAAGCTATCCGGCCCCACATAGCCGGTGTTCGGCGTGTAGGTGAACGAACCGTTAGCATTCCACACCAGAGTGCCATGAGCGGTCGAAGTGGCGGACAGCACGGTCAGCGTGTCGTTGTTCGGGTCCGTGTCATTCACCAGAATCCCGGGCGCATTGATCACGAGTGCAACGTTCTCGTCCGTCGTGTAGGCGTCGTTCACCGCCTGCGGTGGATCGTTGATGATCGTCAGCGTCACGGTCGCGACGTTGCTATCAGCCGCTCCGTCATTGACCTTGTATGTGTACTTGTCCGTTCCCGTGTAGCCCGTCATCGGGGTGTAGCTGAACGAGCCGTCCGGGTTGACCGACACCGAACCGTGCGTCGGGCCAGAGACCAAGATCGCGGCCAGGGAAGCCGACGGATTATCGACGTTCTCGTCGTTCGTCTCGATGCCAGGCGCGAGCTGGTTCAGCGTGGTGTTCTTGTGCACCGTGTAGGCATCGTCGACGGCCACCGGCGACAGCCGATAACCGAAGTTCTCCCGCGCACCGCCGGCCGGAGCCACTGCCGACTGCGAGTTCCCGCCGGTCGTTGAGTAGTAACCCGCCAAGGGCTGGCCCGTCGCAAAGTTGGTGGACTCCACCAGCACCGTGTAGTTCCCGCGGGCAACGCGGAACGAGTAGCTGCCATCCGATAGGGTCGCAGCACGAGCCACGAACGTCCCGGTGGAGGTGAAGATGCTGACGATCGCGACGTTACCGACGCCCTGCTCGAGGCCATCCTGAATACCGTTGCCGTTGTTATCGTGGAACACCGTACCGGCAATCGTGTAGAAGGCATCTTCAGGGACTGGCGGGCCAGACGGCGTAAAGCCCAGCATGCGATAGCTGAAATACCACGCAGAGATTCTGTAGGTCGACGCCTTCCACGTGCGTCCGGTAAACACCCGGATCGAGGCTCGCAACCTTATAGTCCATCTTCGAACGGTCGAACGGCGTGTTCGGGTCGGCGTCGATCGTGAACTTCTCCCACTCCACGTTGCCGGACGGATTCAAATTCTGCCAAGAAGTCACTCCGTCGGGGCCGACCAGCTTATAGACCACGTTCGAGCCGAAGCTGGGGCTGCGACGCACGCTGACAGCTGCGCTATCGTCCGAGGGCGCGCCCGTGTTGTTACCCGACCCGGTGCCCGAGGCACACGCGGATCCGACCGCAACACCCTGATTGCTCGCGCCTGCGGGAGCAGCATTGTTCGTCCACGGCGTAATGAACGCCCCCGTCAGAGGATCTTTGTAGTCGTGCGGGGTATCCGGGTCATCAGTGTCCTGCGGCTTCGTGCAATCTTTATTGCCGTAGTCCATGTCGCCGTCCCACAAGTTGATCTGGGTCACCCCGCTCGGGACGAAGAAGGCGAATTCCCAAGTGCCATCGTAGGTGGTCGGCGTCAAGGTGCCGCTCGTGGTCCCACCAGAGGCCGGATAGATGGTCGAAACCTCGGCCGAGACGTTGGTGTGAAGCTGGCCGATATACGCGAATGCCTGGGGGGCGATGCCGAGGGCACCGCTCGTCCGAATCTTGAAGGCTGAGTTGCCGTTCGGCACCGACGCACCACCAAACGTCGTGGTGTTCGTGCTCACAATGCGCAGATGGTAGTGGTAGTTATCCGAATCAGAGGCCTGCGCCGACTGCGACGGGTTCGTCGAATAGGTGACGTTATTGATCGTGCGGTCGTACCACTTGTTGTCAAGGACGACACCAGGGTTTGCGGCGAGAAAGGCCGCATCGGCGGTAAATGAATCTACGAGGAATGTGCCGCTGCCGTCGCCCGCGGGATCAGCGTAGAGCTCGTATCGGAGAATCGCCCCGGCCGTTCCTGCGGCCAAGCTGTCGTCCCAGAGACCGGTCGCATCAGCGTCGAAAACGCCCCAGGAGAACGACGTGTCCGAAGCAGCGACACTCAACTCGATGTCGATCTTGTTCCCCGCGAACGATGGACCGCTCGAGGACTGATTGATGACTAGGAAGCGGCCATCAACCGCCGAACACGACGGGAAACAGACGTAGTCGGGAAGATCGTGCGCCTTGACCGCACCACTTGTTTGTGCGAGCGCCACCACCAAGGTGATGATGCCCAGCACCACAAAGCGAACCGCCTTCATCCCAAAGCGCGACTTCGCCGACTTTTGACCGTTGTGTCTCATAGCGTCCTCAAAAAACCTACAGCGCAGTACCGCACGCGTTCTCGAATCGTGTACTTCCGAGCGACTAAATATGACAATAGCGACAAACTGAGCGCCGCTAGACTACATAAATGTCGAAAATCAGTCAATTTTTTTCAGTAAGGCGGGAAACACCACAAAACAAGGCGCAATTTTGATGTTTCCGGGCTGGGAAAATATTGACAGGGGGCGAATCAGGCCCCGGAAGGTTGCGAAGTGGGCCCCGACGGGACCGGGCCCTCCAGACGATCGGCCCTCGCAGACCTACTCGTCCAGGTCCGCGTCCCCGCCCGCCGTCAGCTTGCCCATCGCCTTCTGCATCAAATAGGTCTTGATGAAGTCGTCGAGGTCGCCGTCGAGCACGCGGTCCACGTCGTTCACCTGGAACTTCGTCCGGTGATCCTTGACCATCTGGTACGGATGCAGCACGTAGCTGCGGATCTGCGAGCCGAAGGCGATGTCCTTCTTCTCACCGCCGAGCTGATCCAGCTTCGCCTGCTGCTCTTTCAACTTGAGGTCGTACAACCGCGCCTTCAACACGCGCATCGCCGACGCCTTGTTCTTGTGCTGCGACCGCTCGTTCTGACACGACACGACCATGCCCGTCGGCAAGTGCGTGATGCGGATCGCCGAGTCGGTGACGTTCACGTGCTGACCACCGGCGCCGCTCGAACGGAACGTGTCGATGCGCAGGTCCTTCTCCGGGATATCGATCTCGACGTCGTCCGGCAGCTCGGGCCACACATAGAGCGACGCGAACGACGTGTGGCGCCGCGCCGCCGAGTCGAACGGCGAGATGCGCACCAACCGATGCACGCCCGCTTCCGCGCCGAGCAGGCCGTAGGCGAATTCGCCCTGCACCATGATCGTCACGCTCTTGATGCCGGCTTCGTCGCCCGGCTGGTAGTCCACCACTTCCCGCTTGAAGTTCCGGCGCTCGATCCAGCGCATGTACATGCGCATGAGCATCTCGGCCCAGTCCTGGCTCTCGGTGCCGCCCGCGCCCGGATGAATCGTGATGATCGCGTTCTTCGCGTCGAGCTCGCCCGAGAGCATCGTGCGCACTTCACCCGATTCGACGTCGCGCTCGAAGGCCGTCAACGCGCGCGCCAGGTCCTCGCCCACATCTTCGCCCTGCCGCACCCAGTCGAGCAGCACCGCCACGTCGTCGGTCTGACGACGGAGCGCTTCGGCGAGCTGTTTGTCGTCGTCGAGGCGGCGGCGCTTCTGCAGCACGGCCTGCGCCTGCGTCTGGTTGTTCCAGAATTCGGGCGCCGAGATCTGCGCCTCGAGCTCCGAGAGGTCGCGCGTCAGCCGCGCTTCGTCAAAGCCCCCTCCGCAGTTCCGCCGCGCGGTCGCGGAGGTCGGCGTAGTGGCGGGTGTGTTCGTCGAGCGAAAGCGGGCGGTCTGCCATACGAAAGTCCGTTCAGGCCCGGCGCGCGAACGCGGCCATGCACGCCAGCGTAAGCGCTGCCGACAGCCAGGCGATGAGATCTCCAATGCGAGTGTAAATCGTTCGGCCGTCGAGCAGGCGCAGATCCCACGACAAGGCGCCGGCCTCGAACAGGTCGAGCCGGGCCGTCACGCGGCCGTACGGATCGACGATCGCCGTCACGCCGGTGTTGCCGGCGCGGGCGAGATAGCGGCCGTTCTCGACGGCGCGGAGCGCGCCCATCTCGAAGTGCTGGAAGGCCGCGGACGAGAGCCCGAACCACGCGTCGTTGGTGATTACCATCAGCACCGAGGCACCGCGGGCCACGAACTCGCGGGCAAGCGACGGATAGGTCGACTCGTAGCAGATGGCCACGCTGCCCTGCATGCCGTGATCGAGATCGAGCACGGCGGCGTCGGTGCCCGGCGAGAAGTCGGACACCGCCTCCACGAGGGGGCCGACGAAGAAGAGCAGCTTCTTCAGCGGCACATACTCGCCGAAGGGCACGAGATGCATCTTGCGGTACACCCCGCGTGTGCGCCCGTCGGCGCCGATCACCGAGGCCGTGTTGTAGATCTTCTCGCCGTCGAATTCATCCGTGCCGACGACGAACGTGGCCTTGGTCTGGGCGGCGAGCGCGTGAATCGGCGCGGCGAGCGCGCTGTCGCGTTCGAGGAAGAACGGCGTCGACGACTCCGGCCAGATCACGAGCTCCGCGCCGGCCTGGATCGTCTGCCGCGAGAGCTGCAGATACCGCTGCAGGATCATCTCGCGGTTCTTCGGATCCCACTTCATGTCCTGCGGCACGTTGCCCTGCACGAGCCCCACGCGGACCACGCGGCCCTGCGTGTTGAGGCGGTTGTCCATGAGGCGCACGGCACCGGCCGCCGCCACCGCCAGCACGAGCCCCGCAACACCGGCCACCGCGAAGAGTTGCGTGCGCTGGCGCGTCAGCGCGAGCACGGCGGCGGCCGCGCTCACGAGCGCCACCAGAAACGAAAGACCGTACACACCCGTCACTGCGGCGAGTTGCGCAATCGGCAACACCGTGGCCTGCGAGCTGCCGAGCGGCACCCATGGGAAGCCGCCGCCGATCCAGCCGCGCGTCCATTCCAGCGCCACCCAGAACACAGGCGCGAGCCACACCCCGCGCACGCCAAGACGCCGGACGGCGTCCCCCAGCAGCACGGCCACGGCACCTATATATAAGGAGAGGTAGAGGACGAGCAGCGCGGCGCACCCCACGGCCACCGGCGTGGCGATGCCGCCGTACTGGGCCATGACATCCACGGTCCAGTAGAGCGTGCCCGCGAAATAGAGGATTCCGGTGAGAAGGCCGAGGCGGAAGGCGGCCCATCGCGTGTAGAGCGGTGCGGACGCGCGCAGCGCCACGGCGACGAAGAGCGGCGCCACGGCGCCCCACGCGAAGATGGGCAGGCCGAATTTCGGAAAGCTGACCGCGAGCAGCAGGCCCGCGAGGAGCGCTAGCGTTGCACTAACGGGGACAGCCCTTCTTTCTTGAGCTTCTCAGCGGCGGCATCCGCCGACGCGCGGTCCGCAAACGGCCCCACGCGCACCTTGAACTTCGTGACGCCTGTGGCGGAGGTCACGCCGTAGGCCTCGAAGCCTTCCTTCTTCAGCTTCGCGATCAATGTGTCGGCCGGCTTCTTCGTGCTGAACGCGGCGACCTGCAGGTAGAACGCACCTTTCGGCGCGGCGTCTTTCGCCGCCGCATCCTTCGTGGGCGCGGTCGCCTTGTCGGTCTTGGCGGCGTCCTTCGCAGGAGCCTTCTCCACAGGCTTGGGCTCCGGCTTGGCCGCGTCCGGCTTCGCGCCCTTCGCGTCCGTCTTCGGCGCGTCCTTCTGCGCGTCGCCACTTTCGGCCGCCGGCGTCGGCGGTTCAACCGCCTTCTGCGGCTCGTCGCCCTTGTTGCCGGTCTGGAGCCGTGCGGTGTAATCCAGTTCGCTCGACGGCACTTGCGTCGGCGGCTGCGCGGCGGCTGGTGCGCCGCCCGGCGCGGCCGACGGGGTTTCCGCAGTGATCTCGGCCGCGGCCACATCCGCCGCCACTTCTTCGGCCGGACGCTTCACGTCACGTCCCACCCACACGCCCATCACGAAGAACACGCCGGCGAATACCACCGCCGCCATGAACGCAAAGACGAGCTGCTTCTTGCCGAGTTGAATCTCGTGGAACCCGTCGTCAGCCATAGGGTTACGGCGATTCTAACACGCAGGCTCGGGCGAACCGCCGAGCTGCCGGATCACATCTTTGGCCAGCGCGTTGGCCGGATCGAGCGCGAGCGCGCGCTGCGCCGAGGCGCGCGCCAGCTCGGGCTTGCCCATCGCGAGCTGCGCGCTCGCGAGCGCCGCATGCGACTCGGCCGACTCCTGGCACCACAGCGCCAGAGTGAACTCACTCACCGCCTCGGCCAACCGGCCCGTGCGTTGCAGCACGCGGCCGAGGAGCAGATGCGGCTGATCGAGATACGGCGACACGTAGATCGCGCGCCGCAGCTCGTCGATTGCTTCCTTGTCGCGCGTGTCGTCCATCAAGCGGCGTCCACGTTCGAGATAGAACGCCGCCGTCTGCTGCTGATCTTCCTGCTGCCGCGCGGCCGGCGCCGCGTGGCTCACGAGCCCGTGATGCAACTCGGCTTCGATCCGTTCGAGCCCCTTCGGCACCACGGGCGACACCGTGGCCGTGTCGCTCTCGACGCTCCCGAGCAGCTTGGCGAGATCGAACTCGCGCTGCGCTTCCACGTTCTTCCCCTGCGAGGCGAGCACCGCGCTCAGCACGAGATGCGCCGTGCCGTCGCCCGACTGCCGCCGCACCACTTCGCGCAGCCAGTACACCGCCGCATTCGGATCGGCGCCGAGGGCATAGGCGTAGCCCAGATTGAACGCGATCTCGGCGTCGCCGCCCGACTCCTCCACCGCGCGATGGAAGAAGAAGATCGGCGTGCCCTGCTGCACGGCGCCGCGCCGCAACTGCAACACGCCCAGCGCGTTCGACAGCGCCGCGGCGGGCTCCTGCTTGTACAACGCCTCGAGCGCCTTGAACGCCTCGTCGTACCGCTTCAGCGCGATCAGCGACTGCGCCGCGAGAAACTTCGCGGTGCGCGACTCGCGCGACGTGGCCGGCACCTTGTTCGCCGCCTCGAGCGCCTTCGCGTGGTCGCCCTGCCCGGTGCGCGCGTGCCACAGCGCGATGAGCGTCCGCGCGTCATTCGGGCTGTGCACGAGCGCCGCTTCCAGAAACCGCACCTGCGTGTCGGCGCCGTTGGCCACGAGCCCCTTCACGTAGTCTTCGAACGCCTCGATCGACGGCCACGCGAGCGCCGGGCGCGGCGTCGCGCTGTGATCGAGATGCGGCGCGAGGCCCTTGGCCACCGTCGTCATCAGCGCGAAGAACTCGGCCGACGTGCCCGACGCCGTCACATCGGCGAACTGCTGGCCGGTCACGAGGTCGATCACACGCGCGCGCACCGTGACCTTGTCGGCCAGCCGCACGTCACCCAGCACCATCGCCGAGGCGCCGATCACTTCGCCGGTGCGAATGATCGTGGCTTTGCTGAGTGGCGCCGACACCGGCAGCTGCAGCGACTCGAACACGCCCACCCGCTCATCGCGCGAGGCGGCGGGCACGCCGAGCGACGCGAGTTCATCGGTGAGCGCGATGGCGGCCGCCTCACCAAACCAGAACGGAGCGCCGGCCAGGCCGGACGTGCCCGGCGCGGCGTCCACGGTGAACGGCAACACGAGCACGGGCGCCGGCGCCGTCGCCTGCGCCACCGGCGGCATCGCGGGCACAGCGGCCGCCGGCGTCTGGGTCAGCCACGCGCAGAAGAACCACCCCACAGCATTCATGACGAAGCCACCTCGACGGGCAATGCCGGAGCGGTGAGGTCCACGGTGACGACGCACGCGCCCCCACCGGAGCCGGCGCACCCTTCGATCACGCCGGCGGCCGGCAGATCGAACGCGGCCAGCATCCCGCTGATCATCGCCACATGAAAATCACACTGCGCGGCCGGCTGCGCTTCACGCACCCGGCAGAACAGCGAGTGATGGATCTCGATCCGCGCCTGTCCGCGCCTCACCTTTACGACGGCGCGGCTCTGCGGATAGCCGTCGATCACGGCCTTGGCGGCGAGCTTCAACACCGCGCGCGCACGCCACCAGGCGGGCAGCATCCCAAGCGTCTTGCGCCGCATCGCGGGCAACGCGCCCACGGTCCAGTCTGCGGCCAACGCGCCCGCCTTCCGCATGACCACGTGATACGGCGCGCCTTCCGCGCGCAGGAAGCCGAGCACCGCGCTCATCGGCGCCAACTGCACGCCGCCATCGCGGAGCCGTTCCCCGAGCAGCCAGTGCTCGTAGAAGTCGATCCGCGTCGGCAATTCTTCGGTGATGGCCTGGTGCAGCGCCGCAACGAGCACCCGGCCGACGTGAGCGTCGTTCATGAATGAGCGGCCGGGCCGGCAGGGTTCGGCGCGGCCGGACGCGCAGGTTTGGCATGATGGACGGTGCACATGTCGCAGGCAACCTCGACGGCCGCCGCGATCATCGCGGGCGGCCAGGCCACTCGGTACGGCGGGCGGGACAAGAGTCGTCTGCTCATTGACGGCCAGACCATCATCAGCCGACAGGCCGCCGTCCTTCAACCTCTGACTGACGATCTGTTCCTCGTGGGCTCGCAGCGCGAGCGGTTCGCGGACCTGCCCTACCGGATCTATCCGGATCTGCTGCCCGGCACGGGCGTGATTGGGGCCATCGTGACCGCCCTCGAGGCTACGCCGGCCGACCGCGTCCTGGCCGTCGGTTGCGACATGCCCTCGCTCGAGCCGCGCCTGCTCACGCGCCTCTTGACCCTGGCGGCCACCGCGGACGGCGCGTGGGTGCGCACGCCGGCGGGCGTGGAACCGCTGCTCGCCTGCTACCGCCGCCATGCCGCGCCCGTGATCCGCGCGGCCATCGCCGCCGGCGCGCTCCGGCCCGCCGACCTCGGCGCGCGGCTCGACATCCGGGAGATCACGCTCGAGGAACTGCGCACCTACGGCGATCCGGCCCGGCTGCTGGCCAATCTCAACAGCCCGGACGACCTCGCGCGGTACGAGTCGATAGAATAGAGCGCACATGATTCTCCCGATTCACGCCGCGATCCGCGCGCGGCTCCACGAGACGCTCACCACCACCTTCGGCCTGGCCCCGGGCGACTTGCCGGCGATTGCGCTCGAGCTGCCGCCGAAGCGCGCGTTCGGCGACGTCGCCGTGCCCGTCGCATTCGAACTGGCGAAGCGCCTGAAGAAGGCGCCGCGGATGATCGCGCAGGAACTCGTGAAGGCGCTCGGGCCGATCGACGGCGTGACGCGCGTGGACGCGGCGCCGAACGGCTACCTCAACTTCTATCTCGACCGAGCGGCATTCCTCCGCGCGCGGCTCGAAGGCACGGCACGGCCGCAGCCGGCCGCCGAGCAGGGCAAGGTCATCGTGGAACACACGGCGATCAACCCGAACAAGGCCGCGCACATCGGCCATCTGCGCAACGCGGCGCTCGGCGACACGCTCGTGCGACTCCTCCGCTTCCAGGGCCGGCCGGTGGAAGTGCAGAACTACATCGACGACACCGGTGTGCAGGTCGCTGACGTCGTCGTCGGCTTCCGCGAACTCGAGGGCAAGTCGCTCGCCGACGTGCGCCAGCTCGCCGACACGACGCGCTTCGACTACTACTGCTGGGACCTCTACGCGAAGGTCGGCGAGTGGTATGAGCAGAGCCCCGACCATCTCAAGAAGCGCGGCGAAGCCCTGCATGCGATCGAGGAAGGCGGCAACGAGATCGCCGAGATCGGCGCCCTTGTCGCCGACCGCATCGTCCGCTGCCACCTCAACACGATGGCGCGGCTCAACGTGGGCTACGACCTGCTCACCTGGGAAGGCGACATCCTGCGCCTGAAGTTCTGGGCCACCACGTTTGACGATCTCAAGCGACGCGGCGCGGTGTTCCTGCGTGAAGACGGCAAGCTGGCCGGCTGCTGGGTGATGCCGATCGACGAAGACGACGCCGCCGCCGACAGTGCCGAAGCCGGCGCCGATCAGGACGACGCCGGCGCCGCCACTGAACAGGACGCCGCTCAGAACGACAAGCGCGAGAAAGTCATCGTGCGCTCGAACGGCGTCGTCACCTACATCGGCAAAGACATCGCCAACCAGTTCTGGAAGTTCGGCCTGCTCGAGAAGGACTTCTTCTACCGCGCGTTCGAAGAGCGCGGCGGCCGCACGCTGTTTGCCACCACGTCGGACGCGTCCAGCGCGCCGGCCAACCGCCCGGCGTTTGGCAAGGCCACGGCGGTGTACAACGTCATCGACTCGCGGCAGGCGTATCTGCAGAAGCTGTTGAAGCAGGCGCTCGCCACGATGGGCTTCCAGCGCGAAGCCGTGCACTCGACGCACTTCGCCTACGAGATGGTCGCGCTCTCGCACGCCACGGCGCGCGAGCTCGGCTACACCGTGGATCCGGACGGCAAGCCGTTCGTCGAAGTGTCGGGCCGCAAGGGCCTCGGCGTGAAGGCGGACGACCTCATCGACCGGCTCACGCGCACCGCGCAGGTGGAAGTGCAGAAGCGCAACCCCGCGCTGTCGGAGGCCGAGAGCCGCGCGACGGCGGAGGCCATCGCCGTGGCGGCGGTGCGTTACTTCCTCGTGAAGTTCACGCGCGGCAAGGTCATCGCGTTCGACATCGACGAAGCGCTCGCCTTCGAAGGCGAGACCGGGCCGTATCTCCAGTACGCAGTCGCGCGCGCCGGCAACATCTTCGGCAAGCTGAAGGAACGCGAAGGCGTGGATGAAGCCGGCGTGATCGCCGCGCTCGCCTCGGCGGATCGGGCGGCGATCGAGACGGGTGACGACGGCGATGAGCTGTGGGGTCTCGTGCTCGAAGCCGGCCGGCTCGACGACGTCGTGGATCAGGCGGTGCGATCGCTCGAGCTGTCGGTCGTGGCGAAGCACGCGTTCGCGCTCGCGCAGGCGTTCAGCGCGTTCTATCACCGGCAGCCGATCCTCAAGGAAGAGCGCGCCGATGTGCGGATGTGGCGCGCCGCGGCGGTGGCCTACGTGCGGCGGCAGCTCACGCAGGCGCTGAACCTGATGGGCTGCGACGTTCCGGCGCGCATGTAGCGATGGCGAACGCGCGTCCCGTCATCGGCGTGGCCTGGCCCAAAGACGACTACCTGACGTCACTCGAGCGCGCGGGCGCAACCGTGCGCGTGCTCGACGCCGCGCGCGACGTGTTGCCGCACGCGCTCGATGGCTGCGACGGCGTGCTGCTCACGGGCGGCGTCGACGTCGACCCGGCGGTGTACGGCGAGGCGAAGCACCCGACCGTCGAGATCGATCCGACGCGCGACAACTACGAGCTCGCGCTGGCAAAGCTGGCGATGGCGCGCGACCTGCCACTGCTCGCGATCTGCCGCGGGGTGCAGGTGCTCAACGTCGCGGCCGGCGGCACACTGATTCAGGACCTGCCGAGCCAGCATCCGTCATCGATCGATCACACCATCAACGAACCGAAGAACGCGGTCGCGCACGACGTGGCGATCGTGCCCGGCACGTGTCTCTCGGCGCTGCTCGGCCGGCCGTCAGCCATTCCGGTGAACAGCCGCCATCATCAGGCGGTCAAAGACACGGCACCCGGGTTTGTGGTCGCGGCCACGGCACCCGACGGCGTGATCGAGGCGATCGAGCGCCCCACCGCGACCTTCTGCGTCGGCGTCCAGTGGCACCCGGAGAACTTCTGGGCCAGCGGCCAGTTCCGCGGCCTCTTCGACGGCCTGATCCAAGCCTGTTCACAGACAAAAGATCAAAAAGCCGGGAGTTAATTCGTCGAATTAACTCCCGGCTTTTTCTGCGGCCCGCGCACCGACCTCGGGAGTCGTTTTACCGCTCCATGACAACCACGGTTTCCACGTGGGCGGTGTTCGGGAAGAGGTCGAATGCCTGCGCGGATGTGAGGCGATAGCCTGCCGCGAAGAACTTGGCGCAGTCGCGGGCGAGCGTCGGCGGATCGCACGACACATACACAATTCGCGGCGCCTTCCACTGCGCGATGCCGGCCACGGCCTCGGGTGAGGCGCCGACACGCGGCGGGTCCATCACGACCACATCCGGCGCAAACGGCGGGCGCTGCGTGACGATCGGCTCGACCGGCGAGACGAGCGAGACGATGCGCTCGCCGAGCGGCGCGGCGTTGTCGGCGAGATCGCGCGTGCTCGAGCCGTCCATCTCCACCGCGATGACCGCTGCGCCGCGCGCCGCGAGCGCGACCGAGAAGAGGCCACCGCCCGCGTAGAGGTCGATGATCTTCGCCGCGTCTCCGCACGCGCGCAGCACTTCACTGACCAGCGCGCCCACGAGGTAGCGGTTCCCCTGAAAGAACGACGCGCCCCGCCGGCGCCACGACACCGTCGCCGGCACCGGCGCGCGGGTCGGCCACAGCGCCTCCGCCGTGTCGGTGACCCAGCCACTGCCCGCGCGCACGCGCCCGTCAGCGTCGACGACACCGCTGAGGCCCTCGCTGAGGCTCCCTGCCCACGCCGCGATCCCCGCGCGCATCTGCGGCGAGGCGCTCTCGCGCGGCTCGAGCACGAGCACGCGCTCGGTCCCCGCGATGTTCTCGCTCACCGTGATCGCGCCGAGCCCGGCGAGCGCGGGGCCGTGCGCGCGCAGGAACGCATCGATCGCCGCGGCCGTGTCGGCGCGCAGCTGCGCCGTGGCTGCCGCATCGCAGAGCACGTGCGTGCCTTCGCGGTAGAACCCCCAGCGCGCGCCGTCCACGTGCACGCGCGCGCGCATGCGGTAGCCCGCTTCCGGCGACGCGGTCACGGGCACGGGCATCGGCAGCGGCTGCTTCGCGATGCGCGCAAACGCGTCGGCGATGATGTCGGCCTTGAGCGCGCGCTGGCGCTCGTACTGGATATGCGCGTAGGCACTGCCACCGCACGCGAGGTCGCAGTGCGGCGTGCGTCGGTCGGCGCTCGGCTCGAGCACCTCCACGGTGTCCGCAAACAGCACCTGCTTCTGCCGGCGCTCGATGCGCGCGCGCACGCGTTCGCCGGGGATCGCGCCCTGCACGAACACGATCTGCCCGTCGTGCCGCGCGAGCATGCGGCCGCCGGCCACGGCGCGTTCGATCTGCAGGTCGAGGAAGGCGGCCATGGTCAGACGGCGTCCGGATCGATCACGGGCAGCGCGTACCGCTCGCGCAGCAGCCGATCCACGGTCGCGCGATGCGCCAGCGTCCACTCGTCGGCGCCGAGACGCTGACGGAACGCGCCGAGCTCTTGCTCGGCCTGGCGCTCGAGCGCCGCCAGCTCCGACGGCGCCGGCACCGCACGCGCCGCGTCGAGGAGCACCGCGTCGAGCGGACGCAGCGCGCTCGCGATCTCGTCTCGCGCGGCGCCCCGCGCCGTCCGCGCGCGGTCACGCGCCTCGGCCACGGCACTGATCGTCTGATTCACGCACTCGAGAAAGGGCTCCGGCAGG
>CAYFLU010000091.1:0-13344 GCA_964343975.1 uncultured Solibacteraceae bacterium
GCTCCGGCGCCGGCTACTTCACCGGCACCGGAGCGATCGTGCCCGACACGTAGTCGAGATTCACCTTGGCGACCTGGTAGTCGCGCTGGGCGCGCGCGAGATTGGCACGCGCCGCCGAGACGTTGAGTTCGGCGTCCTGCACTTCGAGGCGCGTCTTCACGCCGAGCTCGAAGCCCTTCTCCGCCAGAAACAGCAGGCGCTCCGCCTGCGTCACGGTCGCCGTCAGCGCGGTCACAATCTCCGCCGCTTCGTTCACCTGCGTGATGGCCACGCGCACTTCAAGGCCGATGCCCTCGCGCAGCTTGAGCTCGTCGATTGTGAGGCTGGCCAACTCGCTCCGCGCCTGCGCGACCTGCCCCTTCGTCCGCTGACCGTCAAAGAGCGGCACCGATGCGAACAGCCCGGCATTCCACGTGGTGCCGCTCGACGAGGCCGACTTCAACCCCAGGCTCTTCAGACCCCAGCTCGCCGAGAAGTCGAGGCGCGGCTTGTCGCCGGCCTGGGCGATCGTCACGAGTTCGCCGTAGATGCCGCGCTGCGCGGCGATCTCCGCCAGCTCCGCGCGGTTCTTCAGCGCCTCGGCGAGCACCGCGTCGTACGACGGCGCAGCGCCCGGCGTGGCCGTGAGGGTGCCGGTGACGTCGACATCGATGCCGCGCGCGCCTTCGCCGAGGAGCAGCGCCAGCCGATCCCGTGCCGTGCGCACGGCGTTCGTGCCGCGAATCACCGCCGGCTTGGCGTTGTCGACCGCGACCTGCGCGGCCAGCACATCGAAGTCTGTGGCCGTGCCTGCCGTCATCCGCTTCTGCGTCTCAGCCAGGTGGCGCGACTTCTGCGCCATATCCTCCTTCGCGATGCCCTCGAGCGACCGCGCCACGAGCACATCCCAGTAGGCCGTCGTCACGTCGCGCGCCACCGTCTGCTGGAACCGGCGCAGCTGCGCGTCGCTGAACTCGAAGCCGAGCTTGGCCGCGCGAATCGCCGCGCCCACCTGCCCCCACGTGAACACGACCTGCCGCAGGTTCAGTTGCGCCTGCCGCACGTCCTGACGGCCCGCGAAGATCTCCGTGAAGTCCGTGCTCGAAGATGAGGAGGATGCGGACGACGAGCCGCCACTCGTGAAGCCCTTGAAGAGATCCTTCTGCGAGTCGTCGTAGTTGCGAAGCACGCTCGCCGTGGCCGTGGCCTGCGGCAACGCGTACGAGCGCTCCGCAACGTAATAGCCCTGCACCCAGTTCTTGTACTCGCGCGCCTTCTGCACGTCGCGGTTCTGTTCCGCCGCGATCCGCAGCGCCTCATCCAGCGTGAGCACCTTCGTGTTGCCGGCCGCCGCGGCGGCCTGCCCCGCCTGCGCGGCCATCGACTGCGTCAGCGACTGCGCCGACACCGGACGCGCCGTGCCCGCGACGAGCGCGAGCACGACAAGCCCGGCCGTCGCGTGCGTCGCGGCCTTGCGGTTCCGGAAGAGCCACGCCGACACGTCGTCGAACATCGTGTAGACGACGGGCACGACGATGAGCGTGAGCAATGTGGAGGTGATGAGGCCGCCCACGAGGGCGCGCGCCATCGGCGCGCGGAACTCGGCGCCTTCACCGAGACCGAAGAAGAGCGGCAGCATGCCGAAGATCATCGCGAGCGTGGTCATCAGGATCGGCCGCAGACGCGTGCGCCCCGCGGTGATGAGCGCCTCACGCCGCGCCATTCCGCCCTGACGGAGCACCTTCGTGTAGTCGATCAGCAGAATGGCGTTCTTCGTGACGAGGCCCATCAGCATGATCAGGCCGATCAACGACATGATGCTGATCGTGTCGCCCGTCAGCTTCAGCATCCCGGCCATGCCGACGATCGACAGCGGCAGCGACAGCATGATCGACAGCGGGTCGATGAACGACTCGAACTGCGCGGCCAGAATGAGATAGACGAAGATCACGGCCATGAGGAGCGCCTCGGCGAGATAGCCGAACGACTCGATCATGATTTCGCTGTCGCCGCCGACCACGGCCTTGTAGCCCTGCGGCAGCTTGATGCGCTCCACCGCCGCGTTCACCGCCGTACCGGCGGTGCCGAGCGGCAGGCCGTCGAGGTTGGTGTCGACCGTGACCTGCCGCGAGAGGTCGCGGCGGCTCACTTCGGCCGGCGAGGCCGAGCGCGTGAACGACACGAGGTCGGCGAGCGGCACGAGCGCCGTGCCCATGGCCGAGGGCGCCGTAACTTTCAGATCCGCGACCTGCGCCACCGTACCGCGCAGATCCTGCGGCAACCGCACGCGCACGTTCACGGCCTCGCCTTCGTCGTCTTCATACGTCGTGACCGCGCGGCCGCCGACGAGCGTGCCGACGAGGTTCGCCACGTTGCCGCTCCCGAGCCCCACCGAGGCCGCGCGGGCGCGATCCACCGTCATGCGGTATTCAGGCGTATCGAGCTCGCCAGCCGTCTCGATGTCCACGATGCCGCGCACCGTGTAGAGCTCGCGTTTGAGGTCGGCCGCGTATTTTTTCAGCGTGGTGATCTCCTCGCCCTGCAGCACGATGACGAGCGCCTTCTGGAACGAGTCGGGGTTGTCCATCATCGACAACGTGATGCCTGGAATCTGCTGCAGTCGACCGCGGATCTTGTGGATCACGCCCTGCACGTTCACGCCGCGCTCCTTGCGAGCTACGAGCTTCACGTACACCATGCCGTCACGGACCGTGTCGGCGTCACCGGCGCCGATCGAGCCGTAGCTGTAGCGCACTTCCTTGAACTCGCCCAGGCCCTTGAGGATCTCGCCCAGCCGGCCGCGCGTTTCTTCCATCGACGAGCCGGGGCCGCTCTTGAACTTGATGATGAATTCGCCCTGATCCATCGACGGCTGGAACTCGGCCTGCAGCGTGCCGAAGACACCGATGCCGGCCACGAACGCCAGGGTCGCCATCAACGCGATCGTCTTGCGATGGTCGAGCGCCCAGGCGATCACGCCCTTGTAGCCATCGGCCATGCGCTCGAACCAGTCGTTGAACACATCGAGCGCGCGGTTCAGGAGGTTGCGCTTGCCGGTGCGATCGATATCCGGGTCGTGCCACCGCGATGACAGCATCGGGTCGAGCGTGAACGACACGAACAGCGACACGAGCACGGCGAACGCCACCGTGAGGCCGAACTGGAAGAAGAACCGGCCGATGATGCCTTTCATGAAGGCCACCGGCACGAACACCGCGATGATCGACATCGACGTGGCGAGCACCGCGAGGCCGATCTCGGCCGTGCCCTCACGCGCCGCTGTGAAGTGGTCCTGCCCGTGCTCCAGGTGGCGCACGATGTTTTCGCGCACCACGATCGCATCGTCGATGAGCAACCCGATCGCGAGCGACAGGGCCATGAGCGTGAGCGTGTTCAGCGTCATGCCGAGGAAATACATGACGATGAACGACGAGATGACCGAGATCGGGAGCGTGAGGCCCGTGATCACGGTGGACCGCCACGAGTTGAGGAACAGGAACACGATCACGACCGTGAGGAGGCCGCCGAGCAGGAGCGAGTTCTCGACGTCGGCCACCGACTCACGAATGAAGCCCGACGTGTCGCGCACGATCTGAATCTCGACGCCCGCCGGCATCTCGTGCCGGAGGCCGTCCACGGTCTTGATCACCGCGTCGACGACCGCCACCGTGTTGGCCTGCGTCTGCTTCGTGATATCGATCGCGACGGCGGGCTCGCCGTTGACCACGGCCAGTGACCGTCGCTCTTCGATCGTGTCGCGCACGGTGGCCACATCGCCGAGCCGCACGGGCATCGAGCCGCGGCGCGTGATGATCATGTCGGCGTATTCGGCCGGCGAGCTGGGTTTGCCGGCCATGCGGAGTGGCATCTCGCCGAGCCCCTTCGTCAACCGGCCTAGCGGCGTGTTGACGTTCTCATTCGCGAGGCCGTTGATGACCTCGTCAGCGCCCATGCCCAGCGCCGAGAGCCGCGCGGGATCCAGGTCGACGGCCACCTCACGCGTAGACGCGCCGATCAGCTTCGCCTTCGCGACACCGGCCACACTCTCGAGGCGGCGCTTGATCACGCGGTCTGCCAGCGTCGACAACTCACGAGCCGGCATCGTCTTCGACCGGATTGCCAGCGACACGACCGGCGTGCCGTTGAAGTCGAGCTTCTGAATGACCGGCTCGCTCATGCCCGCCGGCAGTTCACGACGGATGGAGTTGATCTTCGCGCGCGCTTCCTGCGACACGTCGTTGATCTTCACTTCGAGGTTGAACTCGACGGTGACCTGCGAGAGGCCTTCCCGCGACACCGAGTTCACGTGCTTCACGCCCGAGATCGGGTTTACCGCCTCTTCGATCTTGCGGCTCACTTCCCGCTCGACCGCTTCCGGCGACGCGCCGGGAAACTCCGTCAGAATCGACATCACCGGGATCTCGACCTGCGGCATGAGGTCGATCGACAACCGGCGGAACGAGAACAAGCCCAGCGTGACGAGGGCCAGCATCATCACCGAGGCGACGACGGGCCGTTTGATGGACAGATCCGAGAGGAACATGGCTAGGCTCCGGCGCCCTTCGCCACGAGCACGCGGCCGTCATCGGCAATGGCGAATGCGCCACGCGTTACGACCTGTTCCCCGGCCGTGAGCCCCGACGTCACTTCCACCGTCGCGCTGCCGGTCACGCCAAGCGTGACCTTCTTCTTCTCCGCTTTCGCGCCGTTCACCACGTAGACCTCGGCGGTCTGCTTCTCGACGTCCCAGTTGAGGAGCGCCTCACGCGGCACCTGCAGAATGTCTTTTCGCTGCGCCACGAGGATGCGCCCCTGCACGAAGGCGCCGCCGCGCAGCACGCCGTCACCGTTCGGCACGGCCGCGATCAGCTGCGCGGACCGGCTCATCGCGTCGATCGCCGGGTTGATGAACTTCACGTCGCCTCGGAACGTGCGGCCGGGCACGGCATCGGTCGAGAACTCGAGCGGCTGCCCGATCTTCACGCGCGCGAGCCGCGACGAGGGCACCGCCACCGTCAGGTCCATCAGCCGGTTGTCGACGATGCGGAAGAGCGGCGCGCCGCTGCCCATGTTCTCCACGCGATCGCCCACGCTCACGCCGCGGAGGGCCACCACACCGTCCATCGGCGAGACGATGTCGGACTTGGCCATGTGGCTTTCGGCCGTCTTCACCTGTGCCGAGGCGGCCGTGACGGCCGCGTGCGCCGCATCCACCGCCGACTTCGCGTCGTCGAAGGCCTGCGGCGTGATGAGGCCGAAGCCCTTCAACTGCTGTGCGCGCTCGTATTCGCGCTGCGCGCGTTCTTCAGAGACTTTCGCCTGCGCCACCGCGGCTTTCAGGGCCTCGATCGTGGCTTCGGATTCGCGTGTGTCGAGGCGGGCGAGTTTGTCGCCCTTCTTCACCGGCACCCACTCGGTCACGTAGACGGCGGTCACCGTGCCCGTGACCTCCGACTTCACCTCGGCGGAAAACTTCGGCTCGAGGGTGCCGGTGACGTCGACGCTTTCCTGCATGATGTCGACGACAGCGGGCGCCACCGACACCGAGGCGGGCGGACGTTCCGCGGCGGCCGGGGCCGGCTCGGCGTCTTTCTTCGCGCACGCCGCGGCCATCACGACCAGGGCAACCGACAAGCTGAGGGAGTAGAGGCGGGACGAACGCGACGTGACGGCCATTACCTTCAGATCCTCCTAGGCAGTACTCTTCCCATTATCATCTCGACGGCCTATCCGGCCGGAGACGGAGTGCAAATGTTCCCTGCTGCGACCTACACCTCACGCCGCGCCACATTGGCGTCGGCCATGACCTCGGGCTTGCTCGTGTTGCTTGGCAATGACGAGAGCCCGATGAACTACACCGACAACACGTACGCGTACCGGCAGGACAGCACGTTTCTCTACTACTTCGGCCTGAGCCACGCGGGGCTCGCGGCGACGATCGATGCCGAGAGCGGCGCCGCGACGATCTACGGCAACGACCTCACGATCGACGACATCGTGTGGACCGGTCCCCAGCCGACGATTGCCGAGTTGTCGGCACGAGTCGGCGTGACGAAGACCGCGCCCGCCAGTGCCCTGGCCGATGCGGTGCGGGCCGCGAAGGCGGCCGGCCGCGCCGTGCATGTGCTCCCGCCCTACCGCGGGGAGCATCGTCTGAAGCTCGCCGACCTGCTGGGCGTGGCGCCCGGCGCGGTGGATCAGGCCGTGAGCCTGCCGTTCGTCCGCGCCGTGATCAACATGCGCATCTATAAGACGCCGGAAGAAGTGGCGGAGATCGAGCGGGCCGTGAATACGTCGGTCGACATGCATGTGACGGCCATGTCGATGGCCCGGCCGGGCATGAAAGAGAGCGACATCGCCGCGAAGGTCACCGAAATCGCGCTGGCCGGCGGCGGCAACCTCGCGTTTCCGGTGATTGCCACGATCCACGGCGAGACGCTGCACAACCACCACCATGGGAATACCCTGAAATCGGGCGATTTGTTCCTGCTCGACACGGGCGCCGAGACCGCGATGGGCTATGCGGGCGATCTCACGAGCACGTTCCCGGTGGACCGCACCTTTACGTCACGGCAGCGCGATGTCTATCAGATCGTGCTCGACGCGCACCTTGCGGCCGTCGCCGCGGTGAAGCCGGGGAAACCGTTCCGCGAGATTCACCTGCTCGCCTGCCGCACGCTCGCCGAGGGCCTCAAGGGGCTCGGCCTCATGAAGGGCGACCTCGACGCCGCCGTGCACGAAGGCGCACATGCGATGTTCTTCCAATGCGGCCTCGGCCACATGATGGGCATGGACGTGCACGACATGGAAAACCTCGGCGAGGTGCACGTCGGCTACGACGGCCAGCCGAAGAGCACGCAGTTCGGCATCAAGAGCCTGCGGCTCGGCCGCCCGCTCGAGCCGGGCTTTGTCATGACGGTGGAGCCGGGCCTCTACTTCATTCCGGAGCTCATGCGCCGCTGGAAGGCTGAGGGCAAGTTCCGCGACTTCCTCAACTACGACGCGATCGAGACCTACGCGGATTTCGGCGGCGTCCGGATCGAAGAAGACCTGCTCGTGACGGCCGACGGCCACCGCATCCTCGGCAAGTCACGGCCGCGGACGATCGCGGAAGTCGAGGCCGTGCGTCAGGGCTGACACGGAGACTCGGAGGCGCGGAGAAGAGCTCCGGGGGGAAGGCCACACGGAGACACGGAGGCACGGAGGTGCCGGCGGTTTAGATCCGGAGTTTGCGGCGTAGTTCGCCGACGGTCATCACGCCCGTCGCGACGGCGCCGGCGAGATAGAGCGAGCCGAACACGAACAGGATCGTGAGATTGCGCACGATCAGCATGTGCTCGGGCAGCACCCAGCGGAGGCCCGTGGCGAGCGCGGCGGCGACGAGCGCGACGGCCCAGCAGCGCATTGTGAAGCTGACCGGCACCGCGAAGTCGTCGATGCGCGACTTCAGCGCGCGACGCAGGAGCGCGAACTCCACCCAGCCCGACAGGCCCGCCGAGAGCGTCAACCCGGCGGTGCCGATGCGCTGACTGAGACCGAACATCGGCGGCAACACGAGTGCGAATAGCACGCCGAGGACGACGACGAGCGCGATCCGCACATAGGCGAAACGGGCGGGCGTCTTCGTGTCGCCGATCGCATAGAACGCGGACGCATAGAAGCGCCCGATTGTCGTCGCGATCAGTCCGACGGCGGATCCTGCGAGCACCATCCAGACATACTGCGAATCGCCGGCGGTAAAACGGCCTCGCTGAAACAGCAGGCCGGCCATCACGTCGCCAAAGATCAGGAAGCCGACGACCGAGGGCACCATCAGGGAGATCAGCAGGCGCTGTCCGTTGATGAGGTGGCTCGCGAGCACTTTGCGGCGCTCGTCGACGGCGACGGCCGACATGCCGGGCAAGGCCGCCGAGGAAATCGCCATGCCGAACAGGCTCACGGGAAACGTGTAGAGCGATTGCGCGGCCAGCAACGCGGCCACGGCGCCGACATCGAGCCAACTCGCGATAGTGCTATCGATGAAGGCGCTCACCTGAATTGCGCCGCGGCTCAAGATCACGGGCACGGCTGATGCAAGGACGAATCGCACGTCGTCGGTGATGGTCAGACTGATCTGGCGCCAGCCCGGACTCATCACGCGCAGAAGCTGCGGCACTTGGGCGGCCACCTGAAGTGCGCTACCGACGACGGCGCCCCATGCGGCCGCGAGCACGATCGCGGACTGCGACTCGTGCCGATGCCAGACGACTGCCGCCATGATGGCGAAGTTCCACAGAGTGGGTGCCGCGTAGGCATTGAAGAACTTGCCGTGCGTGTTCAGCACAGCCAAACACCAGGCGGAACCGACGAGGAGCCCCACACCCGGGAAGAACACGCGGACGAGTGTGACCGTGAGGTCGTATTGCGCCCCTTCAAACCCGCCCGACACCAGCGTCACAACGGTGGGTGCAAACAGCACGCCCAGCAGCACGATGACGGAGGTCACCAGTGCGAGCAGCGCCAGCACGGTGCGCGCGAGCCGATCGGCCGCCTCGGCGCCGGCCTGCTTCACCAAGCGCGAATACACGGGGATCATCGACGCGGACAACACGCCGTCGCCGAAGAGGTTCTGCAAGAAGTTCGGAATCTTGAGCGCCGCCCCGAATGCCGAGGCTTCCATCCCGAGGCCCAACAAACTGCTCAAGAGCATCTGTCGCGCCAACCCCGCCACGCGGCTGAGCAGCATGCCGGCGGAGACGAGCGCGGTCTTCCATGCGAGCGACGCCGGAGCGCCGGCGGCGCGTGCCTCTGTGGGGGTCACGCGCTCCATTATCCGCGACTTAGGCCTGATCGCGTTCGCGTTCGAGGATGGGCCGGATCGCGTCGAGCTCCTCGCGGAACACGTCGAGGAGCGGCCGGGCCGTGGCCGCGTCCGCGTGCTCGAGTTGCTGACACACTGCCGACAACCGCAACGCGCCGAGTTGCGCGCTGCTCGACTTGAGCGAATGCGCCGCGAGCTTCTGTGCCGCGGCATCACCCGACAGCACGCCGTCGATGACGCGGCCAGACAGCTCGCCGAGCCCGTCGAGGTACGTCGTGAGCAACATCCGCACGAGCGGCGTCTCGGTCATCGCGCCGACCTCGCGCAGTTCGTCCAGTCGAGCCGGATCAAAACGCGGTGTGTCCGTCATGCCCCACCCTGTGCGCGCCCGGCCGTGTGGCTCGCCAGCATCCGGGCCAAGCCGTCGCGCGTGAACGGCTTGGACAAGTAGTCACTCATCCCCGCCGCCAAACATTTCTCGCGATCGCCGATGATCGCATTCGCCGTGAGCGCCACGATCGGCAACGCCGCCGCGGGTCCACCAAGCGCGCGAATGCGACGAGTCGCTTCAAAGCCATCCATCTCGGGCATGAGGCAATCCATGAGCACGACATCGTACGCCCCGCCGCGTTCAATCGCCGCGAGCGCCGCCGCGCCGTTCACCGCCGTCTCGACCACGCACTTGAGCGAGACCAGCATCGCCATCGCGACCTGGCGATTCACGTCGTTGTCTTCCGCCAACAGGATGCGGCAGCCCGGAGGCGGCTGGGTGGGCGTGGCTGACGCGGCGACCGGCGCCGCCGGTTCCGACGCCACAGCCGGCGCCGCGCGTTCCGCGCGCACCGTGAACCAGAACCACGACCCGACGCCGGGCGTGCTCTCCACGCCAACCGTGCCGCCCATCATCTCGGCGAGACGCTTCGACAGCACGAGCCCAAGACCGGTGCCGCCGAACTTCCGCGTGGTCGACAAGTCGGCCTGCGTGAACGGCTGAAACAAGCGCTCGACTGCCTCCGGCGACAACCCGATCCCCGTGTCGCGCACATCGCCGCGCAGCATCAGGCCGTCGGCGGTCTCCGCCACAGACAACCGCACCGACACGCGCCCGTGCTCGGTGAACTTGATCGCGTTGCCGACCAGGTTCGTGACGATCTGCCGCACGCGCACCGGATCGAGCCGCAGCCGTGCGGGCACGGACGCATTCACCTCGCACTGGAACTCGAGGCCCTTGCGATCGGCCTCCGGCGCAAGCAAGTCACGCACGTCATGCACGAGACGATGCGGCTCGGTGTCGCGCAACTCAAGATCCAGCTTGCCGGCCTCGACCTTCGAGACATCGAGAATGTCGTTGATGATCGCGAGCAGCATCACGCCCGACCGCTTCGCGGCCTCGGCGAGGTGCCGCTGCCGTTCGTCGACGCCGGTGTCGAGCAGGAGGTCGAGCATGCCGAGCACACCGTTCATCGGCGTGCGGATCTCGTGGCTCATCAGCGCGAGGAACAAACTCTTGGCGTGGCTCGCCGCATCCGCCGCGTGCAGGGCCTCGCGCAGGCGGTCGCGTTCCTTGGCCAGCTCACTGGCAGATGCCGCGCGCAATTCCTCATTCAGTCCGCGCAGCTCCTCGGACGAGATCGCCAGCGAACGTTCGAGAAGATACCGGTCCTTGTCGTGATCGGCGTACGTGCGCGACACCGCGTCGAGCAGCGCCTCGGTCTGCGCCGGCGTCGGCTCCGCGCCCGGCGCGATCCCGGCCCGTCGCAGCTGCCGCTGCAGCAGCCGGTGCACTTACCGCTCCGAGATCGTCGTGAGCGTCATCGTCTGGTTGTGAAGATCGCACGGCCCCTGACGACGAGGCGAGAGTTCGCCGTAGGAGTAGAAGCCGAGTTGGGTCGTGTTGGACGGCAGCTCGGCGAGCACGTTCTCGAGTTCCTCGTCGGTGCGGTCGCCCAGCACCCACCGCCGGCCCGCGCAACTGATGGCGACCGACAGCACCGGCGCATCCTCCCCGTGCGGACCACGCGCCTGCTCGGCCGCATCGGTCGCACCGTCGATCAGGCGATCGAGATTCGTGTGCATGAGGCGCACCATCGCGCCCTGCGGCACGTTACCCGCGAACCGCAGCGACCGCGCCTCTTCATCGATCCCGAGCAACGTGCGCACGATCGGGTCCTGATCGTCCATGTCGCGGAGGATGGCAAGCGGAAACAGCAGGCCCGTGGCCGGGAGACCGCTCGCGAAATCACCGAGGTACTTCTTGTAGAGATCGAGCGCCGGCTGCCCGTCGAGTTCGAGCAGGATGTTCCCGTCCGACTTGGTCACCGTGCGTTCGCGCCCGAAGATGTCCCAGCCGCCCTTCGATCCGGCCTGGAACTGCACGTGATCGCCGTAGAACCCGAGCGCGGTCACGCGCTCCACTTCGGGCCGCCCGTTGTGCAGGATCCACGTCCGCATGAACCGGTCATCGTCGCCGGCCAAACCGCCGGTCACGACCACCGACGAGGGCAACACGGCGTTGAGGCCGGCGGCCAGATCGCTGCCGTTCACGATCACGCCGTCCGACAAGACGAGCACTCCGCGTAGATCCGGCGCCTGCAGCTGTTGCCCCAACGACGAACCGACATCGTGCGAGGCGGACGTCACCGTCACGGGCAACAACACGGCGCGCAGCGCCACACGATCGAAGCGGACGACGGCGACGGCGAGCAGGTGATCCACGACTTTCGCACCGAGCACGGTGCCGCTGGTCGAACACCCGGTCACGATCGACGCCGGGAACGCGTCGGCCAATGCCCGAAAGGGCTCGTGGTGGTCGAAGAGATCACTGGCACCGAACGCCAGGACGAGGGTGTGAGGACTGTCGAGCGCCGCGGGGATCGGGGCCGACCACCCGGCGGCCCGGGTATAGGTCAACGTAACGATCTGCACACTTCGATCATAGTCCTTCGCTGACGGCAATATGATGAGCAGACATGCTCAGCACGGTGCGGCACTTGGCGAGCGATCGGCTCGTTCGCCTGCAGGCTTTGGTGGCGGGCATGGTCGTTGCCCTCTACTGGATGCCGTTGTCCGCCGGCGCCCTCCGAACCTTCAGCCAGTTCTGGCTCTGTCCGGTGTTTCTGGTCGTCCCCATCGCCGACCTCCTGATCCAGCGACCGCGGTGGCCGGAACCCGAGCACCGCGGATGGCGTGCGTTGTCGTTCGGCATCGGCGCCTGGATGACAGCCCTGCTGGTGGCCGCCGTGTGGCCGACCACGTATTGGACGCCCCTCGAAAACGGCGTGCTCACACTGCTCTACACCGGCTACTACCTCGGCGTGTGCTTCGCGTTGATCGGATTCGCGGATGCCGAAACTGGCCACTCCGACTCCGCGCTCGAGCGTCGTCTCTGGATGTTCGGGATCATCGCGTTCGTCGCGGGCTGGGTCATCTATCTGAAGATTGTCCCCGGCATCTTCAGTGCCGGATATTCGGCAGAGGTTTTGGCCGACGCGCCCGTCTCACTCGTGCTGGGCGTCAGTGTCACCGCGCAGGCCCTGCGCTTTCGATACCGCGCCGCCTCGGCGCGGGTGCGCGCACTGGCCCTGGGCCTCGCCGTGTCATCCGCCGCGCTGCTCGTCAGCGACACGCTGAACCTGCTGACCGCCGCGAAAGTCATCCCGCCCGTGGACGGCACGTGGCTCGATGTGTTCTGGGCGCTGCCCGCCCTGTGTCTCCTGGTCGCACTGAGACTGCGCACGATGCCGTATCCCAGCGAGTCGGCGCCGCCTCCCGCGTCGGAACGCACGCCGCTGGCCCTCGGCATCACGTTGATGTTCGGCGCCATCAGTTTCCCCGTTGCACACGGGATCCTCCACGCGCTCGGCATCACGCGCGAAACGCCGCGCGCTGCCGTCATCGCCGCCGACCTCGTCGTGATCGTGACCAGTCTCACCGTGCTCACGCTCGGCGCCGTCTCGCACTGGCTGCTCGAACGCCGGGCCCAGAGTCTTCGGCGCGAACGCGCCGCGATGTTGGAACGGCTCGATGAAGCACACAAGTTCGAAGCGCTTGGCCGTCTGTCGGGCAGCGTGGCGCACGACTTCAACAACCTGATGACGGTCGTCAGCGGCACGGCGGAACTCGTCGCGCTCGACCCCGACCAGACCGACGAAAGACGCGACTTGATGCGTCTCAATCAGGAGGCGGTGGACCGCGCAAAGCAACTCACGCAGCAACTGCTCGCCTTCAGCCGCCGTCAGGTCAGTCCGGCCGGTGTCCTCAATGTCTCTGAGGTCGTCGAGGGACTTACCCCGCTCGTCCGCCGGCTCGTCGGCGAGTCGGTGACGCTCAACGTCGAGGCGGCGCCCGCGCTGCCGTCCGTGCGCATGAATCGCGCGCAACTCGAACAGGTGCTGATGAATCTCGTCGCGAATGCGCGTGATGCCATGCCCGGCGGCGGACGTCTCGACATCCGTACCACCGTGCACGAACTCACCGCAGCGGATCGCACGTCGCCCGCGGTACCGGCCGGATCCTACGTCGCCTTGGTAGTGGCCGACACCGGCAGAGGCATCGACGACGCCGCG
>CAYFLU010000092.1:0-13244 GCA_964343975.1 uncultured Solibacteraceae bacterium
GGCATCGTGCATCAGGTCAACATCGAGTACCTCGCGCGCGTGGTCGTGAAGAAGGACGGCGTCGCGTATCCCGACACCGTGTTCGGCACCGACTCGCACACCACCATGGTCAACGGGCTTGGCGTCGTCGGATGGGGTGTGGGCGGCATTGAAGCGGAGGCCGCGATGCTCGGTCAGCCGAGCTCGATGCTGATCCCGCAGGTGCTCGGCTTCCGCCTCACCGGCAAATTGCCGGAGGGCGCGACGGCGACCGACCTCGTGCTCACGATCACCGAAGCGCTCCGCAAGAAGGGCGTCGTCGGCAAGTTCGTCGAGTTCTTCGGACCGGGCTTGAAGGACCTCACGATCAACGATCGCGTGGTGCTCGGCAACATGTGCCCGGAGTACGGCGCGACGGTGGCGATCTTCCCGATCGACGATCTCACGCTCGAGTATCTGAAGTTCACGGGCCGCGACGCGGGGCAGGTGGCGCTCGTCGAGGCGTACGCGAAGGCGCAGGGGCTCTTCCAGACGGCGGATTCGCCGGAAGCGAAGTATGCCGATACGCTCGAACTCGACCTGTCGACGGTCGTGCCGAGCCTCGCGGGTCCGCGTCGTCCGCAGGACCGCGTGGCGCTGGCGAAGGCGAAGTCGTCGTTCGCGACCGCGCTGCCCGAGCTCGAGAAGGGCGTGAAGAAGGTGGCGGCCGGTGGTGGCATGGCGGTGGCGACGCAGACGCAGCTCGAGCACGGTTCGGTCGTGATTGCGGCGATCACGAGCTGCACGAACACGTCGAACCCGTCGGTGATGATCGGCGCGGGCCTGCTCGCGAAGAAGGCGGCCGAGCGCGGCCTCACGCGCAAGCCGTGGGTGAAGACGTCGCTCGCGCCGGGCTCCAAGGTCGTCACGGAGTATCTGAAGCAGGCGGGGCTCCAGACGTATCTCGACGCGATGGGCTTCAATCTCGTCGGGTACGGCTGCACCACCTGCATCGGCAACAGCGGTCCGCTGCCGGACGAGATCTCGGCCGAGATCCGCGAGCGCGGGCTCGTCGTGGCCTCGGTGCTCTCGGGCAACCGCAACTTCGAAGGCCGCATTCAGCAGGACGTGCGCGCGAACTACCTCGCGTCGCCGCCGCTCGTCGTGGCGTATGCGATCGCCGGCTCGATGAATATCGACCTCACGAGCGAGCCGATCGGTCATGACAAGCACGGCACGCCGGTGTATCTGCGCGACATCTGGCCGAGCAACGCGGAGATCCAGACGACGTTGCTGCAGGCGCTGTCGGCGGACATGTACCGCCAGCAGTATGCGGACGTGTTCAAGGGCAGCGAGCAGTGGCAGAAGCTGCCGGTGCCGCAGGGCGATCGCTTCACGTGGGAAGGCGACTCGACGTACATCCGTCGTCCGCCCTTCGTCGAGAAGCTGACGAAGGAGCCGGCGGCGCCGAAGGACGTCACGGGCGCGCGCGCGCTCGCGGTGCTCGGCGACAGCATCACGACCGACCACATCTCGCCGGCCGGTTCGATCAAGGCCGACAGCCCGGCGGGCAAGTATCTGCAGGCGCACGGCGTGGCGGTGAAGGACTTCAACAGCTACGGCGCGCGGCGCGGCAATCACGAAGTGATGATGCGCGGCACGTTCGCGAACGTGCGCTTGAAGAACCAGCTGGCGCCCGGCACGGAAGGTGGCTGGACGACCTACCTGCCCGGCACGGAAGTGATGAGCATCTACGACGCGTCCATGAAGTATCAGGCCGCGGGCGTGCCGCTCGTCGTGCTGGCCGGCAAGGAATACGGCTCGGGTTCTTCGCGCGACTGGGCGGCGAAGGGGGCGATGCTCCTCGGCATCAAGGTGGTCATCGCCGAGAGCTTCGAGCGCATTCACCGCAGCAACCTCGTGAACATGGGCGTGCTGCCGCTGCAGTATCTGCCGGGTGAGTCCACCGCGTCGCTCGGCCTCACGGGCCATGAAGTGTTCGACTTCGACGGCTCGGGGCCGGCCCTGCATCCGCGCGGCACGATCACGGTGAAGGCCACGAAGCCGGACGGCTCGGTCGTCAGCTTCAAGGCGATGATCCGCGTGGACACGCCGGAAGAGCTGACCGCGTTCCGGCACGGCGGCATCCTGCCGTACGTGCTGCGCAAGCTCGCGGCGCAGTAGTCGACGCACCCGCTGTACACACCACGGGCCGGCCGCTCGATCCGAGCGGCCGGCCCGTGGTCTTTTCCGTCGGTGTTGTGCGCTACTTCTTGATGAACACGCTGTCGTCCACCGGCACGTTGTGTTCGATCTTGCTGAACTTCATCGTGATGGCCTGTTCGCCCGACGCCTGATAGAGCGTGTAGGCCACTTTGATACCGCCCACATCGCGGTAGTCGCTCGGCTCGCTGATCTGATCCACTTCCTGCCCGGTCTGCGGATTGACTGTGCGCGACGTCGTCCGCACGAGCATGAACGTCTCGGCGTCGAAGAAGAGGCGCGAGGCCGGCCCGGTCTTCGGCGTGAGCAGCACCACGTAGGCATCGCGTTCGTTCACCTTCTGCTTCGGCTCGAGGGCGATCGTCATGCCGTGCGCCTTGTAGTCGAGCAGCGGCGTCGGGAAGTAGCCGTTCTTGGCGCCTTCGAGCTGCGGTCCGACCATCGGCTGGTCGCCGGCCATTGAGTTCGAGATCCAGCCGTTCGCGCCGTCGAACGTCTGGTTCATCACCATCTCGCCCGGGCCCCCCAGGGCCGTGAGGTCGATGCGGATGGCGGCGAGCATCTTGTTCGGGCTCTTACCAGTCATGTCGACCGTGCCGGCCAGATCGCCCATCGGCGTGCCGACGACGATGGTGCCGACGGCGTCGCGGGTGGTGATCTTGCTGAGTGCCTCCCGGCCGCCCACGGCCGCGAGGTGTTTGTCGACGACCTGTTCAGCCGTCAGGGACTGTGCCTGCGCCGGCGCCGCGAGGGCCGGCAGGAGTGCGAGTGAGAAGAAGACGGGAAGAAGGCGAGTGCGCATGGTCATGTGACTATCGCATACGTCGAGCGCCGGGCTCGGGTTCGCGGTATTCTCCGCCCATGCGCCGATCCCTCGTGCTGGTCACCCTCGTGCTGTTCCTGCCCTCCGTGTCTCGTGCGCAGACGGCTGCGCCGGCCGCCCCGCCACCGCAGGCGCAGGCACCCGCTCCGCTGCCGAGCTGCCCTGAACTGTCGGCGGCCCTGCGAACCGTGGCAGCCAACGACGCGCGGCTGAAGGATTGGCCGAACTTTGCGCGCTACCGTGACGACAACGTGAAGTACGTCGGCCCGTCCGCGCAGCCGGTGGATGTGGTGTTCATGGGCGACTCGATCACGGATTCCTGGCAGCAGCCGCGCTTCAATTTCTTCCCGGGCAAACGCTATGTCGATCGCGGCATCAGCGGACAGACCACGCCGCAGATGTTGTTGCGCCTCCGCCCGGATGTGCTGGCGCTCTCGCCGAAGGTCGTGGTGATTCTGGCGGGCACGAATGACATCGCCGGCAACACCGGCCCGATGACCGACGAAGAGATCGAGGGCAACCTCGCGTCGATGAGTGAACTGGCGGCGGCGCACGGCGTCAAGGTCGTGCTCTCGAGCATCACGCCGGTGAGTCAATACCACGTCGCATCGCCGTCGGCGACGCCGCAGACGACGCAGCGGCCGATGGCGCGCATCCGCGCGATCAACGCGTGGATCAAGAACTACGCCGCCGCGCACGGCCATGTGTATCTCGACTATTTCTCCGCGATGACGGACGCCGACGGGCTGCTGCGCGCGGAGCTCAGCACCGACGACCTCCATCCGAATGCCGCGGGGTATGCCGTGATGGCGCCACTCGCGGATGCCGCGATTGCGGCAGCGTTGAAGACGGTCGCGAGATAGTCACCGCGCCCGCGGAATAAGACCCACTCTGCCGGGTTCTCGGCGGAGCCGATCGTCATTTCTCCTATGAACACCCGGCGTACGTGGCTGCGAAAAGCGGCAGCAAACGTGCATTGCCAGAGGGTGGCCACCCCGGGTCGCGCGGGTGGGAGGAAAGGACGTTGGGTATGTCACGTTGGCTGGTTACGGCACTCGGAATGGTGGTCGCGCTCGGTCTGAGCACGACGGCCTATGCGCAGGGCAAGGGCGCGGATCTTTACACCGCGCAGAAATGCAACCTTTGTCACTCGATCGACGGCAAGGGCAATGCGAAGGGCGTGCTGGACGGCGTCGGCACAAAGTACGCCGGCAAGGAAGCGGACCTGCGTGAGTGGTTCACGGATCCGGTGGCGGCTGCGGCCAAGGCCAAGGCCGAGCGCAAGCCGGTGATGAAGTCGTACAAGGCGCTGCCGAAGGAAGACGTCGACGCGCTGGTCGCCTACATGATGAGTCTCAAGAAGAAGTAGGCGTCCCGTATGAAGCGCTGGCTGGCGTTCTTCTCGGTTCTGTTCGTGGTGGCCTTCACGCTCGTGGCCGCCACCGGGCAGGGGACTCCCACCAAGAAGGCGCCACCAGCGCCATCCGCCAAGGCGGCGCCGAAAGGGCCCGCCAATGACGACTGCCTCGCCTGTCACGGCGACCTCGACGCCAAGAGCGATAGCGGCCGCAAGGTCGGTATCGACGCCGACAAGTTCGCCCAGTCGGTGCACGGTTCGCTCGACCTGAAGTGCGTCGACTGCCACGCCGACCTCAAGACGTTCACGGAATTCCCGCACGAATCGAAGCTCGCGAAGGCCGACTGCGTCAGCTGTCACAAGGAGCGCGTGGCCGAGTACGACACGAGCATTCACGCTGCGGCGCGGCGACAAACGCCGGGCAGCGTGGCGGCGACGTGTGTCGATTGCCACACAATGCACGAGATGCGGGAGAAGACGGACCCGAAGTCCACGACCTTCCCGCTCAATCTGCCTGCCACGTGCGGCCGCTGTCACGGCGATCCGAAGATCATCGCCGAGGGCCACATCGCGATCGGCAACGTGGCCGATCTCTACAAGGATTCGATTCACGGCAAGGCCGTGAGCCAGAGCGGCCTGATGGTGGCCGCCAACTGCACGTCGTGCCACGGCAGTCACGCCGTGCTGAAGAAGACCGATCCGAACAGCAAGGTGTTTCGCCGCAACATCCCGAAGACCTGCGGCAGCTGCCACGAGGGCGTGAAGGCGCTCTACGACACGGGCGTGCACGGCCAGCAACTGGCCAAGGGCAATGACAAGGCGCCGGTGTGCGCCGACTGCCACACGGCCCATCAGATCCAGCGCGCGGATGTGCCGGCCTGGAAGCTGTCGACGATCAAGGAATGCGGCACGTGTCATCAGGACAAGATCACGACGTATCGCGACACCTTCCACGGGCAGGTGACCTCGCTCGGGTTCGTGCGCGTGGCGGCCTGCGCCGACTGCCACGGCGCGCATGACATCCGCGGCAAGCAGGACCCGGCGTCGATGATCTCGAGCGAGAAGCTGCTCACGACCTGCCGCAAGTGCCATACGACGGCCGGCCCGAACTTCGCCAAGTACGACCCGCACGCCGACAAGCACGACAAGGCGCGCAATCCGGTGCTCTTCTACGCGGCCGGCTTCATGAAGTGGCTGCTGATCGGCGTGTTCGGCGTGTTCGGCCTGCACGCCGTGCTGTGGTTCCCGCGCGGATTCCGCGAGCGTCGAAAGGCGAAGCACTTATGAGCACGCAATACGTTCGCCGGTTCGAGACCTTCGACCGCATCCTGCACGGCTTCCTCATGCTCAGCTTTCTGGGGCTGGCGGGCACCGGGCTGCCGCTGATCTTCAGCGATCAGCCGTGGGCGCGGCGGATGACGTCGATCCTCGGCAGCTTCGAGGTGGCCGGCTGGCTGCATCGCGTGTGCGCGACGATCCTCATCGGCGTGTTCGCCGTGCATCTCTATCGGCTCGGCAAGCGGCTGATCGTCGACCGCGACTTCGGCTTGCTGTGGGGACCGCGGTCGATGGTGCCGCAGCCGCGCGACCTCACGGATGCGATCGGGCACGTGCGTTGGTTCCTCGGCATGGGCACGCGGCCGGCCTTCGACCGGTTCACCTACTGGGAGAAGTTCGACTACTGGGCGGTGTTCTGGGGGATGGGCATCATCGGCGCGTCGGGCCTGTTGCTCTGGTTCCCGGTGTTCTTCGCGCGGATCGTCCCCGGCTGGGTGTTCAACATCGCGTTGCTCGTGCACGGCGAAGAGGCGCTGCTCGCCGTGGGCTTCATCTTCACGATGCACTTTTTCAACGGCCATCTCCGGCCCGAGAAGTTCCCGATGGATCGGGTCATTTTCACAGGTCGTTTGACCCTCAAGGAATTCGAGGAGGAGCGTCCCGACGAGTATGCCCGCCTGAAGGCGGCCGGGCAGCTCGACACCATCCTCGCCTCTGCACCGGAGCCGTGGGTGCTCCGGCTCGGCACGGTCATTGGGACCGTGGCGGTGACCGTCGGCCTCCTGCTGGTCGGTTTCATCCTGTATGCTGTCCTCAAATAAATGATCAAGCTGCCTCTGCCCCGTAACCCGGTGTCGTTGGTCGGCGTTCTCCTCACGACCCTCGGCGCCACACTCTTTCTGATCTTCTTCGCGGCGGATGCGTTCGGGCTGCACTCGAACCCCTACATGGGGATCGTGTTCTTCATCGTGCTGCCCAGCATCTTCGTGGCCGGCCTGCTCCTGATTCCGATCGGCGAGTATCTGCACCGGCGCCGCCTGCGCATGGGCAAGCCCGACGTGTGGCCGCGCGTAGACCTCAACAACCCGCGCCACCGCAACGTCGTGGCCATCGCCTTCGGCCTGACGGTGATCAACCTGATGATCGTCTCGATGGCGGCGTATGCCGGCATCGAGGTGATGGACTCGACCGCGTTCTGCGGCACGACCTGCCATACGGTGATGCAGCCGGAACACGAAGCCTTCAAGGCCGGCGCGCACGCGCGGGTGGGCTGCGTCGGGTGCCACATCGGCGCCGGCGCGTCGTGGTTCGTGAAGTCGAAGCTGTCGGGCACGCGGCAGGTGTTCGCCGTGGCGTTCAACACCTACGAGCGGCCGATCCCGTCGCCGGTGCGCAACCTGCGCCCGGCCCGCGAGACCTGCGAACAGTGCCACTGGCCGGAGCGGTTCCACGGCGACAAGGTGCGCGTGTTCCGCAGCTACGGCAACGACGAGAAGAACACGGTCGACGAAACCACACTGCAGATGCACATCGGCGGCGGCGTGTCGGCCAACGTGGCCGTGACCGGCATTCACTGGCACACGAGCGCGGGCACCGAGATTGAGTACATCAGCACGGATGACAAGCGGCAGGTGATTCCGTGGGTGCGCCTCAAGGACAAGGACGGCAACGTGCGCGAGTACACCGCCGACGGCGTGAAGCCGTCGGACCTCGCGAAGGGCGAGCGCCGGCGCATGGACTGCGTGGATTGCCACAATCGCCCGGGGCACCCGTTCGCTTCGACGGCGGAGAAGGCCATCGACGGCGCCATCTCGGCGGGTGAGATCCCGGTGTCGCTGCCGTTCATTCGTCGTGAGGCGGTGGCCGCGATCAAGGGCACGTACCCGAATCAGGAAGCCGGCACGGACGCCATCGCCGCCAAGCTGCGCGAGTTCTACCGCACGCAGCAGCCGCAGGTCTACATGACGCGGCGGCCGGAAGTGGAGCGCGGCGTCACCGCGGTGCTCGCCGTCTACAAGCGCAACGTGTTCCCGGCGATGAATGTGACGTTCGGCACCTACCCGAACAACATCGGGCACAACGACTTCCCGGGCTGCTTCCGTTGTCACGATGACAGTCACAAGGCGAAAGACGGCCGCGTGATCAGTCAAACGTGCGACGCCTGCCACGGCATGCAGTAAAATCGACGCCTCACTTTTTTCACAGGAGCCGACTCTCGATGCGTGCAGTGACTGTACTGAGCACAGCGTTCGCGGTGTGCGCCGCGACCGCCATTGTGACGGCCAACCGTCCGGCTGAAACCCCGTTTGCCGCGATCGACACGGCATTGTCCTGCCAGGCCAAGGTCGTCGACAAGGTCCGCAAGGACGCGGGTGGCAAGGTGTTCCTCACGTTCGACCGGATGCCGTCGATCGATGGCAGCAACGTGTCCGGCAACGCGATGGACCGGTCGTTCGACAAGAAGGATCGCGCGATGAGCTACAAGTGCGCGGGTGCGACCGTCAGCTACTCGTACAACGATGGCAAGGCCCCGGCGAAGTTCGATGGCTCGTGGCCCTCGGGCGCGGCGCGTGCGTGTGAATCGCAGGCGGGTGGCGGCTTCGCGGCCGCGTCGCTGAGCGCGTCGGATACGTCGGCCGAGTACGTCATCGGCGTGGCGGGCAACGGCTCGGCCAAAATCTGCACGATGGACCGGCAGAAGGTGGTTTCGATCAAGTAAGCGCAAGTTGGACGTCAGAAGAAAGACGTCAAAAGTAAAAGTATGAAGTTTCAGGTGGGAAGTCGGGCAGACCGGCTTCCCACTTTTGCGTGTACGGGACGCATTCCTTGGTACCATCATCGCCGTGAACGTCGTCAACACTGAGATTCCGGGGGTGCTGTGGCTCGAGCCGAAGGTGTTCGGCGACGAGCGCGGCTTCTTCTTCGAGAGTTTCAACCGCCGGGTGTTTGCCGAGGCCACCGGCCTCGATCTGGATTTCGTGCAGGACAACCACTCCCGCTCGTCCCGCGGCGTGCTGCGCGGGTTGCACTACCAGATCACGCAGCCGCAGGGAAAGCTCGTGCGCGTGGTGTCGGGTGAGGTGTTCGACGTGGCCGTAGACCTGCGCCGGTCATCGCCGACGTTCGGCCGCTGGGTGGGCCGGCGTCTGTCGGCCACCGACAAAGGCATGATGTGGATTCCGCCGGGCTGCGCGCACGGCTTCCTCGTGCTGTCGGAGACCGCGGATTTTCTGTACAAGACGACCGACTACTACGCGCCCGCGCATGAGCGCTGCATCCGCTGGAATGATCCGGGGCTGGCGATTGCGTGGCCGCTCGATGGCGCGCCGTCGCTCTCGGCCCGGGACCAGCAGGGCCTCGCCTTCAGCGACGCGCCGACCTACGACTAGTGGCGGAGGGGCCGTGCGGCCCCTCACGCTACTTGTGTCCGCTCTTCTCCATCCACTCTTCGAACGTGCCGCTGAAGTCGTCGATGCCGCCATCGGCAAAGCTCCAGATGCGCGTGCCGACTTCGTCGGCGAGGTCTTCGTCGTGCGTCACGAGCAGGACGGTGCCCTCGAATTTCTGCAGCGCGATGTTCAGCGCGTTGATCGACTCGAGGTCGAGGTGGTTCGTCGGTTCGTCGAAGATGAGCACGTTCGGCTTCTGCAGCATGATGCGGCAGAAGAGCAGTCGCGCCGTTTCGCCACCCGACAGCGCATCGGTCGGCTTCATCGTCTCTTCACCGGCGAAGAGCATCTGACCGAGCAGACCGAAGATGTCCTGCTTGTGCGCGTCCGGATCCCACATGTGGAGCCAGTCGACCGCGGTCATGCCCTTGCGAATGAGGCCGGTGTGGTCCTGCGGGAAGTAGCCGACCGACACTTCGTGACCCCATCGGATCGAGCCGGCATCGATGTTGTCGGGCGCGGGGTCCATGCCCGGCGCCTCGGCGAGGAGCGCCTTCAGGAGCGTGGTCTTGCCGACGCCGTTGCGGCCGGTGAGGATGATCTTCTCGCCGCGCGCCACGACGCCGCTGAACTTGTTGACCCACGCGGCACCGCCGTACGTCTTCGTGATCGAGTCGAACTCGATCGCCACTTTGCCTGACGGCCGGTTCTGCTGGAACCGGATGTACGGACGCTGGATGTTCGACCGCGCCAGTTCCGTCGTCTGCAGCCGTTCCACTTCCTTCTTGCGCGACATCACCTGGCTCGCGCGCGTGCCGGCGGAGAAGCGCGCGATGAAGTCCTGTAACTGCGCGATCTTCTTCTCGCGCTGCTCGTTCTCGGCTTCCACGCGCGCGCGCACCTGCGTCTTGGCGAGCACCATCTCGTCGTACCCGCCGACGTAGGTGATGATGGTCTGGTAGTCGATGTCGGCCGTGTGTGTGCACACCGCGTTCAGAAAGTGGCGGTCGTGCGAGATCACGATCAGCGTGCCCTGGTAGCGCACGAGGAAGTCGCGCAGCCAGTGGATCGAGTCGAGGTCGAGGTGGTTCGTCGGTTCGTCGAGCAGCAGCGCTTCCGGGTTGCCGAAGAGCGCCTGCGCGAGCAGCACGCGCACCTTCTGGCCGCCCTGCAACTCCGCCATCTTCCGCTCGTGCAGCGCGTTCGGAATGTCGAGACCCTGGAGCAGGATCGCCGCATTCGACTCGGCCTCATAGCCGTCTTCTTCGCCGACGATGCCCTCGAGTTCGCCGAGACGCATACCTTCGGCATCGGTCATGTCGGCGGCCTTCTCGTAGAGCGCTTCACGTTCCTGGAGCGCGGCCCACAGGCGCTTGTTGCCCATGATCACCGTGTCGATCACGCGATAGGCGTCGAAGGCGAACTGGTCTTGCCGCAGCACGCCGAGCTTGTCGGGCCGGACCACCGTGCCCTTCTGCGGGTCGGAGTCGCCGGTGAGCAGCTTCATGAACGTGGACTTGCCGGCGCCGTTCGGGCCGGTGAGTCCGTACCGGCGCCCCGGCGAGAACGTCGTGGTGACGTCCTCGAAGAGGACCTTGTTGCCGAAGCGCATGGAGACGTTTTGGACGGAAATCACAACAGAACATTGTCACGGGGGCGGACCATGGCGGTCAACTCCGGGTCGTTGGCCGCCCCGGCGGCTGTTGGCGGTCCCCGCGTGGTGCGGTACAGTGCCCACGTGACCGCGCCCATGCAGTACACGATCGACGCCGACCGCGGATTTGCGCTGGTCCGCGTCGACGGCCCCCTGACGGTCGCCGCCGTCGAGGCCACGTTGCCCAAGTTTTTGGCGGATCCGGACTTCCGGCCTGGCCTCGCCACCGTGTTCGACATGACGACGGCGGACTTGCATCAGCTGCAGCCGCAGACGATTCTGGCCATTCAATCGATCAACGTGCGCCACGCGGAGCAGCGTGGGCGCGCGCGCGTGGCGCTGGTCGCTGCCGATGACCTCCGGTTCGGCGTGTCGCGCATGTATGAAGTGCTCGGCCCGTCGCCGAACCTCACGGTGCAGGTGTTCCGCACGCTCGACGAGGCCATTGCCTGGGCCGCGTCCGGGCACTGACGTGCTGACCACGTCGCGCGTGAAGGCCCTCGCGGCCGGCGCGGGCTTTGATCTGTGCGGCGTCGCGCGCGCCGAACGCCATCCCAAACTGGCCCGGCTCGCCGACTGGATCGACGCCGGCTATGCGGGCGAGATGACGTATCTCGCCGACTCGCTCGACGAACGCCTCGATCCGGCGATCGCCCTTCCCACCGTGCAGTCGGTAATCTCGCTCGCCGTGGTCTACAACACCGCGCAGCCGTATTCGACGACGATCACGGATCCTGAGCGCGTGGCGATCGCGCGCTATGCCTGGGGCGACGACTACCACGAGGTGCTGCGCGCGCGGCTGCGTGTGCTGCTGGCGGCGCTCGCGGCCGAGGCCGGGCCGGGGTTCGAAGCGCTGTCGTGCGTGGATCATGAGGCGATTCAGGAGCGCGTCTTTGCCGAGGCGGCTGGCCTCGGCTGGATCGGCAAGAACACATGCCTCATCCATCCGCAGCTCGGCTCGTGGCTCTTTCTCGGCGACATCCTGACGAATGCGGCGCTCGAGCCGGACGCGCCGCTGCCGGATCAGTGCGGCACGTGCACCCGTTGCATCGACGCGTGCCCGACCGAGGCGATTCATCGGCCGGTCGGGCCGAACGGCACCGAGCCGTATTCGATCGACGCCACACGCTGCCTGTCGTATCTCACGATCGAGACGCGCGGCGAGATCGACCCCGCGCTGCAGCCGGCTGTGGCGACGCAGATCTTTGGGTGCGACATCTGTCAGGACGTCTGCCCGTGGAACCGCACGGCCGCAGTGAGCGACGACCCCGCGTGGCAGCCGCGTGAGGCGCTGCGCTTCCCCCGGCTGGCCGACCTGGTTGCCATGAGCGACGCCGAGTGGAGCGCGGCGATGAAGGGCAGTGCCATGAAGCGCGCGGGTCTCACGCGGATCCGCCGCACCTTGCGCTACGCGCAGGCGGCGCGGGGATAAGATCAGCCCATGGGTTTGGCGCCGTGCTTCCTCCTCGCGATGCCGCAGCTGGCCGATCCGAACTTCTTCAAGTCGGTCGTGTTGATCTGCGAGCACTCGGCTGAAGGGGCCTTTGGCCTCGTGATCAATCACCGCTCGGAACTCCTGGCGTCCGAAGCCGTGCAGATGCAACCCGCGCTCGAGTCGCCGAACGATCTGCCGCTCCTCATCGGTGGGCCCGTCGAACCGCAGCGCGGCTGGATCCTCACGAGCCGCGCGCCGGAACTCACCGACGCCGACGGCACGCCGCGCCCGGATTTGATGTTTTCGCGCGAGATCGGCGCGGGGCTCCATCTCTCAGCCTCACCGCTTTTGCTGCGCCGCATGCTCGAGATGCGCCCTGAGCCGCGCCGCACGGCCGTCCTCGCCGGCTATGCCGGATGGGGCCCGGGCCAGCTCGACGCGGAACTCGAGCAGTCGTCATGGCTTGTGGCGCCGGTGGAACTGGATCTGATTTTCGAGATTCCCGCCGCCGTGTGTTGGGAGATGGCGATGAAGCGGCTGGGCGTGGATCCGAACTTCTTACAGGCAGGAACGGGCGTGCACTAGCTTCGCGGTGCCGGCTCCCGTGGTCCCGAGGTCCCGGGTTCGCGGAACCTGCACCTGGCCAACCAATATCGATTGACGAGGTTCAGGTTCCACGAACGCGGGACCCGGGACAACGGGACCCGGAACCGCGCAGCCTACTTCTCTGAGACGGGCTCCAGGTTCAGGCGCTTCGCTTCGGTGTTGAAGGCGACGAGGTCCTTCGCCAGCACGCCCGCGAGTTTGTCGGTCTGCACCTTCAACTGCGCCTTCAGGTTCTCGAAGATTTTCGGCGCTTCCGACGTCGGGCGGCCATCGCCGTTGCCGACCATCGAGAGCAGACCCGCGAAGAAGTTGTTGAGCTTGATCGGGTAGTTGAGCGGATCCTGACCGCTCTGGTTCTTCACCTGATACAGCTCACCTTCGATCGCGCTGAGGTTCGCGACGAGCGTGTCGCCGGCGGTCTTCAGCTTCGAGTCGCCGCTCGACTTGCCGAGGCGGTCCGCCACCGCGGCCTTGATCGCGCGGATCTGGATCACGGCGTTGTTGGTCTCGCTCGTCTTGTC
>CAYFLU010000093.1:0-13004 GCA_964343975.1 uncultured Solibacteraceae bacterium
GCGGCGCCGCGGCGCCGCCGAGGTCCGCCGAGATGAAGCCTTCCGTCGTGCCCGGCGCCGGCGTGCCGAGCGTCACGAACGACGCCGCGTAGCCGTTGTTGCCGCACGACGCGGAGTACGCGACCTGCGCAGACGTGACGGCCTTCAGCGAGCCGATCGCCGACGTTTCATTGCCGGTCATGCGCGCGCGCAGAAGACCCGGCACCGCAATCGCCGCGATGATGCTGATGATCGCCACGACAATCAGAAGTTCGATCAGTGTGAAACCCGCCTGCTTGTTGCCCTTCATGGTCATGCTCCTCGGAATGTAGGTGTGCGTCCTGCCGTTCATCAAACTCACGCACTCTCCTTAGGCAACCTCGGTACCAGCTTTGTCACCGCGGCACCATTGTCGAGCTAACCTGCTGCCGTTGCATCACTTACCACATTCACCGCCGCGCCAGGCCCGCTCGAACCACTCCGGCGGCCCTCCGTACGGCCACCACAATTGTCAGTACACGCACCAAATCAGTGCGACGACAGCTTGCCGATCAAATCAAACAGCGGCAAGTACATCGAAATGACGATGCCGCCGACGACCACACCGAGAAACGCGATCATCAGCGGTTCCAGAATCGTCAGCAAGCCGGCGACCGCCACATCCACTTCTTCTTCGTAGAACTCCGCGATCTTCCCGAGCATGGTGTCGAGCTCGCCCGTGCTCTCGCCCGCCCCGATCATCTGCGACACCATCGTCGGAAACACGCCCGTGGCGCGGAGGGGCGCGGCGACGGTCTCGCCGCGTTCGATGCGCGCCCTGACAGTTTTGATCGCGGCCTCGATCACCGCGTTGCCGGACGTGCGTGAGGTGATGTCGAGACCATCGAGCAGCGGCACGCCCGATGACACGAGCGTGCCGAGCGTGCGACAAAACCGTGCGACGGCCACCTTGCGGAGGATCTTCCCGAGCACCGGCACTTTCAGGAGCGCGCCGTCCACGCGCATCCGCCCGCGCGGCGACTTGTAGTACTGACGAAACAGATACGCGCCGGCCACGAACCCGCCGACAAGAAACGGCAGCGCGTAGATCAACAGATTGCTGGCGCCGATCACCATCCGTGTCGGCAGCGGCAACTCGGCGCCCATGCCCTTGAATAGATCCGTAAACGTCGGCACGACCTTCCACAGGATGATCACGATCACGATCGCGGCCACGCTGAGCACGACCGACGGATACATCATCGCGCTCCGCACCTGGCCGCGCAGCTTCACCTGCTTCTCGATGTAGGTCGACAGGCGCTTCAGGATCACGTCGAGGATGCCGCCCGCCTCGCCGGCCGCCACCATGTGCACGTAGAGCGGATCGAACGCGTCGCCGCGCCGCTCGAGCGACTCGGCGAACGACAGGCCTGCCTCGATGTCGCGGCGCACGAGCTCGATCGCCTTCTCCAGCGTCGGATCCGGCTCCTCGCGCGCGAGCAGCTCAAAGCACTGCACGAGCGGCAGCCCGGCGTCGATCATCACCGACAGCTGCCGCGTGAAGATCGCGAGGCTCCGCGGCGGAATCTTCTTCGTCGTCTCGGGCGCCTTCACGCGCGCGGCCGCGCCGGCCGGCGCCGCCACGCGGCGCCCCGCCACCACCTGTGTGCGTGTCGTCATCGCGTCACCGCCGCATCCGCGCGCGCCGCCGCTGCGCGCGCCAGCATCGTCGTCACCTCATCGCGGTTCGAGGTCGTCGACATCGCGGTGTCTTTGCTGATCACGCGCTGTTCGATCAGCCGCGCCAGCGCCTGATTGAGCGTTTGCATGCCGAGGCGCTCCTGCCCCGTCTGCATCGCCGAGTAGATCTGATGGATCTTGTCTTCGCGAATGAGATTACGAATTGCCGGCGTCGCGACCAGGATCTCGAGCGCCGCCACGCGGCCGGAGCCGCTGGCCTTCGGCACGAGCGCCTGACACACGATGCCTTCGAGCACGAGCGACAGCTGCGTGCGGATCTGCGCCTGCTGGTGCGAGGGAAAGGCGTCGATGATGCGCGTCACGGTCTGCGCCGCCGAGTTCGTGTGGAGCGTGGCGAGCGTCAAGTGCCCCGTCTCCGCCAACTTCATCGCCGCTTCCATCGTCTCGAGATCGCGCATTTCGCCGACGAGCACCACGTCGGGGTCTTCGCGGAGGGCGGCGCGCAGCGCGGGCGTGAAGCCGCGCGTGTCGGCGTGGAGCTCGCGCTGATTCACGAGTGCGCGTTTGTGCGTGTGCAGATACTCGATCGGGTCTTCGATCGTGAGGATGTGCGCGGGCCGCGTCTGGTTGATGCGATCGATCATTGCCGCGAGCGTCGTCGACTTGCCGCTGCAGGTCGGGCCGGTCACGAGCACGAGGCCGCGCGGGCGGTCGGCGAGTTGACCGAGCACGGGCGGCAGGCCGAGGTCGTCGAGCCCGCGGATCTTCTCCGGAATCAAGCGGAACACCGCGCCGACGGCGCCGCGCTGGTTGAACACGTTGCAGCGGAAGCGGCCGACGCCCGTGAGACCGAACGCGAGGTCGAGCTCCCAAGTGTCTTCGAACTGCTTCTTCTGCAGATCAGTGAGGACCGAGTACACGAGCGACTTCGTCTGCTCGGGCGTGAGATCCGGCCCAGAGAGGCGACGCAGATGGCCGTCCACGCGCACCTGCGGTGGCGTATTCACCGTGAGGTGGAGGTCGCTTGCGCCGGCCTCGAGCGTGTAGCGCAACAGATCAGGTAGGGTCATCACTGCACCGTCTCTCTCACCACTTCGTCCACCGTGGTCTGGCCTTCGCACACCTTCTGCAGCCCGCTCTGGCGGAGCGTGAGCATGCCGTCCGCGAGCGCTTGCCGACGCAGTTCGAGGGCGGAGCCGCCGTCGAGCACGACCTGGCGCACGGCGTCGGTCATCTCCATCACTTCGAAGAGCCCGACGCGGCCGCGGTAGCCCGTGTGGCCGCAGCGCTCGCAGCCGCGGCCGCGCATGAAGCGCGCGCTCGCGGCCGCCGCGGGCGGCAAGCCGGCCGCGATGGCGGCCTCGGCCATCGCCGGATGCGGCTCGCGGCAGCTCTCGCACACGCGGCGCACGAGCCGTTGCGCGCACACGAGGTTCACGGAGTTGGCCACGAGAAACGGCTCGATGCCCATGTTCACGAGGCGGTTCACGGTGCTCGGCGCGTCGTTCGTGTGGAGCGTGGACAACACGAGGTGGCCCGTGAGCGCGGCTTTCACCGCGATGGCGGCGGTGTCCACGTCGCGGATCTCGCCGACCAGGATCACGTTCGGGTCCTGACGCAGAAACGAGCGCAGCGCCGCCGCGAACGTGAGCCCGATCTGCTCGCGCACGTGCACCTGGTTGATGCCGTGCAGGTTGAATTCGACCGGGTCTTCGGCCGTGAGGATGTTCACGCCGGGCTGGTTCAGGCGCGAGATCGACGAGTAGAGCGTGTTGGTCTTGCCGCTGCCGGTCGGCCCGGTGACAAGCACCATGCCCCACGGCCGGCGGATCGCGGCTTCGAACTTCGCGAGCGCAGCCGGATCGAAGCCGAGCTTCGTCATGTCGAGGCGGAGGTTGTCGCGATCGAGGAGGCGCAGCACGATCTTCTCGCCGAAGAGCGTGGGCAGCACCGACACGCGAAAGTCGATCTCGCGCGTCTGTCCACGGTCGCTGAAGCGCGCCTTGATGCGGCCGTCCTGCGGCAGCCGTTTCTCGGCGATGTCGAGACGCGCCATGATCTTGATGCGCGAGATGATCGCGTCGCGGTGCTTGAGCGGCGGCGACATGATCGGCTGCAGCACGCCGTCGATGCGGAAGCGGATGCGCATCTCGCGCTCGTACGGCTCCACGTGAATGTCGCTCGCGCCGCGCTGGATCGCGGCCAGCATCAGCGCGCTGACCAGGCGCACGATCGGCGCTTCCCCGCTCTCGCGCTCGAGCGCCGCCGCGTCGATCTCCGCCGCGTCGGCGAGCACCTGCAGGTCGTCGCCGCCCGGCAGATCTTCGAGCGCGCGCGACGCCAGGTCGGACGCCGACCGGCCGTTCACGACGCCCGTGACCTTGTAGTACTTGGCGATCGCCTCGCGTACCGCGGTTTCGGTGGCCACGACCGGTTCCACCGCCAGGCCGGTCAGGAACTTGATGTCGTCCATGGCGAAGACGTTCGTCGGATCCGTCATCGCCAGCGTGAGCGTCGTGGCATTGCGCGCCACGGGGATCACCTGATATTTGGTCGCGGTTTCCACCGGCACGAGCCGGACGACCGCCGGATCGAGATCGAACTGGCTGAGCGTGATGGCCGGCACGCCGTACTGGCGCGCGAGGATGGCCGTGATGTCTTCGTCGTGGACGAACCCGAGTTGCACGAGCGCCGAGCCGAGCCGGCCGCCGCGCGTACGCTGATGCGTCAGCGCATCTTGCAGTTGCGCCGGCGTGATGCGCTTCTCGCGCAGCAGGAGTTCCCCGAGTCGGACGGCCATGGCGGTGTGTGACCACGCCGCCGAAGTGCGAGCCGGGCCGGATGTCTCAGAAACCGGCGCGTACGGCCGCGCCGACGCCCCGATCGCCTGCGCGGGAGCCGAACGTGCCATGCACGTCGAGCCACCACCGCGCGGTCACGCGCACGCTGCCCCCGGCGGTCCAGACCGGCTGGGGAGCCGCGTCTCTCACGTTCCAGCGCACACCCGCCCGCGCCGCCCACCCGGTGGTCCAGGTCTGCTCCGCGCCGAGTGCGATCATCCGACGCGGTCCGTCCGCCTCGACGGCCGTGTCCATGTCCGCATCCAGAGCAAGAGTCAGGCCATCCCGAGGCGCCACAGACAGGCCGGCCCGAACGCGCCGGCTCAAAGGCATTTCAAATCCTGATGAAGTGGCGAAGACCGGCGCACGCAGATTTCGCGCGACGAGCCCAAGCCGGAGCCTGCCGAGGTCGGCCAGCACGCCGAGATCCACGTCGATCGTGTTCCGCGTCACGCCCGTGGCGGTGTCGACCGCCGAAAGGGCGCTCTCGCCTGAAGCCGCACGGGATACGGCATCCGACGCGGTGCCACGCACCCACTTCACCGTGGCGCCCACCGTGAGTCCCTCAACGAGCGTTTGCAGGACCGTGACGCCGGCCTGCGTGGTGGTCAGTGACGCCACCCGGGTGCCGGCGTCGGTCACGGCCGCGATCCGGGTGTCTGACGACCGCGTCACCCCAAATCCGAGCGGCCAGGTCGCCACCGCCAAGAGTCCCTGGTCCCGTTGGCCGGTCCGAGGGGCCGGGGCACCGGTCTGATTACCGAATCGAAAGCCGGCCCACTCAATTGTGAGCGCCGCCGGACCGCCTGACACGAGCGCCGCCGGGTTCCAGACCACCGCCGAGGCATCGTCTGCGACCGCCACAAAGGCCCCGCCCATCCCGAGCGCCCGCCCGCCGACCGTTTCGAGGGTCTGGGCGCCTGCCGGCGTCGCCGCAAACAAAATCAGGATCCCCAGCGCACCCACAAACGTCTCAACGCGGGGGGCAATCGCCCGAGTTTTGTGCGCGACAGGGGGCATACCGCAGCGTACTGCGGAACCCGACGCCCGGGTATCAACGTAATTGTCCGCGACGGTACAATGAGGAGATGGCGTCTCCACTGGAGCGCCCACCTAAGGGAACCCCACAATGACCGACACTGTTGCGCCCGACACCCCCGCCCTCGGCCTGTTCGCCCGGGCCATCGGCATCATCACGTCCCCCAAGGCCACGTTTGAGAAGGTGATCGCGGCGCCCCGTCCGGTCGGCATCTTGTTCCTCTGCGCGATTCTGGCCGGCGGATCGATGGCCGCCTTCGCCCTCACGGAAAAGGGCCGCCAGGCGCAGGTCGACTTCTCGGTCCAGCAAATGGAAAAGATGGGCATGACCGTCACCGATGAGGTCTACGCCCGGCTCGAGAAGCAGGCGCCCTACCAGCCCTACCTGCAGATGGTCGGCTCGCTGATCGGCTTCCCGATCGTCGTCCTCATCGTCACCGGCATTCTCTACGCCGTCTTCAACGCCATCATGGGCGGCACCGCCGACTTCAAGCAGGTGATGGCGGTCACCACACATTCCTGGGTCGTGCCGACGCTCGGCGCCTTGTTTGCCGGCGTGCTCAACTTCGCGCGCGGCTCCATCCAACCGAGCGTCGCCAACCTCGGGATGCTCCTGCCGATGCTGAAGGAAGGCTCCTTCGTTGCCAACCTCGCCGGCGGCGTCGACCTCTTCCAGATCTGGTTCGTCATCACGATGGCCACAGGCCTCGGCGTGCTCTACAAGCGCAAGACCGGCAGCGTCGCCACCGGCCTCTTCATCGTGTATGCCCTGCTCGTTGTCACGATTTCCTACTTCACCCGCAAAGGCTGATTCAGAATGAACCGCAAGAAGCTCTTCATCGGTATCGGCATCGTCGCCCTGCTCGGCGCGATCGCGTACGCCAACCTCAACATGAAGAAAGAGACGGGGGCCGAGGTCACCGTCGAGAAGATCCAGAAGCGCGACCTGCAGGCGATCGTGTCGGCGAGCGGCAAGATCCAGCCGAAGCGCTCCGTCAACATCTCGGCCGAGACGATGGGCAAGGTCGTCGGGCTCGCCGTGAATGAAGGCGAACCGGTGAAGCAGGGCCAGTTCCTCCTCCAGATCGATCCGCGCAATCTCCAGACGGCGGTCGACAGCCGCGAGGCCAGCCTCGCCGCGTCGCGCTCGTCGATCGAAGAATTGAAGCGCACGCTCGAGAACGCGAAGGTCACGCTCAAGACCTCGCAGGACAACCTCCGCCGCCAGAACGACTTGATGCGCGGCGGCCTCACCACGCGTGAAACGCTCGATCGCGCCCAGGACGATGCGAAGGCGCGGCAGACGGATGTGGACCGCATCCAGCAGTCGATCACGACGGCGGAAACGCGCCTCAAGAACGACATGGCGAACCTCGAGAGCGCGAAGTACGACCTCAACAAGGTCCGCGTCGTCTCCCCCATCAACGGCATCGTCACCAAGCGCAACATCGAAGAGGGTGAAACGGCCGTGATCGGCACGATGAACAACGCCGGCACGGTGCTCCTCACGATCGCCGACATGTCGATCATTCAGGCTGAGGTCGAGGTCGACGAAACCGACATCCCGAACGTGCTCGTCGGCCAGCCGGCGAAGGTCAAGATCGACGCGTTCCCCGACAAGAGCTTCCGCGCGAAGGTCACCGAGGTCGGCAACAGCCCGATCACGACGACCGGCGCCACGACTCGCGCCACGAACTTCAAGGTGGTCGTGACGCTCGAAGAGACGGTGCCGGACGTGCGCCCGGGCTTCACGTGCACGGCCGAGATCACGACGGCCACGCGCCAGCAGGTCGTCAGCGTGCCGATTCAGGCCACGACGGTCCGCGAAGTGATCGTGGATCAGAGCGGCACGATGGTCCGCGAGACGCCGGAGCCGGGCAAGGAGAACCGCCCGCGCCGTGGCACGACCGCGCAGGCCGACCTCAAGCCCGGTCAGTCGCGCAAGGAACTCGAAGGTGTGTTCCTGCTGAAGGACGGCAAGGCGGTGTTCACCCCGCTCAAGATCGGCATCGGCGGCGACAAGTTCTTCGAAGTCCTGAGCGGCGTCAATGACGGCGACCAGGTCATCACCGGGCCCTTCTCGTCGGTGCGCGGCATGAAGGACGGCGACGCGGTGAAACTCGCGCCGGCCACCACGAGCGAGACGGTCAAGAAGTAACCGATGTCACGGTTCATCGAATCGGCATCGATCGCGCTGTCGGCCATCTGGGCCAACAAGCTGCGGTCGCTGCTCACGGTCCTCGGCAACATCGTCGCGGTGACGTCGATCATCGCGGTGGTGTCGCTCGTGCAGGGCCTCAACGCCAGCGTCTCGAACGCGATCACGTCGCAGGTCGGCGCCGACCAGTTCTCGGTCGTGCGCTCCGGCCCGACGTTCTCGGATGAAGAGCAGCAGCGCGCGGCGACCAATCCGCGCGTCACGCTCGACGATGCCGAGGCCATTCGCCGGCTCACGACGCACGTGGGTCTGGTGATGGCGCGGGCGCAGACGAGCGCCGAGGCCAAGACGCGCACCGAGAAACTCGACTCGCTCAGCATCCGCGGCGTCACCAAAGAGTGGAATCAGCTGCCGGATACGAACGTGGAAGTCGGCCGCTCGATCCTGCCGTCGGAATTCGACAACCACAAGCTCGTCACCGTGCTCGGCTACGACGCGGCCGACCGGCTCTTCGGCGCGCTCGATCCGCTCGACAAGATCGTGCAGTTCAACGGCCTGCCCTTCCGCGTGGTCGGTGTGGCCGCCAAGCAGGGCTCGTTCTTCGGGCAGTCACAGGACGAGTACGCCGTGATTCCGCTGTCGGTCTACCAGAAGCTGTTCAACTGGCGATCGTCCCTCACGCTCATCGTGCGGCCGACCGAAACCGCGTTCATCGACAAGGCGAAGGATGAAACGACCGTGGCGATGCGGATCTCGCGGCGGCTGCGTCCGAGCGCGCGCGACAACTTCGGCATCATCAGCTCCGACACGTTCCTCGGCATCTACCAGACGGCGACGTCCGGCATCTTCGCGATCCTCATCGGCGTCGTCGGCCTCTCGCTCGTCGTCGGCGGCATTGTGATCATGAACATCATGCTGATGGTCGTCACCGAGCGCACACGCGAGATCGGGTTGCGCAAGGCCCTCGGCGCACGCCGGCGCGACATCCTGTGGCAGATCCTCACCGAGTCGATCACGCTGTCGACGTTCGGCGGGATGGTCGGCACGGGCATGGGCTTCCTCGTGGCGAACATCATCAGCCGGCTCAGCCCCCTCCCCGCCATCGTGGAGCCGTGGGCCGTGGTGCTCGGCATTTCCATGACGGCCATCGTGGGCCTCTTCTTCGGCATGTATCCGGCGATGCGCGCGGCGGCGCTCGACCCGATCGAAGCCCTTCGGAAGGAATAGATGCGCGGCGGATTGTTCAACGAGATCCTGCGCATGTCGTGGGAGACGGTGCGCGGCAACAAGATGCGCTCGTTCCTCACCGTGCTCGGCATCGTCATCGGCATCACGTCGATCGTCGGCATGACGTCGCTCATCCGCGGCTTCGACGAGAACTTCAAGAACTCGATCAAGTCGATCGGCCCGGATGTCGTCTACATCTCGAAGTTCAGCGGCCTCAGCTTCGCGAACGGCAAGTCGTTCCAGGAGCTGATGAAGCGCCCGAACCTGACGCCGGAAGACGCGGCGGCCATCGAGCGCGACGCGCCGTCGATCCAGGTGGTCGACATCGTGCTCGGCCAGGGCGGCACGCAGGAACGCGTGTATTACCGGAGCGAGCGCACGAAGCCGCTCATCACGCTCGGCACGACCGAGCGGTACGTGCGCCTGGCCAACATCGACCTCGAAGTGGGCCGCTACTTCACGGCGCCCGAGGTGCAGCACGCGCGCAAGGTGATCGTGCTCGGACAGACGGCCTACAAGGCGCTGTTCCCGTCGGCGGATCCCATCGGCAAGAGGGTCCGGCTCGGCCTCGTCGAATATGAAGTCATCGGCGTGGCGATGCCGCGGCCGTCCACCGGGCTCGGCGGCGGTCAGGACGACTTCATCGTCATTCCGCAGACGGCCTACCAGAAGCAATTCGGGCTCAAGGCGGCCAACTTCGGCCGTGGGGAGTTCCGCCCGATCATGATCGGCGCGATGCCGCGTGAGGGTGTGGACCGCGACACGGCGATGAAGGAAGTCGAGAACGTGATGCGCATTCGTCACGGCCTCCACCTCGACGAGCCGAACGACTTCGACATGATCACGTCGGACGCGATCCTGAAGGTCTGGGATCAGATCAGCTCGGCGGCGTTCCTCGCGCTCGTCGTGCTCTCGTCGATCGCGCTCATGGTCGGCGGCATCGGCGTGATGAGCATCATGACGATCTCGGTCACCGAGCGCACGCGCGAGATCGGCGTCCGCAAAGCCCTGGGCGCGCGCCGCGTCGAGGTCCTCTGGCAGTTCCTGTTCGAGGCCGCGTTCCTGACCTCGCTCGGCGGCATCATCGGCGTGCTCTTCGGCAGCGGCATCGGCTACGCGATCCACTTCCTCTCGGGCTTCCCGATCTCGCTGCCCTGGTGGTCGTTCGCGATCGGCATCGGCTTCTCGGCCAGTGTCGGCATCTTCTTCGGGATGGTGCCGGCCATCCGCGCCAGCCGCAAAGATCCCATCGAAGCCCTGCGCTACGAATAGCGCAGACCCTGCGTGCGCATGCCGACAATCCGGCATGCGCGCGAATTCACCGCCACCCTTCTACGCGAGGTCTATGATGCCTGTAGTAGGAGGGTATCGCTATGAAGGTCTACGATGCTGCAGCCATCCGGAATGTCGCGGTGGTGGGACATTCCGGATCCGGAAAAACTCAGTTGATCTCCGCACTACTCGTTGACGCAGGCGCAGTGCAACGGTTCGGCAAGGTCGATGAGGGCACCACGGTTACCGATTACGATGACGAGGCCATCGCGCGCAAGCACACCCTCTCCGCCTCACTCGCTCACCTCGAATGGAAGAAGTTCAAAATCAATCTGATCGACACGCCGGGCATGGGCAATTTCCTGGCGGACGCGCGCGCGGCGCTGCATGCGGCCGACGCGGCGATCGTGATCGTGGACGCCACGTCGGGGGTGCAGGTCTCGACGGAGAAAGTGTGGAGTTTCGCTGACGAGACATCGCTGCCCCGGCTGATCGTCGTGAACCGGCTCGACCGCGAGCGCTCGAGTTTCCAGAGCGCGGTCGATTCGATTCACGCCTATCTCGGACGCACGTGCGTGCCGTTGCAGCTGCCGCTCGGCGCCGAAAAGGACTTCCGCGGCGTGATCGACCTCGTGTCGATGACCGCCGAGATCTTCGCGCCCGATGAAAGCGGGCGCATGACCGACACCGAGATCCCCGCGAGCGAACTCGACGCGGCGAAAGCCGCGCGCGAGACGCTGATCGAAGCCGTCGCCGAAGCCGACGAAACGCTGATGGAGACCTACTTCGCCAACGGCACGTTGACGCAGGAGGAACTGGTCACCGGGCTCACGAAGGCGATTCGCGCCGGGAAGCTCTACGGCATCTGCGTGGCGTGCGGCCTGCGCAACATCGGCGCGCAGACACTCGCCGACGCGATCGTGACCTACCTGCCCTCGCCGGCCGACCGGCCGTTCGAAGGCGTGAACGCGAAGGGCGACGTGAGCACGTGCACGGCCGACAACACGCTGCCGACCGTGGCGTGGGTGTGGAAGTCGATCGCGGATCCGTTCGCCGGGCAGATCACGCTGCTGCGGGTCGTGAGCGGCATTCTCAAGAGCGACGCCACGGTCCGTAACGTCACGCGCGGCGGCGACGAGCGGCTCGGGCACCTGATGCTCCTCGAAGGCAAGACGCCGACGAACGTGCCCGAAATCCACGCCGGCGACATCGGCGCGGTGGCCAAGCTCAAGGACACGCACACGGGCGACACGATCGGCGACAAGCACGCCGACTTCCGGGTGCCGCCGCTCCACTTCCCCGAACCCGTGCTGTCGTACGCGATGGTGCCGAAGACGCGCGGCGACGAGGACAAGATCGGCCAGTCGATGCACCGCATCCTCGAAGAGGATCCGTCGGTCGGCTACAGCCGCGACCCGCAGACGCACGACATCCTGCTCTCTGGCCAGGGCCAGATGCACATCGAAGTCACGGTGGCGAAGTTGCGCCGCCGGTTCGGCGTCGAGGTGTCGCTCAAGCGGCCGCACACCCCCTATCGCGAGACGATCACTGCCAAAGCCGAAGCGCACGGCCGCCACAAGAAGCAGACCGGCGGGCACGGCCAGTTCGGCGACTGCAAGATCCGGGTGGAACCGCTCCCGCGCGGCTCCGATTTCGAGTTCGTCGACGACATCTTCGGCGGCGCGATTCCGCGGCAATTCGTCCCCGCCATCGAAAAGGGCATCCAGGAGACGCGCATGCGCGGCTACCTGGCCGGCTATCCGATGGTCGACTTCCGCGTGACGGTGTTCGACGGCTCGTATCACGACGTCGACTCGAACGAGATGTCGTTCAAGATGGCGGGCCGGCTCGCGTTCAAGGACGCGATGACGCGCTGCAAGCCGACGCTGCTCGAGCCGGTGATGAACGTCGAAGTGGTGTCGCCGTCCGACTTCGCCGGCGACCTCATGGGCGAACTGAACGGCCGTCGCGGACGCATCTCCGGCATGGACACGAAGGGCACGAACACCGTGATCAAGGCGCAGGTGCCGATGGCCGAGATGCTGACCTACGAGCAAACGCTCACGGCCGCCACCGGCGGACGCGGCGGCTATCACATGGAGTTCTCCCACTACGAAGAAGTGCCGGCACACCTCCTCCCGAAGATCATCGCCGCGTCGAAGGCCGAGCGCGGCGAGATCAAGGAGGACGAGGAATAGCGCACCGAAGAAACCCCGGAAATCCCCCGCGACCGTGGCATCATTTCCCGATGCCACGGTCGTTTCGTTTGGCTGGCGCGGTGGCGCTGGCCGTTGCCCTCGCGGTGGCCCTGCCGCGAGCCCAGCAGACTGCCCCGGCGGCCGCTGCTCCCGCCGCCACGCAGACCTTTGACGAGTTTCTCGCCGGCCTGCGCGCCGAAGCCGCCACGCGCGGCATCAGCCCCGCCACGATCGAGCTGGCGCTCACGCACGTCGAGCCGCTGCCGGTCGTCACCGAGCGCGACAAGAGCCAGCCCGAGGAAGTGATCACGCTCGACGAGTACGTGAAGCGCCGCCTCACGCCGAAGGTCCTGAAGTCGGCGCGTGAGATGGCGGCCACGCATGCCGACGTGCTGAAGCAGATCGACGCGACCTACGGCGTGCCGCCCGCGATGATGATCGCCGTGTGGGGCGTGGAATCGAACTTCGGCCAGTTCACCGGCACGCGGCCCATCATCAGCGCGCTCGCGACACTCGCCTACGACGGCCGCCGCGCGCTCTTCCGCACGGAGCTGTTCAAGGCGCTCGAGATCCTCGACAAGGGCCACATCACGCTCGACCAGCTCAAGGGCT
>CAYFLU010000094.1:0-9829 GCA_964343975.1 uncultured Solibacteraceae bacterium
GCCGGCCGGCACCCGTGAATTCGAAATCATCAAGCTCGTCACCATCCACGACGAGGAATAGCCGTATGACCGCGAAGGCAGGCGAGTAGCGGTGGCCGACGCCACGTACTCTCCCCGGCTCCGGACGGCGCTCCTCCTCACGGGCGCTGGCACCGCCGGCGCCTATCAGGCAGGCGTGCTCCGCGCGCTCGCCGAAGCCGGCGTCAAGATCGACATCGTCGCGGCCCACGGCCCGGGCGTCGCCAATGCCGTTGTCGCGTCGGTGGATGGGGCGGCCAGGCTCGGTGAAGCGAACGGTCCGTGGCTATCCGCCGCGCTGAAGACGTCGTATCGCTGGCGCACGGGATTGCGCGCCGCGGCCCTCGGCATTACGCTCGCCCTCGCGGCGTTGCTCGTGCCGCTCATCGTGCTGGGCATCGCCACGCTGATTTACCTAGTGAGTTTGCTCGCCGGCCTCGCCAACCTGCCATCCGTGGCCGCCGAGCTGATGCAGTTCTACACCGGCGCGCTCGACATCCTCTTTCACCCGCCCGTGATGCCCACGGTGTTGCCGCGGTTCATGGTGCTGTGCCTGTTGGTCGTCGGCGGCATCCTACTCGGAGCCTGGTGGCGGTCGCGACGTCTGCGCGCCTCCAAGCGACGCGTGAGTGGCGCGTTCTGGTGGCAGTTGTTCGGCGCACCCGCATCGGCGACTGAGCCGGTGCAGTCGATCACCGCCGCGGTCTGGGCCCATGTGCGCGGGGCGTCGTCATCTGCGCTGCCTGAATCCGCCGAACTCGGCAGGAAATACGTCGAGCTCCTGACGGAGAATTTCGGTCAGCCGGGCTTTTGCGAAGTGTTGCTTGGCGTGCACGATCTCGACGCGCGGCGCGATCTCGTGATGGGCGTGCTCGGTGAGAGCAGCGCGCAGCGGTTCAGCGTGAAGCGGGCAGTCGCCGGCGCGCGCGAAGCCGAAGCCATCGACCTCACGACGACGATGCGCGATCACGTGGCTGAGGTGATCTCGGGCGCATTGCAGTTGGCCGGGGCCACGGCAGGGCAGACGATGACGTTCCCGACGGAGCATTACTGGCAGGGCGAAACGCATCGGCTGTGCGATCGTCCGGAACTCGTGCATCGGCTGGTCGAGGAAGCGCTCGGGCTCGGCGCGGAGCAGCTGATCCTCGTCAGCCCGGCGCCGCCGGCCGGTGTGCCGCACGCGCTCGGTCCCGAGCCCGTCGACGTCCGCGGCAAGGCGGGCGAGTGGCAGCGGTCGATCGAGACGGCGGTCGCGGACGACGTCGCAGCGCAGGCGGCGGCGCGGTTCTCTGGAGTCTTCGTCATTCGGCCCGCGCACAATCCGATCGGGCCGTTCCAGTTCTCGGGCACGTACGACGAGCGGTCTGATCGCTCACGCACGCTGGCCGATCTCCAGCAGCAGGGATACGAGGATGCGTACCGGCTCTTCATCGAGCCCGTCGTGGCCGCCGGTGAACGCCCTGCTGTGATCTGAGGCGCCCCATGACCACACGTCGACGCCACCGCGATACGGACGCGATCCACCACGCGGAGGGACGTGATCCTCACGCCACACCGCTCGTCACGCCGATCTACCAGACGAGCACGTTCTTGTTCGACGACACGGCGGAGGTTGAGGCGTATCAGGCCGGTCGGTCCCAGAAGGACATCTACTCGCGCTACGGAAACCCCAGCGTGCGGGCCACCGAGCAGAAGATTGCCGCGCTCGAGCACGCGGAGTCTGCGCTGTTGGTGTCCTCGGGCATGGCGGCCGTCAGCACGGCGCTCTTCGGCCTGTTGCAGGCGGGCGATGAACTGGTCTGCAGTGCCGCAATTTACGGTGGCACGATGCAGGTCATTCGGGACTTTCTTGAGAAGTTCGGCGTCGCGGCGCGGTTCGAGCCACTCGAACGATTTCGCGCGCCCGAGACGCTGCTGTCGCCGCGAACGAAGCTCGTGTGGTTCGAGACGCCGATCAATCCGACGCTGCGCTGCGTGGACATCGCCGCAGTCGCGGCGGCCTGCCGGGCACAGGGCGTACTGACGGCGGTCGACAACACGTTCGCGAGCCCGGTGAATCAGTCCCCGCTGGCGCTCGGCGTGGACCTCGTCATGCATTCCGCGACGAAGTATCTGAACGGGCACAGCGACATCACGGCCGGTGCGCTCGTGGGATCCACCGACCTCATCGGCCGGCTCGCGACCGCGCGCAAGCTGCTCGGCGGCATGGCCGAACCGGCGTCGGCTGCCATGATCGCGCGGGGCATCAAGACGCTTGGCGTTCGCATGGAGCGGCACAACGCGAACGCCATGGCCGTGGCTGAATTTCTCGAGCGGCATCCGGCAGTCGCCGCGACGTTCTATCCCGGCTTGCCGTCGCATCCCGATCACGCGATCGCGAAGGCGCAGATGCGCGGCTTTGGCGGCATGGTGACCTGCGATCTGAAGGGCGGCTACGCTGCGGCGAGCCGGTTCTTCGACCGCGTGCAGCTGTTCAAACGCGCCGCGAGCCTCGGCGGCGTGGATAGCCTCGTGAGCTTGCCCGTACTCACGTCGCAGTGGGGCTGGTCGGATGCGCAACTGGCGGCCGCCGGCGTGACGCGTGGCATGCTCCGGCTGTCGGTCGGCATCGAGCACATCGACGATCTGCTCGCGGACCTCGGCCAGGCGTTGGGCTGAGTTACTGCGCTTTTTCCGAGAGGAACTGTTCCGCGAGTTCGCCAACTCGCGCGGCGATGCCGACGCCGCTCAGATCGCCGTACTTCTCACGGAACTTGTGGATCGGCACGACGGCCTTCGCCATGGCGCGGTGCCCGCCGGCCGAGCCGATGTCATTGAAGTACTTCTTCACGAACTCGCCCGCGTTGCGCGTGTAGCCGAGGTTGCGCACGCTCATGATGAACATCCCGTTCACGATGCCCGAAATCATCGTCCACTTGACGTCTTCGAGCTGCAAGAAGAAGTCCGCGGTGTACGGGATCAAGTCTTCGCGAGCGGTCTCGCCGAGGAAGGCCGAGAACACCTGGTGCTTGTGCCGGCTGGTCTGGAGCGCGCGCGTGACGTGCTCGAGCCGTTCCATGGTGATTTCGGCGCCTTCCATCTTGCGGATGAGTGCGGCGTCGGCGAGGGGATAGAGATACGTGAACGCGTCCAGGTCGACGCGGTTCGTGTGCCGCGCGAAGAAGAGCGTGTCGCTCTTGATCGCGTAGAGCATCGCGGTGGCCGTGCGCTCGGAGATGTCGATGTCCACCGCGCGCAGGTGCTCCGTGAGGATCGTGCACGTCGAGCCGTAATCCGCCCGGACGTCCTTGAACACCGCCGTGTAACCGGGCTGTTCAGGGTGGTGGTCGATGACGAGGTCCACGCGCGGCAGGAGACCGCCGAAGTAGTGCGGCTGCACATCGACCGTGACGATGCGATCGTAGTCGGCGAAATGCTCGGGCGTGATGATCTCGAAATGGATGTCGAGCATGTCGACCATCCGCAAATTCTCGGGACGCGTGACGCCCTGCAGCGCGCCGATGATCGCCGTGGTCCGCGTGCGGCGCAGCACGCTGCGCATGGCCAGGCCCGCGGCCAGCGCATCCGGATCGGGATCGTTGTGAAGGAGGATCAGCACGCGGTTGGCGTCCGCGAAGTAGCGCTGATACTGCTGCACGCGCATGCGGGTCAGCGACCGGCTGAGTTCCGTGGTCAGTGCGCCGCCGAGCAACTCTGAGAAGTCGAGATGCGTGAGCTCGGGCACGAGCGCCCGGAGGTCATCGTGCGTGCGGCGACCGCCGGCCGGCTTCTCGCCGACATGGAGGATGTAGAGGAGCGATCCGCCCGCGTCGCGAATCGCCGTGACGATCTTCTTCAGGGAGCGGCGGCCGTCGTCTTCGACGAGGACCAGCGTGGACGCCGTCAGGTCCGCACGGACGTAGGTGTCGAGTTTGCGGGGATCCGCGACGGTCGCCGGGATGCCGTCGTCAACGAGACGACGGGCCAGCGGGCGGCTTTCGACGAGGAACTCCACCTCGAAGGCGCCCGACAGAATCGGGTGCAGCGTCCGAATGACCAGCTCGTCCTGACAGACGGCTAGTGCGCGCACGGCAGATGTACTCCCACAGCGGGGCGCCCAGCGGTGGCGCCAAACTCTGATTATACAGAGCGTCTGTGGGTATGATGCGCCGAACAGGTCTTATGTCCCCAGAATCGCCCCGGCGGTGGGCGCTCGCCGTCCTGTTGGTCGCGGCCATCACAGTGGTCCTCCCGGCGCAACAGACGTTTCGCAGCGGCATCGCACTCGTGCACGTCCCGGTGGTCGTCACCGGGCGCGATGGCGCGCTCGTTCGGGGGCTGACGCGGGAGGATTTCCGCGTGACCGAAGACGGAAAGCCGCAGGAGATCCAGTTCTTCGCCGACGGAGGCGGGAGCACCGAGCGTCTGGCCCTGCACGTGGGCCTGCTGCTCGACGTGAGCGAGAGCATGAGCATTGACCTCGGGCAGGCTCAGACCGCCGCCATCCGGTTCGTCAATGCGCTCGAGGAAGCTCGCGACACGACGCTCGTCGACTTCGACCACGACGTGCGCGTGGCTCGCTTCGAGGAACGCGACTACCCGCGGTTGTTCGAACGGATCCGCGGGCGGAAGGCCTTCGGCTCGACCGCCCTCTACGACGCGGTGGGCATGTATCTGCGCTCCACGCAGGACCAGGAAGGGCAGCGCGTGCTGCTCCTCTACACCGACGGCGGCGACAACACGAGTGCCCTGACGTTTGGCCAGCTCGAGAAGCTGCTCAAGCAGAACGACGTGCTGGTGTACTCGATCGGCTACCTCGACCGTGGCGGTCGCATGGGGCTGCCGCAGATGCAACTAACGACGTTGGCGCGCGACACGGGCGGGGACGCGTTCTTTCCAGACAGCGTGTCGTCCCTGAACGGGATCTACGCCAAGATCCTCGACGAGCTGGTCTCGCGCTACACGCTCGGCTACTTGCCCACGAACACGGCCGAGGACGGGAAATACCGCAAGATCGACGTCGCCGTAACGCGGCCAGATGCGGCCAAGGCGAAAGTGCGGGCGCGGCCGGGGTATTACGCGAATGTTGCCGGGCGATAGTACGATCGAGTGTGGCCTTCGAGCTCGTCTCTGATTTCGAACTCCGCGGCGACCAGCCGCGTGCCATCGACCAACTGACAGAGGGGCTGCGCCGCGGCGACGAGGCGCAAGTGCTGCTCGGCGTCACCGGCTCGGGCAAGACCTTCACGATGGCGCACGTCATCCAGCGGCTGCAACGGCCGGCGCTGGTGATGGTGCACAACAAGACCCTGGCGGCGCAGCTGTTCCAGGAGTTCCGGCGCTTCTTCCCGCGCAATGCCGTCGAGTATTTCGTCAGCTACTACGACTACTACCAGCCGGAGGCCTACATGCCGGCTTCGGGCACGTACATCGAGAAGGAAGCCATCATCAACGAAGAGATCGACCGGCTGCGCCTGTCGGCGACCCGGTCGCTCTTCGAACGCCGCGACGTCATCATCGTGGCGTCCGTGTCGTGCATCTACGGCCTTGGCTCGCCGGAGGCGTACTACGGCCTCGTGGTCGAACTCGAGCGGGGGCAGCGCATTGATCGCGAGCAGATTCTGCGCAAGCTCGTCGAGATCCAGTACGAACGCAATGACCATGAGTGCGGTCGCGGCACGTTCCGCGTCCGCGGCGACATCGTCGAGGTCTATCCGTCGTACGACGAGATGGCCGTGCGCATCAGTCTGTTTGGCGACGAGGTCGATGAGCTCGCGACCTTCGATCCGCTGACCGGGAAGGTGTTGCGGCGGCACGACAAGCTGGCGGTGTATCCGAAGTCACACTTCGTCATGCCGCGTGAACGCGCGACGGCCGCGCTTGAGAGCATCAAGGCGGAGCTCGAAGAGCGGTTGCAGCTCCTCGAACATGCCGGCAAGCGGGAAGAGGCGCAGCGACTGCACCAGCGGACGATGTTCGATCTCGAGATGATGAAGGAGATCGGCTACTGCCACGGCATCGAGAACTACTCGCGGCATTTCTCGGGCCGGGCCGCGGGCGAACCGCCGCCGACGCTGCTCGACTACCTGCCCGAGGACACGATCACGATCATCGACGAGAGCCATCAAACGGTTCCGCAGATTCGCGGGATGTATGCCGGGGATCGCGCACGCAAGACCGTGCTCGTCGACTACGGGTTCCGGCTGCCGTCGGCGCTCGATAACCGTCCGCTCAATTTCGACGAGTGGGAGCGTCGGGTGCGACAGGTCGTCTATGTCTCCGCCACGCCCGGGCCGTACGAACTGCGCGAGTCGGGCGGCGTCATCGTCGAGCAGATCATCCGCCCGACGGGGCTCGTTGACCCGACGATCGATATCCGGCCGGTGGCCGGTCAGGTCGATGATCTGCTCGGCGAGATCCGCGCCGTGGTGGGGCGCGGTGAGCGCGTGCTCGTCACGGTCTTGACGAAGAAGATGGCCGAGGACCTCACGCAGTACTACCAGGAACTGGGCGTGCGCGTGCGATATCTGCACTCGGACATCGACACGCTGGAACGCGTCGAGATCCTGCGCGATCTGCGCCTCGGCAACTTCGACGTGCTCGTCGGCATCAACCTCTTGCGTGAAGGCCTGGATCTGCCCGAGGTCTCGCTCGTGGCTGTGCTCGACGCCGACAAGGAAGGCTTCCTGCGGTCGAGCGGCGCACTGATCCAGACCATGGGACGCGCGGCGCGTAATGTGAACGGCCGGGTCGTGCTGTATGCGGACACCGTGACGGACTCGATGAAGGCGGCGATCGGCGAGACGGAACGTCGGCGTGCGGTGCAAGAGGCCTACAACACGGAGCATGGCATCACGCCGGCCTCGGTCGTGAAACACATCGACGAGGTCATGTCGAGCGTGTACGAGCGCGACTATCTCACCGTGACGCGGGTGCTGGACGAGCGCGAGCAGTTCAAGACGCGCGGCGCGCTCGAAGCGCGGATCCGCGAACTCGAAACCGACATGCGTGCGGCGGCGGCGAATCTGGAATTCGAACGCGCGGCCGAGATTCGCGATCGGCTGCGCAAGATCCGCAACCCGGATCTCGTGCTGATCGAATCGGAGAAGTCTGCGTGACACGCCCCGTCGAGTGGCTGAAGGGGGCCCTGCAGGAAGTGCAGGAGTACTTCGTGCTGCTAGGCAAGGTCGCCCGTGGGCTCGTGCGGCCGCCGTTCTACGCCCGCGACATGGTGGAGCAGTTCGACGCGATCGGCGCCGGCTCGCTCACCGTCGTGCTGCTCACCGGCGTCTTTACGGGGATGGTGCTGGCCCTGCAGTCGGGCATCATCCTCGACAAGTTCGGCGCGCGTTCCATGGTGGGGCAACTCGTCGGCGCCTCGATGATCAAAGAGCTGGGCCCGGTGCTCACCGCGCTGATGGTGTGCGGCCGCGTGGGCTCCGGCATCGCGGCGGAACTTGGCTCGATGACGGTCACTGATCAAATCGCCGCGCTCCGTGCCTTGGGCACGGATCCGGTCCGGAAGCTCGTCATCCCGCGGATTCTCGCCGGCACGCTCATGGTGCCGCTCCTGACGGTGATTGCCGACGGCATCGGCCTCGCCGGCGCGTGGATCATCGGCGTCACCCAGTTGAAGGTCGCGTCGGCGCCGTTTTGGAACAGCGTGGTGGCCGGGCTCTACATCGAAGACATCTGGATGGGGTTGATCAAGCCGTTCTTCCTCGGGTTCGTACTCGTGTCGATCGGCTGCTATGTGGGCCTCGGGACGAAGGGCGGCACGCAGGGAGTGGGCCGTGCGACCACCAATGCCGTCGTGGCGGGATCGGTCGGCGTGCTGGCCGTGGACTTCCTGGTCACGAAAGTCCTGATCTGGGCGCTCTACTGATGGATGCCGCGATCGAGTTCTCGCGCGTGTCGCTCGCCTTCGACGAGAAGGTGGTCCTGCGCGACGTCAGCTTCACGCTGGAGCGCGCGCACACGAAGATCGTGATCGGCGCGTCGGGATCCGGCAAGTCGACGATCCTGCGCTTGATCCTCGGACTACTGAAACCGGACGGCGGCGAGATCCGCATCAACGGCGAGCGCGTCGACCATCTGCGCGAGGAAGAGTTGATGCGCATTCGCGCCGGGCTCGGGATGGTCTTTCAGGAAGGCGCGCTCTTCGACTCGCTGACCGTGCGCGAGAACGTCGGTTACCGGCTGTTCGAAGAGACGTCGATGCCCATTCCGGAGGTCGACGCGCGCGTGAATGAAGTGCTCGGCTTCGTGGGACTGTCGGAGTTCGTGGGCCGCATGCCGTCAGAGCTCTCGGGTGGCCAGCGCCGGCGCGTGGCGATTGCGCGCGCCCTTACAGCCCGGCCGAAAGTGCTGTTGTATGACGAGCCCACAACGGGACTCGACCCGATCACCGCGCTCACCGTGGATGACGAGATCATGAAGTTGCGCGACCTCGAAGGCGTGAGCGCGATCCTCGTCACGCATCAGCTGCGCGATGCCTTCTACATCGCCACGCACGAAGCGGTGCGGGAGGGCGAGGCCGTGCGGTTCGTGCCGGCTTCTCCGGAGAAGGCCGGGATGACGGAATTTCTCATGATCAAGGACGGCCGGGTGGCGTTCGAGGGCGCGGCCGACGCGCTTCGGCACTCGGACGATCCGTATCTGAAAGCGTTTCTCTCGTAAGGAGCCGCCATGCCGCGCACGCGTTCGTTGGCATTCTCGGAATTGAAGATCGGCATCATCGCCGTCGCCGCCGTGATCCTGGCCAGCGTGTTGATCATTGCGGTGGGTGGGCAGGCCGGCTTTCCGTGGCAGCAATATCCACTGCGCACGAAGTTCTCCAACGTGCAGGGCATGAAGTCGGGCGCGGTCGTTCGCCTGGCCGGCAAGGACATCGGCAAAGTCACGAGCGTTGAGCTCTCCGGCGCGCTGGTCGAAGTGTCGATGACGCTCAATCAGAGTGTGCGGCCGCTCATCACGGCGAATTCGCGAGCGTCGATCGGCTCGCTCAGCCTGCTCGGAGAGCCGATCATCGAGATCTCGCCGGCGCCGGGCGGCGCGGCGATCGCGGACAACGCATTTCTCGAGTCCACGGGCAGCGGAAGCCCGATCAACGACCTCGCGGTGCAGGCGCGGTCGAGCCTCGACGAAGCCAACAAGCTGGTCGCCGAGATCCGGGCGGGCAAGGGCACCATGGGCAAGCTCTTCGCCGACGACGCGCTCTATCGGAATCTGGATGAGCTGCTGGTGTCGACGCATCGCGTCACGCAGGGGCTCGAGGGCACGAAGGGCACGGCGGGCCGGCTCATCAACGACCCGGCGCTCTACGAGGCGCTCAAGAAGAACATCGACGATCTCGACGGCGTGGTCACCTCACTGAAGACCGGGACGAGCCCCCTCGGCCGGCTCCTGTATGACGAGGCGATGGGGAAGGCCATGGCTGGCACCGCCGCGAACCTCGACGCGGCGAGCGGCAAACTGAACGCCAAGGACAACACACTCGGGGCATTGCTGAATGAACGGGTCTTGTACGACCGGCTGAACACGACCACCGATCGCATCGACCGGCTGGTGGCCACGCTCCAGGCCAAGGAAGGCACGGCCGGGTTGCTCGTGAATGATCGTCAGCTCTACGACAACATGAATAGTACGATGAAGGAGATGCAGGCGCTGCTCGCCGACATCCGCAAGGATCCCAAGAAGTATCTGCGGGTCAGCGTCTCCATTTTCTAACTGGCACAGGAGGTCCCATGGCTACGCGAGAGAACGGATCGTCGTCATCCACGGGCAATACGGTGTTGGCATTTGCACTGGGCGCGCTGGCGGGGGCGGTCGT
>CAYFLU010000094.1:9929-12980 GCA_964343975.1 uncultured Solibacteraceae bacterium
CAATCGGGCACGGCGGTGCTTGCAGGCCTACGGGCGGCTCTGGCATTCTTCTCCGCACGCCAGAACCGGCGATCGGCCGGCGAGGGCGGTGACGACGAAGACGACGACAGCCTTTTCATCGGATAGGATTGGCGACATGCGACAACTGGCGGCGGTAACGGGCGTGTTTGGCGTGGTGTTGGCGAGCGCGATCAGCGTGGCGGCACAGCAGCCACCCGCGGCGCAGTCTCCGGCGGCGACCAAGGAACTCGTCGATTTGATGACGAAGGCCAAGGTCGACTGCGCGGTCGCCGAAAACAATCAGGTGTACGGCGGCTACATCGCCGCGCTGTTGATTCCCGGCGCCAAACTGACGGTTGTGTCCGCGCGGTTCAAAGACACGACGGCGATGACCTACAAGCTCTACAACAAAGACTGCATGGGCGCCTATCAGGATCTGAGCGCCGCGGCCGATGCGGTGGATCGTGTGGTGTTCGATGACATCGCGGCAGACGGTCTCGTCGCGAAGCCGAAGAAGGACATGCCGAAAGACGCGATCACGGTCGACAACAAGACGACCAAGTTCGACAGCGACAAGGACGCGCTGAAGCAGGCGAAGCTCTCGATCGAAGAGTTCAACAAGCAGTTCGCCTCGGCCGACGAGACGTATACGAAGTTTCTTCGCTTGCTCTCGGCGCAGATGAAGAAGTAGACTGTTCTTCCTCTGGATTGGGCGCTTAGCTCAGCTGGTAGAGCATCGCCTTCACACGGCGGTGGTCGCAGGTTCGAGTCCTGCAGCGCCCACCAATCTTCTCCAATCCACTTCTGCGTCGGCCCTGAGCGGCGTCGCTATCGTCTGGCGCTCGTCCAGCGATAGCACGCGACGATTGCCATCGCGACCACGCCGGCAAACGCGGCCAGCCCACCAATGACTGCGACGGAAAACACGACGAACGTCGCGGTGTGGTCCATGACTACTTCCTCCGATGAGTGAGGCGGCGCTCAGACGGGCCGTCGTAGTGGTGCTTCGCCGGGTCGATGGCGCGCATCGGACGCTCGCGGCCCTGTTCTTCGAGCGCATGCGCGGCAAGGCCGGGCACGCGTGAGATCAGCAACAACGCGTCGGCCGTTTCCGGCGGCAGACCGATGTCGCCGCACACCGCCGCGATCGCGCCGTCGATGTTGATGGGCATGGGGCGCTCGGCGAGCGTCGGGTGCTTGGCCAGAGCGCGTTCGATGGCGCGCAACATCTGCATGTACGGCCCGTCGAATCCGAGTTCCAAAGCGAGTTGGAGCAGGCTACCGGCCCGCGGGTCTCGCGTGTGCATGCGATGGCCGAACCCGGGCGGCGGAATCTCAGCCGCCTCGAGGAGTCGTTCTGCCAGTGCATCCGCTGCCGCCTGCGGCGTGGCTCCGCGGTGCACGTCTTCGATCGCTTCGTCGAGACGCATCCGGCAGGCCAGGATGTCGCCGCCATGATGGCGTCCGAACGCGAGAATGCCTGCGGCGACGGAGCTGCGCAGCGAGGAGCCGGTGGTGGCGGCATTGCGGGCCGCGATCGTCGACGGCGGTGACACGCCGTGGTCGATGAACGACACGAGCATCGCATCGACGATGCGTCCGATTGAGGGCGACGGCAGGTCGCCCGTCAGCAGCAGAAAGATCGCTTCGCCGAAGCTGACCTTCGTCATCAACTCGTCGAGGGCATAGCCCCGCACGAGGATGCGGTTCGGGCTGATTTCCGTGAGAGACGTGCGCCAGTCGCTCATGCGGCCTCAGACCGTGCCGTAGAGGCGATCGCCGAAGTCGCCGAGTCCGGGCAGGATGAACTTATGCGCATTGAGCTCGCGGTCGATCGCCGGGGTGAACACATGCACGCCCGGGTGCGCGCGCTCGACTTCCGCGATGCCTTCCGGGGCCGCGACGATGCAGATGAGGCGGATGTCCTGAGCGCCGGCTCGCTGCAGCATTGTGATGGCCGCGACGGCGCTCCCGCCCGTGGCGAGCATCGGGTCGATGATGATCGCGGTCGAGCGCGACAGGTCCGGCGGAAGCTTCTTGTAGTACTGCGAGGCGACGGCCGTCTGCTCATCCCGCTGGAGGCCGATGTGCCCGACCCGCGCGTGCGGCAGGATCTCGAGGACCGCATCCACCATCCCGAGTCCGGCCCGGAGCACCGGCACCACGACGACGTCGGCCTGAAGGCGCCGCCCGGTGGTGGTCTCGAGGGGCGTCTCGATCTCGACGGTGGCCGTCGGCAGGGCGCGCGCGGCCTCGGCCGCGAGGATCAGGCTGATCCGATGGGCGAGTCGCCGGAAGTGGCTCGTGGTCGTGGTTTTGTCGCGCAGCAACGCCAACGCGTCGTGTGCGACGGGATGGTCGATGAGATGGACCGGCACGGTCAGAATATACACCGCGTGGGCGACGCCGCTCCGGCGTCGGGATAGAATCAAGAGCCAATGCGTTCGATGCGGCTTCTCCTGCCCGCGGTCGCGCTGGTTCTCGCGACTGCCGCTCTGCTGACCGTCACCCGTGGCCAGGCCCGGACACCGGTCTCCCTCGTGATCACCGGCGGCACGGTGCTGACGCAGAACGCCGAGCGGCATCAGATCGAGAACGGCGCGGTGGCGATCAATCGCGACACGATCGTGGCCGTCGGCACCGCCGACGACATCGCGCGCCGCTATGACGCTGCCGAGACGATCGACGCGCGCAATCAGGTGATCATGCCGGGGCTCGTAAACACGCACACGCATGCGGCGATGGTGCTGTTCCGGGGCTTGGGCAGCGACCTCGCGCTGATGGACTGGTTAAATCACTACATCTTTCCGGCCGAGAAAAAGACGCTCTCGCCGGATTTCGTCCGTGTCGGCACGCGACTGGCCGCCCTTGAGATGATCGAGTCGGGCACGACGACCTTCGCCGACATGTATTACTTCGAAGACGATGTGGCGGATGTCACGCGGGAAGCCGGGCTGCGCGCCGTGCTGGGCGAGAGCGTCATCAAGTTTCCCGTCGCCGATGCCGCGACGCCCGAAGAGGCGCTGGCGCGTGCGGAGCGGTTCATTCAGG
>CAYFLU010000095.1:0-12889 GCA_964343975.1 uncultured Solibacteraceae bacterium
CGCTCAAGGTGAACACCGGCGGCGTCATGCCGGTCATCTTCTCGAGCTCGATCCTGGCGTTCCCGTACACGATCTCGAAGATGGGCACCCCGGGCGGTTGGCTCGACCGGATGGGCGCGAACCTGTCGCCGGGTTATCCGCTCTACACGCTGCTCGACGTCATCCTGATCGTGTTCTTCGCGTACTTCTACACCGCGATCATCTTCAATCCGGATGACGTGGCGGAGAACATGCGCAAGTACGGCGGCTTCGTGCCGGGCATCCGCCCGGGCAAGCGCACGGCCGAGCACATCGATTCGATCCTGGCGCGCATCACGCTCGTCGGCGCGTTCTACCTCGTGCTCGTGGCGCAGCTGCCGACGTTCCTGACGAACGGCTTCAAGGTCGCGGGCATCCCGTTCATCGGTGAGCGCCTCGACGCGATCCTGCCGCAGTTCATCACGCAGGGTATGCACGTCCAGTTCTACTTTGGTGGCACGTCGCTGCTCATCATCGTGGGCGTGGCGATGGACACCGTTCAGCAGATTGAGTCCCAGCTGATCATGCGCCACTACGACGGGTTCATGAAGAAGACGCGGATTCGAGGCCGCAGAGGTTGATGGACGACGCGGGCCGCGTTCCCGTTCGAGTAGTGATGCTCGGAGCGCCGGGCGCGGGAAAAGGCACGCAGGCGGAGCGCTTTGCGAAGGCGCGGGGCATCCCGCGCATCTCGACGGGCGACATCCTGCGGGAAGCGGTGGCGGCGGGGACGTCGCTCGGCCGCGCGGCGCGCACCGTGATGGATGCGGGCCGGTTGGTGAGCGACGACATCATGATCGGCATCATCAAGGAGCGCCTCGAGCGCAAGGATGTCGATCAGGGGTTCGTGCTCGACGGGTTTCCGCGCACGGTGGGGCAGGCGCAAGCGCTCGATGAGTTGCTCGACGAGGCCGCGCCGCTCGTGATCGTGGATATCGAGGTGCCGGAAGAGACGCTCGTGAAGCGTCTGGCCGAACGCCGCATCTGCAAGAGCTGCGGATGGAACGGCACCCCGGGCGTGAAGGTGTGCGCGCGCTGTGGTGGGGAACTCATCAAGCGCGCGGATGACGACGTCGAGACGGTGCGGGAACGGTTGCGGGTGTATGCGCGCAACACGCAGCCGCTGGTGGATTTCTACAACCGGCGGTCGACGTTCCGGTCGGTCGACGGGGATCAGACGCTCGACTCGGTGGCGGCGGATTTGTCGGCCGCGGTCGCGTCGGTGATCGGCGGGCGCCAGTGATCATCTGCCGCTCGCCGAAAGAGATCGAGCGGATGCGCGCGGCGAACCAGGTGGTCGCCGATGTGCTCCGCCGGTTGGCGGCGATGGTGCAGCCGGGGATCACGACCGGCGAGTTGGATGCGGCCGCCGAGAAGTGGTGCCGTGAAGCGGGTGCGGTGCCGGCGTTCAAGGGCTACCGCGGGTTCCCCGGCACGTTGTGCGTGTCGGTAAACGACGAAGTGGTGCACGGCATTCCCTCGCCGGCACGCGCGCTGCAGTCGGGCGACATCGTGTCGATCGACATGGGCGTGAAGATGGATGGCTTCTACGGCGACTCGGCGGTGACGGTGCCGGTGGGTGCGGTGGCGGCCAAAGCGCAGGACCTGCTGACGGTGACGCAGCAGTCGCTCGAGAAGGCGATCGAGCAGGTGCGGGTCGGCGGCCGGTTGTCGGACATCGGCCACGCGGTGCAGTCCTGGGTGGAAGCGCACGGGTTTTCGATCGTGCGGGAGTTTGTGGGGCACGGGATCGGCGAGCAGTTGCACGAAGAGCCGCAGATTCCGAATTACGGCAAGCCAGGCCGGGGCCCGACGCTGGCGGAGGGCATGGTGCTCGCGATCGAACCGATGGTTGCGATGGGCCGGCCCGAGACGAAGGTGTTGAAGGACGGTTGGACCGCGGTGACGCGGGACGGCAGTTTGGCGGCGCACTTCGAGCACACGGTGGCTGTCACGAAAGACGGTCCCCTCGTGCTGACAGCGCCGGCGGCGTAAGGCCGTGGCGGCAGTACGGGTGGAGGGTGTGGTGCGGGAGATCCTGCCCCGCGCGCTCTACCGGGTGGAGATCGACGGCGGGCGCGCGGTGACGGCGCATGCCGGGTCGGGGGTGAACCGGAATTTCATCCGGTTGATCGTCGGGGATCGCGTCGAAGTGGAGTTGATGTCGCGGGACACAACCCGTGGCAGAGTGGTGAGGAAGCGATGAAGGTGCGAGCGTCAGTCAAACGGATTTGCGACAAGTGCAAGATCGTGCGGCGGCAGGGCGTCGTGCGCGTGATTTGCGCGAACCAGAAACACAAGCAGCGGCAGGGATAAGCACATGGCACGCATTGCAGGCGTCGATCTTCCGCGCACGAAGCGGATTGAGATCGGACTTCAGTACATCTACGGCATCGGCGGCACCCGCGCGAAGGGCATCTGCACCGAGGCGGGCGTGAGCGGCGACATCCGGGTGAAGGATCTCTCGGAAGACGACGTGCGCAAGATCAGCCGGGTCATCGAAGAGCAGGGTGGCGTCGAGGGCGATCTCCGCAAGGAGATCTCGATGAACATCAAGCGCCTCGTGGAAATCGGCAGCTACCGTGGGATGCGGCATCGCCGCAACCTCCCGGTGCGCGGCCAGCGGACGCGGACCAATTCGCGTACGCGCAAGGGCCCGCGCAAGGGCGCGGTGCCGAAGAAGAAGACCGAGTAAGGCATAGGGCAGAGGGCGAAGGACAAAGGTTAAAGGCGACATGGCCAAAGAGAAACCCGAGACCGCGGCGGCTCCGACAGAGGGAGCCAAGGGTACCGCAGCAGGCAAGAAGAAGACGTTCAAGAAGCGCGGCGAGAAGCGAGTGGTGCACCACGGCTTCGCGCACATCCAGGCGTCGTTCAACAACACGACGCTCGTCATCACCGACACGGAAGGCAATGTGATCGCGTGGTCGAGCGCCGGCGCCGTGGGCTTCAAAGGCTCGCGCAAGGGCACGCCGTACGCGGCGACCCAGGCCGCGATGGCCGCAGGCAATGCCGCCAAGACGCATGGCCTCCGCTCTGTTGAAGTGAAAGTGAAGGGCCCGGGCGCCGGTCGTGAATCCGCGATCCGCGCGCTGCAGACGGTCGGCATCGACGTGAAGTCGATTCGCGACGTCACCCCGATTCCGCACAATGGCTGCCGGCCGCCGAAGCGCCGGCGCGTCTGAGGGCTGAGAGAGAACTATGGCGAGATATATCGGACCCGTGTGCCGGCTGTGCCGGCGCGAAGGCATGAAGCTCTTCCTCAAGGGCGAGCGTTGCTACAGCGAGAAGTGCGCGATCGAGAAGCGCAATGTGCCGCCCGGACAGCATGGCCGCGCCCGCAAGGCGAAGATGGTCGGCTACGGCGTGCAGCTGCGTGAGAAGCAGAAGGTCAAGCGCACCTACGGCGTGCTGGAAAACCAGTTCCGCCGCTACTTCGAAGCCGCCGACCGTCAGAAGGGCATCACGGGCGAACTCCTGCTCCAGTCGCTCGAGCGTCGTCTCGACAACGTGGTGTACCGCGTGGGCTTCGCGACCTCGCGCGCCCAGGCGCGCCAGCTCGTGCGCCACGGCCACTTCCTCGTGAACGGCAAGAAGGTCGACATCCCGTCGTACGCGCTGCGTCTGAACGACACGGTCGCCGTGCGTCCGGGCTCGGTCGAGAACACGACGATCGCGCACGCGCGCGAAGAGGTGAAGGGCCGCGGCGTGCCGCAGTGGCTCGAACTCGACAGCACCGGCCTCATCGGCAAGGTGACGTCGCTGCCAACGCGCGAGCAGATCAACCTGCCCGTGCAGGAACAGCTCATCGTCGAGTTGTACAGCAAATAGACGTGACGGTCGGAGCCGACGGGCCGACGCCCGTCGGCTCCGACCGTTCCAAGCAGTACGTAGCCGACGGCCTTCAGGCCGTCGGTTCGTTCAATCGCAAGAGGCAGAACGCCAACCCCCGGGTCCGCAGCTTTTCAGGTCTGCGGCGTGAGGCTCGGGGTCGAATGCAGGCCTGGCAAGGTGGTGTCTATGTTGTGGAAAGGTTTTCAGCGGCCCAAGCGGCTGGAGTTCGAACGCGAGACGTTGACGGACCGGTTCGGCCGGTTCTCCGCGCAGCCGTTCGAGCGTGGGTTCGGCACGACGGTCGGCAACGCGCTGCGGCGCGTGCTGCTGTCGTCGATTGAAGGCGCGGCCGTCACGGCCGTGAAGATCGAAGGCGTGCTCCACGAGTTCTCGCCGATCCAGGGCGTCGTGGAAGATGCGACCGACATCATCCTCAACCTCAAGCAGATCCCGCTGAAGATGTACACCGACCAGACGCGCACGCTCGTGCTGCGCGCGTTGAAGCCGGGTGAAGTGCGCGCGCGCGACATCATCGTCGACAGCGACGTCGAGATCCTCGAGCCGGACGCCCACATCGCGACGGTGAGCGAGGGCGGCAAGCTCGAGATGGAACTGCGCGTGAAGCGCGGCCGTGGCTACGTGTCGGCCGACAAGAACTTCGACGAAGACCTGGGCATCGGCTGGATTCCGATCGACTCGGTGCACTCGCCGGTGAAGAAGGTCAACTACGTCGTGGAAGCGGCCCGCGTCGGCCAGACCACCGACTACGACAAGCTCACCCTCGAAGTGTGGACCAACGGCGCGGTGACCCCGCGCGACGCGGTGTCGCTGTCGTCCAAGCTGATCCGCGATCACTTCTCCATCTTTGTCTCGCTCGACGAGACGATGGAGCAGGCGATGGAAGGCGCGTCGGATTCGCCGGCCGCCGCCAACAACGAACACCTCGACAAGAGCGTGGAAGAACTGGAGCTCTCCGTCCGGTCGTACAACTGCCTCAAGAACGCGAACATCCGCACGATTCGCGAGCTGGTGCAGAAGACCGAAGGCGAGATGCTCAAGACCAAGAACTTCGGCAGAAAGTCGCTGAACGAGATCAAGGACATCCTGGCCACGATGGGGCTGAGCCTGGGCATGCGCCTCGACAGTTCCGCACAGAGCGAGTAAGGACTGAACCGACATGCGTCATCGAGTTGCACACCGGAAACTGGGCCGCGTCACCGAGCACCGCATCGCGATGCTCCGCAACCAGGCCATGACCCTGATCCTCAATGAGCGGATCGAGACCACGGTCGCGCGCGGCAAGGAACTCCGCCCGTTCGTGGAGCGCATCATCTCGATCGCCAAGCGCAGCCTCAAGCACGGCACCGAGGGCATCCACAACGTGAACGCCCGTCGCGCCGTGGCGGCCGACATCCACAGCAAGGACGCGGTGAAGAAGGTGTTCGACACCCTCGCGCCGCGCTTCTCGGATCGTCCGGGCGGCTACACGCGTCTGCTCCGGCTCGGCCGTCGCCGTGGTGACGATGCCGAACTCGCGCAGATCGAGTTCATCGGCAGCGAATACGATCCGGCGAAGGACGCCAAGACGCCGGAAGGCGACGCGGCTCCGGCTCCGGAGAAGAAGAAGTCCGTGGGCGAGCGCCTGCGTGGCGCGCTCGGCGGCGGCAAGAAGGCCGCCGGCGGCGACAAGCCGAAGGTCCAGAAGGCGGCCAAGGGAGCCCGCAAGGTGTCCACGCCGCGCAAGGCCGGCGGCGGAGCGTAAGACTTGCAAGGGACACGTCAGAAGCAGCAAGTCCGCAAGTAAAAGTTAGCAGTGCAAAGTCGAAAGGGCGGTGCGAGGTTCACTCGCACCGCCCTTCGTCATTTGACGACGTCGTACGCCGCGACGAGACGCGCATCGACGGTGGCGGCGGCGAGCGGCGTCAACAGCGCGGACCAGTCGGTGCGTCGTGACGACGCGGTGAGCTCGATGAGGAACGCGTACTCGAACGGGCGGTCCGGCAGTGGACGGCTCTCGATCTTCGTCAGATTCAATCCGTCGTCGGCCAGCACCTGGAGCGCACGGCAGAGCGAGCCCGGTTGGTGTCGCAGGCGGAAGGTGACGATGGCGTTGGCGCCGTGCCGTGGCGGCGCGGCGGCGGCCGGCACGAGGCGGAGGAAGCGCGTCCAGTTCTCGGGTTGATCCTGAATCCGCTCCGCAATCACGACGCCGCCGTGCAGTGTTGCGGCCCGGCGGCTCGCGATCGCCGCGCTGTCGCTGTCGCCGCCGTTCATCAGCGCCGCCACCGCCCCCGCCGTGTCGAAGGCCGCGACGGGGCTGAGGCGATGCGCGGCGATGAAGCGCCGGCACTGATTGAGCGCGACCGGATGCGAGTGCACGTGCCGCACGTCGTCGAGCGTCGGGCAGGGCCGCAGCGTCGCGTCATCGCCCATGAGCGCGCGCGCGGCCTCTTCGCTGAAGGCGCCGGGCACGCCCTGATAGGCGGCGATCATGACTCGACCACGCCGCTGGCCGCGCCCGCGCCGGTCTCGGTCTGCGCCGCCGTCTGCAGCGCCCGCGTCTCCGAGATGATCTGCGCGAAGATCCGCGCGGCGGCGTCCGCGTCGAGCGGACCGGTCGCGAGCTGGCGCACGCGCGCGAGCACGTCGCCCTCACGGGCCGGCGCGGCGACGTCGAGCCCGTGCGCCCGCTTGATGCGGCCCGCGGTGAGCGCCAGCCGCGTGCGCTCGCCGAGCAGCGCGACGAGCACGGCGTCGACGCGGTCGATGTCCTGCCGGCACCGCGCGAGCGGGTCCGGCGTCACGGTGGATAGTGCGTGTGGATCTCTGGTCATGGTGCGGTCTCCTGAAAAAGAAGAAGGCCCGCGTCCCTGTCGGGAGGCGGGCCTTCGAAACAACGTCGAATGGTGACTGTCAGCCCGCCGCGTCAGGTCTCCGTAAACCGGAAATAGGCCGTAAACGAGGCCGGGCACACCTCCGTCGCGGTGGCGAGTGTCACGCGCAGCGCAGCGGAGGAGTGAAGCATGGCGATGACCAAGACTAGCGGCCGCAGCGAGCCGTCGTCAACGGTAGTGGCGCGGCTTCTACAATCATGAGGCGATCTCCGCGCGGAGCCCGCCGTCGGCCGGGCGCGAGAAGGTGAGTGTGAAGCCGAGACGCTTCAGCGACTCGGCCGCGATCGCGAGTCCCAGTCCCTGTCCGTCCGGCCGTCGTGTCCGCGCCTCGTCCGCCCGGAACCAGCGCTCCGTCAGCCGTGCGAGATCCGCCTCCGCCACACCCGGTCCGTCGTCGGTCACCGTGAGCGAGAAGCCGCCGTGCCGCGCGTCGAGCACGATCGCCACGTGCCCGCCGGGGCGGTTGTGCCGCACCGCGTTGTCGACGAGATTGCCGAGCGCCTGCTCGAGCAACGTGACTTCCGCCGAGACGATGACCGGCGTCTCCGGCACGGCCTCGTTGAGCTCGACACCGCGCGCCCGCGCCACGACGCGGTAGCGCGCCGCAAGCCGCTCGACGAGCGCGTTGAGGTCGACGTCATGACGCACGAGTGGCATGTCGACGGCATCGAGCCGCGTGGCCGCGTTGAGATTGCGGATGAGCGAACCGAGATAGTGCGCCTCGCCAATGGCCGCCCGCACGTGCGCCCCCGCCGAACCGCCTTCGTCCTTGTCACTTCCCACTTCTACTTCGCTCTTGTTGCTTCTGACTTCTTCCTTGCAAGTATCAAGTTCCGAGAGATGTCCCTGCAGTACCGTGAGCGGCACGCCGACGTCGTGTGCGGTGTTGGCGACGAACTGGCGCAGATGTTCTTCGCGGCGCTGGAGGTCGACGAGATGCTGGCGCACGCGGGCGCCCGCGTCGTTGAACGCCTGCGCCAGATCGGCGACCTCGTCTTGGCCCTCGACGACGACCGGCGTGTCGTAGCGCGTGTCGGCGCTGCGATGAACATCAGTCGCCAGTTTGCGCAGACGACGGAGGACGGGCCCGGCGGCGAGCCAGGTCGCGACGATGACGCTGATGACGATCAGCGCGATGGCCGAGACCCGCTCGCGGAACTCGCCGGGCCGCGGCGGCATGCGGAGCAGCAGCACGGCGCAGCGGCCGGTGTCGGTGCGGTCCATCCAGAGCCCGAGCTGGTAGCCGCGCCCGTCGGCGCTCGACCACGGCGCGCCCATGAAGTCGCCGGTGGCGAGACCCGCGCGGATTGCCGGATCCAGGTCCGGCACCGACGGACTTGCCGGGGTGAAGTCGGCGCCGTAACTCACGGCGCTGTACGGCCGCACCGGGCCACGTTCTGCCGGCACGGAGTCAGGCATTTCGCCGGGCGGTGGCGGCGGGAACTCGCCGCGTCCCGGCGGTGGCCCGCCCGGACGGCCGGTGCGACCAGCGCCCCCGCGGCCCCGGCCGCCCAGGCCAAGGCCAGGGCGCGGCCGTCCAGTCAGTCTGTCCGTGGCGACGCAGCGATCGTGCGCGCCCGATTCCAGCTCGGTGCGCGCGAACTCCGTCAGGCGCTCGAGCTGGTCGGCGCCGCGCAGGCGGTCGTCGATCACGAGCAGCGCCGCCGTCAGCGGCACGAGCACGAGCAGGCTCGTCGCGATCAGGCGCGTGCGCAGCGTCACGGCTCCACCTTCAGGCGGTAGCCGACGCCCCACACCGTGGCGACGAGCGCGCCGGCGCCGCCGAGCTTCTTGCGCAGCCGCGACACGTGCACGTCGAGCGTGCGCTCGTCGCCGTCACGCGCGGGGTCGAGCACATGCTCGACGAGCCAGCCGCGCGACACCGCCGCGCCGGGGCGGCGGGCGAGAGCCGCGAGAAAGTCGAATTCCGCGCGCGTCAGTTCAACGGCCGTGTCGTCGACCGTGACCGCGCGCCCGTCGAGGTCAATGCGCAAGGCGCCGACCGTGACGACGGCCGCGGCCGAGGTCATGGCGGGGCGGCGCAGTCGCGCCTTCACCCGCGCGAGCAGTTCCTCCGGCCAGAACGGCTTGGTCAGGTAGTCGTCGGCGCCGAGTTCGAGCGCGCGCACCTTGTCACTGGCATCGAGCCGCGCGCTCAGCACGAGCACGGGCACCTGATGCCGGTCGCCGCGAATCGCCTTCAGCACGTCGAAGCCGTGCGCGCCCGGCAGCATCAGGTCCAGGATCACGAGCGCGTACGGCGCGAGATCGTGCGCGCGGGCCTCGTCGCCCCGCGTCAGCCACGTCACGCCATAGCCGGCCGTCGTCAGGTTGTCGCTCACCTGCCGGCCCAGCTTCGCGTCGTCTTCCACCAGTAAGATCTGCATCAGTCGTTCAGCTCACACCCCGTGGGACCGGTCCGTCCGTTGTTGCCGGCGGGCCGAGGTCCGTTGCCGCGCCGCACGGGCGCGAGCGCAGGTTCACTGTAGCAGGGGGGCGGGGCCCTTAAGGATTGCGCAAGGTGGGTCCAGTCTCATGTAGCAAGGAGAGTTTGATGCGCGTATATCTCGGTCTTCCCATCGCCCTCGGCCTCGTCGTCCTGGCGTGCTCGTCACCCAGCTCACCGTCGACGGTGTCGGCGGCCTCGACGAGCACCACCACGACCTCCACCACCACGACCACCACGTCGACCGGCTCGACCGGCACGTCGGGCGGCACGACCAACGCGAGCCTGCCGGCCATCTACACGAAGTTCGGCAGCGGCGTGAAAGTGACCTTCGACGGCACCACCGTGACGCTCGTGTCGAACACGACGCCGGACCACAAGAGCCCCTACTGGGGCGTGGGCAACCCGATGTATGAGGCGCCGAAAGCCGGCATGCAGGTGAATCCGAATCTGATCGTGGCGCAAACGCTCACGCTGCGAGTGCCGGCGAATCCGACGATCGCGGCCTCGGCGTCGGATACGCCGCTCGGTCCGATGGGCATGGCGCTCAACGGCGTGCCGCTCTTCAATCAGTACGCGGCCGGCCGCGTGCCGCTCACGACGGAGATCATTTCGTTCGATCAGTACGACGGGCACCCGCAGCAGTCGGGCGAGTATCACTACCACATGGAGCCGTACTGGCTCACGACCAACAACGGCGCGTCGAGCCTGATCGGCGTGCTCGTGGACGGCTTCCCGGTCTACGGACCGAAGGAAACCAACGGCTCGACGCCGACGGGCCTCGACTCGTGCAACGGTCACACGCATGCGACGACGGAGGTGCCGGCGGGGATCTATCACTACCACATCACCACGGCGTCGCCGTACATCAGCGGCTGCTACAAGGGGAATCCGGGTTCAGTGGGGTAGGGCGATGACACGATCTTTCCTCCTCCCCATCGGGGTCATCGTTATCACCGGGCTCACTGGACTGACAGGAGCAACGGCAGCGCCTTCGGCGCTGCCGTTGCAGATCGTCGAAACACGGCGGGCGGACGGCACGCTCGAGAGCATCGCGCGCTACGCCGGCGATCAACGCCAGGGCTTCTTCGAGACGTTCTGGCCGAACGGCCACCGGCGCACGCTCGTGCAGTACACCAACGGCGTCTTCAACGGCGAATACCGGACGTGGAGCGTGGACGGACGGCCGTACGAGATCAAGCATTTCGCGGACGGACGCGAAGCGGGGACACAGCAGTCGTTCGACGAGCAGGGACAGCTGTATCTCAATTACGAGGTTCGGGATGGGAGGAAGTACGGGATGGCGAATGCTCGGCCGTGCCTTCCTCAGGGGCACGGCAAGGGTTCGTGAGGTTCGGGAGGTTCGGGAGGTTCGTGTTCTGGGTTCTTGGTTCTGGGTTCGGGGTTCGGGGTTCTAGGTTCGGGTTCGGGAGGTTCTGATGGTTCGCGCGTCGCTTTCGCTCCTCGGCTTGGTTCTGCTCGTGGCGGTCGGTGTCTTCGCCTGGTCGTCGCGGGCGTCGGCGTTGCCGTATTACTCGGGGCGCGACTTCACGCCGAACTGGTCGCCGGTTGCGCATCGTGTCGGGGCGTTCAGTGGCCTCACGGATCAGCGGGGGCAGGCGTTTGGCAGTGAGGTGCTCGACGGGCATGTGTATGTCGCGAGCTTCATCTTCACCCGCTGTTCCCTGGTGTGTCCCGTGCTCGTGAAGCAGCTCACGCGTGTGCAGGAGGCGACGCAGGGGACCGATGCGCGGATCGTGTCGTATTCGGTGACCCCCGATGTCGATACCCCCGACGTGCTCAAGGAGTTCGGGGCGGCGCGCCACATTGACCCGTCGCGCTGGCATCTCGTGACGGGCAGCAAGCCGACGATTTACGGCCTCGCACGGAACGCGTACTTTGCCGATGACGAGCGCATCACGGCGTCGCTCGACGAGCCGGACGCGTTCCTCCACACCGAGAAGCTCGTGCTCGTGGACCGCGAGGGCCACCTCCGCGGTGTGTACGACGGCACGCTGCCGCACGAGATCGACCTGCTGATCAAAGACATGAAGGCGTTGACGCGCTGAAGGGTGTCTCGCGCGTTTGGAGACCAACGCGCGCTCCGGCTGAGGCGGTCGGAGCGCGGGTTGGCCTCCAAACCCGCGAGGCGCCGACGTGCGCACACGCGCGAGGCGCCGACGTGCGCACACACACGCGCGAGGCGCCTACGTGCGCACACGCGCGAGACGCCGACGTGCGCACACGCGCGTTTGAAGACCAACGCGCGCTTCAGCTGAGACAGCCGGAGCGCGCTTCAGCTGAGACAGCCGGAGCGCGGGTTGATGTCCAAACCCGCGGGGTTGGTGTCCCGCGAGACACCGCGAGCGCGAAAATCCCCCGGGACCTGCCCTGTCACAGCTCTCGCGGACACTCGTCACATGGTCACAGACGAAACGGGTGTGCTGTCGGAACGGGATCTCAAGCTCACGGCCGCGCTCTATGCGCATTTTGGGGCGGCCAAGGCGGTGCGGAGCGGCAAGATGCCGCGCATCGAGGAGGACGGCCTGCACTGGGTGCCGGTGCAGCAGATCGTCCGGGCGCGCGGGGTCGACCTCACGTTGACGGCCGACGAGCAGGTCGTCTATGACGCGTTCTGCAAGACCGGGCGCGTGCCGGGCGGCGCCGTGCGGATCATGGACGCGGCGTAGCGCCCGGGTTCGGCACGCAGCTCGGCTAGCCGGCCGGCGGATTGAGCCGGGTCGTGATCAGCGTCTCGAGGCTGGAGAAGCGATGCTCGAGGGACGTGAACCGGGCCTCGAGCGCGTCGAACTTGGTCTCGAGCGTGTCGAACCGGCTCTCGAGCGCGTCGAACCTGGTCTCGAGCTTGTCGAACCGGTTCTCGAGCGCGTCGAACTTGGTCTCGAGCGTGTCGAACCGGCTCTCGAGCGTGTCGAACCGGGCCTCGAGCTTGACGAACCGCTGGTCGATGCGCGCGAAGCCCGCCGTCATCGTCTTCTCGAGCGACTCGGTGATCGTGTAGAGCCGCGCCACGCCGTGTCCGAGCGCGGTGACGGTGGTGGTGAGCGTGCGCAGTTCGGTCTCGACCCTGTCGAGCCGTCCGCTCAGCCGCTGGTCGACCTCGTCGATCTTGGCCGTGAGGCGCGTCTCGACGCCGTCGAGCTTCGTGTCGAGGCGTTCGCCGACCAGGTCCGCGACGAACTCGGCGTATTTGTGGCTGTCTTCGAATCCGCCTTGTGTGGTCATGAACGCCTGCTGAAATCGCGCCTCGATGCTGGGGTCGAGGGCCCCCTGTTTGGTCGGGCTCTTGTGTCGTGCCATCTGCCGTGTCCTTCCACCGGGCGATGGCAGTCGCCCTCGCCGCTCAGCCTCCCGGCTCGCGGCGAAGGACGACGACGATACCATCGTCTGGGGCAGTGACAAGAGCAATGCGTGTGCCGAATGCGTCGACTGGGGCATCTGGTCGACGACGGCCGGATCGTGAAGATTTCTGACAGTGCGCGCGTGGTCGCGCGTCGCAGTTTTTGACAGGTGGCGGCGCGAGGCGGTGCGCTTAGCGGATCAGGTCCATGAGCAGGTAGTCGCCGAGCCAGGTGGTGGGCGCGCCGGCCTGCCGGGCGATGGTGCCGAGTTGCGCGTAGTGGCGGATCGAGTGCATCAGCATGTGCACGACGATCGTCTTGCGTCGCGCTTTCAG
>CAYFLU010000096.1:0-12790 GCA_964343975.1 uncultured Solibacteraceae bacterium
ATGATGTCGGCGATCTTGCCGGCCGACACCGTGCCGACGTCTTTGTCCTTCTTCATCATCACCGACGGCCAGTAGGTGGCCGCGCGGATCGCATCCATCGCCGGCACGCCGAGTTCGCGCACCCAGATGTCGAGTTCCATCCAGGTCGTCTGGCTCTGGAACATCATCGGCACGCCGTTGTCGGTGCCGATGAGCTGCGTCACGCCGGCCTCCTTCATCTGCAGGAACTTCTTGCGGAGCGTCGGCTTGCGCGCGGGCGAGAGCTGGTAGTACGGGAACTGGTCCGGATGCGCGAGCGCCGCTTTGATGTCGGCGATCGTGTCGGGCTCGAGGCCGACCTTCCACGACGGGTCGTCGAGCATCTCGGGGTTGTCGCGCATGTACTCGTAGTTCCAGAGCGGCGTCAGCGTGGGCGTCCAGAAGAACGGCCCCTTGTTCATCTGCGCCGTGCGCGCGCGCACCATCGCCATGATGTCTTCCGGATACTCGGGCGCCGTCGCCAAACCGGTGTGTTCGAAGTTGTCGACGCCGTACTTCATGCCGAGGCGGATCTCATCGGGCCGATGCGAGTGCCCCACCACCGGCAGGCCGCGCTTGTGCGCCTGATCGATCACGGCGGCCACTTCGGCTTCCTTCATTTCGTCCTGGTCAATCAACTTGATGACGTCGGCGCCGGCGTCGGCGATCTTGTTGACCTTCGCTCTCGCGTCGTCGACGCTCGTCACGCCCCAGCGGAAGAAGTCGGTGCCGGGATAGGGCGCATGCTGGATGAACGGTCCCGACACATACAGGGTCGCGCCCATGAGCTTGCCGCTGTTGATGGCGTTGCGGACGTTGATACTGGCCTCGAGTGGCGCACCGAGGTCGCGCGCGCTCGTCACCCCGGCCATCAGGAGCTGGCGCGCGGACGCCGGCATGATCTCCTTCTCCAGCCGGTTCGCGTACGTCTTGTCCCAGTGGTCGTAGTCGGGATGCCCGTTGAGCATCGTGTGGACATGCATGTCCCACAGGCCCGGCATCACCGACATGCCTTCGGTCGAGATCACCTCGGCCCCGGCCGGCACCGCGAGCGCGCCAACTTGTCCGACGGCCTTGATACGATCCCCTTCGATGATGATCACGGAATTGCGGAGGGGTGTGGAGCCGAAGCCGTCGATCAACGTGCCGCCGACCATCGCAACGACCTTGGCGGCGGCCGGCGCGGCCGGGCGCTGGGCGACGAGAGCAGGCGCCGCACTGAGCAGGGCACCAACAAGCAGGACAGCGAGATGACGAACCTTCATGGGGCCTCCGGGTAACGGCTGGATTGTAGTCAACATCGCACCGCTATCTTTGGCCTTTTCACCAACTTAGAGAGCCTGCGCTGAGCGATCTGCGCTATGATGACTCCACCGTATGCGCATTGCTCCTGGCGCCCGTGTGGCCCACGCTCAGTACGGCGCCGGTACCATCAGCGCCACCGACGACCAGTACACCGTGATTGATTTCGACGATCACGGCCAGAAGCGCTTCGTCACGCGCATGGTGACGCTCGAGTCCACCAGCGTGCCGGCGCCCGCCAAGGCGGCGTCTCCCAAGAAGCGCGCGCCACGAAAGAAGAAGACGGACGAATAGTCCGGTCGCGCCAGTGAAGCCTCTGTCCTGGCGCACGGCCGGACTGCTGATTCTGGCCCTCCTGCTCATCGCCGCGCTCAGCGAGCACGCGATGGGCCGTCTGCTCCTCGGCCCCGACGGTCACTTCGGCCTCTGGGAAGGCAACATCTGGAGCAGCGAGCAATCCCAGCGCTTCGCCGACCCGTATTCCTTTTCCCATGTGGTCCATGGCGTGCTCTTCTACGCCGTGCTCTGGCTGGTGGGCCGCCGGTTTCCCGTCAGTACCCGTCTCGTTGCGGCCGTCGCCCTCGAGGCCGGCTGGGAAATCCTCGAAAACTCGCCCATCATCATCGAGCGCTACCGCGCGGTGACCATCTCGCTCGGCTACGAGGGCGATTCCATTCTCAACTCGATGAGCGACGTGCTCATGATGGCTGCCGGATTTCTGGCAGCCTCCCGCTGGCGCATCGGGATCACGGTCGCCATGGTGCTCGCGTTCGAGCTCGGCATGCTGCTCCTCGTCCGCGACAACCTCACGTTGAACATCCTGATGCTGATCCATCCCATCGACGCCATCAAGGCATGGCAGATGGCGGGCGCGCCACACTGACCACCACCATGTGCATCTGCGTGCAATAAAGTCCGGAGGAGCGCGGCCGATCACGTTACTGGGTCGCTCGAACACTGCCGGCAGGGAGTCGACGGAGCTCGGGCGCTTCACACGGGATCCGTCATGGCTCAGCGAACCCCGGCGGCTGGCCTTTCGTTACAGGCGAAACTGCTCTCCGCCTTTGCCTTGCTCTTCGCCCTCGTGCTCGGTGGTGGCACGCTGGCGTGGTACTCGTCCTACACCATCAAATCGCAGCAAGACCTGACCGAGGCCGCCGCGCGCCGCCTCCAACTCGCCCAAACAATCGCCGCCACCAACGCCGAGATCTTCGGCGCCGAGAAGAACATGATCCTCGGTGGCATCACCAACGACTCAAGCTGCTCGACCGGTGGACGACACGTCTGCAGGAACTACTCGCCGAAGGTACCAAGGACACCAAGTCCCTCACCGGCATGATGACGGCGCCGGAACTGCGCTCGAAGGCCGGCGCGTTGCAGTCGACGATGGAGCGATGGTCCACGCGCTGCGATTCGTGCCACGAAGTCGCCGCCAAGCCCGGCGGTCTGCGCGCGAACATCGCCGAGGTGGCCGCGCTGGCCGCCCAGAGCGAGCAAATCCTCGCCGAGAACGACACGATCGCGACCGAGATCCAGCAGATCGAAGACACCGGCTTCAACGCCGATGCCGCCGCGACCGACCGCGCCTACAGCCAGGCGCGCATTGCTGTCGGCGTGCTCGTGCTCATCTCGGCGCTCGCCGCCGGAGTGATCTTCGTCGTCGTGCGCCGTCTGACCTCGCGCCTCCGGTCCACGGCGAGCCACCTCCGCGCCGGCGCCGATCAGGTCCTCACCTCGTCGTCGCAGGTCTCGGATTCGGCCAACACGCTCTCGCAGGGCGCCACCGAACAGGCGGCGTCGCTGCAGGAAACGTCGGCCTCAATGGAAGAGATGTCGTCGATGACGCGCCGCAATGCGGAGAATTCATCGCACACGGCGAAGATCATCACGGAAGTGGCGGGACACGTCACCGAATCCCACCAGGCGCTCGGCAGCATGGTCGAGTCGATGAAGGCGATTCAGACCTCCACCGAGCAGATGTCGCGCATCATCAAGACGATCGACGAGATCGCCTTCCAGACGAACATCCTCGCGCTCAATGCCGCCGTCGAAGCCGCACGCGCCGGCGAAGTCGGCATGGGCTTCGCCGTCGTCGCCGACGAAGTGCGCAATCTCGCGCAGCGCTCCGCGCAGGCGGCCAAAGACACGGCCCAACTGATCGAAGAGTGCACCGGCAACGCGCGTCAAGGCGCGGTCAAGGTCAAGTCGGTCGCCGACAAGATCTCCGGCATGACCGAGAGCGTCGAACGCGCGCAATCGCTCGTCAACGAAGTGAGCGAAGCCAGCCGTCAGCAGGCGCAGGGCTTCGATCAGGTGGCGCAAGCGATCGTGCAGATGGAAAAGGTCACGCAGCAGAACGCCGCCGTGGCGGAAGAGAGCGCGGCCGCCGCGGCCGATCTCACGTCCGAGGCCGACTCGACGTTGCGGCTCGTGAGCGAACTCGAAGCGATGGTCGAAGGCGGCGCGGTCGCGGCCGCACCGCCCGCCGCACACGCGCCGACGGACGCCCCGCCGGCCTTCCAGCGCGCGGCGTAGCCACACACATAACACCACGCGCGCGCATCAGCGTCACGCTCGTACGCGCGCGTCGTCGCGTACGCGCACGCTGCCGACATTCCGGCACGCGCACACAGATCCGCATCAGCGCGCGTGCGCGGGCGTATCATCGGAACAGCTGGGTATGCGCGCCACTGCGGACGTGCGCGACATTGTGCAACCCGGCGAGCGCGTCATCGCGATCGTCGGGAACTACGGCTCCGGTAAAACCGAGGTCTCCGTCAACCTGTCGATCCAGCTCGCGCGCGCGGGCCACGCCGTCCAGATCGCCGACCTCGACATCGTCAATCCCTACTTCCGCTGTCGCGAAGCCGCCGACCACATGGCCGCGCATGGCGTGCGCGTGGTCGTGCCGAGCGGCGCGCAAGCCTGGGCCGACCTGCCGATCATCCTGCCGGAACTGCGCGGCATGCTGCGCCCCCCAGACGGCACGCTCTCGCTCTTCGATGTCGGTGGCGACGACGTGGGCGCGCGGTCGCTGGCGTCGTTCCGCACGAGCGTGCGCGACGGCGAGTACGCGCTCTGGCAAGTGATTAACGTCCGTCGCCCGTTCACCGATTCGGTCGCCGGCTGCCTCGAGATGCGGCGCGCCATCGAGGCCGCCTCACGCTTCCGGGTGACGGGCTGGATCGCCAACTCGCACCTCATCGACCACACCACGCCGCAGGACATTCTCGAGGGCTGGCAACTCGCCGAGGCCGTCAGCGCGGCGAGCGGCCTGCCCGTGCGCATGGTCGCCGTGATGGAGGAATTCGCCGGGGCGCCGGAGTTGGCGGCCCTCACCGCCCCCGTCCTTCGCATGACGCGGCTCATGACGCCGCCGTGGTCCGTGCCCCGCTCCGCCACTCTCACCCGTCTGGGTCGTTTTCAAGGAGTCCGCCCGTGAGTCGCATCGACATCGATGACATCCGCTGTAAAGGCTGCGGCCGCTGCATCACCGCCTGCCCGAAGGACCTGATCACGTTCTCGCACGACCTCAACGATCGCGGCTACAACTACGTGACCTTCGCGGGCAGCCCGGAGGAATGCAGCGGCTGCACGATCTGCGCGGTAGTCTGTCCCGACCAGGGCATCGAGGTCTGGAACCACAAAGACAAACAGACCTTCGTGAACACGACAGGGCTCACCGAGAACATGTCGCACTACTGCCCGGGCTGCACGCACGGCGTCATCCACCGGGTGACGGCCGAGGTACTGGAAGAACTCGGGCTCCTCGGCCGCACGATCGGCATTGCGCCCGTCGGCTGTTCGGTGCTCGCGTACGAGTATTTCAATCTCGACATGTTCGAGGCCGCGCACGGCCGCGCGCCGGCTGTCGCCACCGGCGCGAAACACGCGCGCCCGGACCGGATCGTCTTCACCTACCAGGGCGACGGCGATCTCGCCTCGATCGGCGGTAACGAGATCCTCCATGCCGCGAACCGCGGCGAGAAGATCACCGTGATCTTCGTCAATAACGCTATCTACGGCATGACCGGCGGGCAGATGGCGCCCACCACGCTCGCCGCACAGAAGACCACGACGTCGCCGATGGGCCGCGACGTCAACGCGGTCGGCTACCCCATGCGCGTGTCGGAGCTGCTGACGTCCCTCCGCACACCGGCCTTCATCGCGCGCGGGTCGGCGCACGACGGCAAACACACGACCCAACTCAAGAAGCTGATCCGCCGCGCCTTCGAATATCAGCGCGACGATGTCTGCTTCTCGTTTGTCGAGGTGCTGTCGACGTGCCCCACCAACTGGGGCCTCTCTCCGGATGAAGCCGATGCGTGGCTGGCCAACGAGATGATTCCCTACTACCCGCTCGGCATCTTCAAGACGCCCGAGATGTCCGCCGTGGAAGGAGCCCGTCATGACCACTGACACCGAAGTGCTGATGGCCGGGTTTGGCGGCCAGGGCACGCTGCTCGCCGGCAAGGTGCTGGCCCAGGCCAGCCTCGACCTCGGTCAGGAAGTCAGCTGGCTGCCCTCGTATGGCCCCGAGATGCGCGGCGGTACGGCCAACGTCATCGTCTGCATCGGGTCGAAGCCGATCGGCTCGCCGCTCATCGAGCGACCGCGCGGCCTCATCGTGATGAACCTCCCGTCGCTCGAGAAGTTCGCGCCGAAAGTGCGCGCCGGCGGCGTAATCGTCGTCAACGAGTCGCTGATCGATCGCGATCCGCATCGTGACGACTGCACCGTGCTGAAGGTGCCGTCGCGCGAGTTGGCGCAGCAGGCGGGCGCGCCGCGCGCGGCCAACTTCGTGATGCTCGGCGCCTACATCGGCGCCACCGGCGCTGTGCCCGCCGAGGCGATCGAGACCGCGATCGCCGAGGAATTCACCGGCGACAAAGCGAAGTTCGTCGCCCCGTCGATCGCCGCGTTCCGCGCGGGCCTTGCGTGCGCGCAGGCGACCACCCACTGATCCGGAGACCGCCATGGCCAAAGTTCTGATGAAGGGCAACGAAGCGCTCGGAGAAGCGGCCATCCGCGCCGGCTGCGTCCACTTCTTCGGCTATCCGATCACGCCGCAAACGGAAGTGCCCGAGTATCTCGTCAAGCGGCTGCCGGAAGTCGGGGGCGCCTTCGTGCAGGCCGAGAGCGAAGTCGCGTCCATTCACATGGTCTACGGCGCCGCGGGTGTCGGCGTGAAATGCATGACGTCGTCGTCCTCGCCGGGCATCAGCCTGATGGCGGAAGGCATGAGCTATCTCGCCGCCTGCGAGCTGCCCTGTGTCGTGATCAACATCATGCGCGCCGGACCCGGCCTCGGCGGCATCCTGCCGTCGCAGAGCGACTACTTCCAGGCCACCAAGGGTCATGGGCACGGTGACTATCAGCTGATTGTGCTCGCGCCGGCGTCCGTGCAGGAAGCCGTGGACCTGATGACGCTGGCCTTCCAGCTCGCGGAGAAATACCGCAATCCCGTGATGCTCTGCGCCGACGGGATGATCGGTCAGATGATGGAGCCGGTCGAGTTCCCCACCGAGGGGCGGGGCGCGCCGTTCGCCGAGAACTCGTGGGCGCTGACCGGCGCCGAGGGACGTCCGCGGCGGGTCGTCAACTCCCTCTTCCTCGCGCCGGAGCAATTGCACCAGCACAACGTGCATCTGAAAGCCAAATACGACGCGATCCATCGCGACGAAATGCGCTCAGAGCTCTACGGCGCCGATGAGCCCTACGATCTGCTGCTCGTGGCGTTCGGCACCATGGCGCGGATCTGTAAGACCGCCATCGACGACCTGCGCCGCGAAGGTCTGCGGGTCGCGCTCTTCCGTCCGATCACGCTGAATCCGTTTCCGATGCCAGCCTGCCGAACGGCCATGGATGCGTTGCCGGCCGGCGGACGCGTGCTGACGATCGAGATGAACATGGGCCAGATGGTCTACGACGTGCGTCAGGCCGCCGCCGGATCGCGCGACGTGGAGTTCTACGGCACCGCCGGTGGCATCGTGCCGTCGCCCGACCAGGTCGCCGATCGCATCCGCGCGATGCTACGCCCCGTCTGACGCCAGCGCTTTCGCCTTGCAGTCGGGGCAGATCCCATGCGTGAGCTTCGCCTGGGAGTGCCCCGACAGATAGCTCTCCACGCTGCCCCAGTAGCCGTCGTCGTCGCGGATCTTCTTGCACCAGGCACAGATCGGAATCAAGCCGCTCAATGTCTGGATGTGATGCGCCGCCTCCTGCAGATCGTGGATCATCCGCAGGTGCCCCATCAGCCGCAGCAGTTCGGTGGCCACACGCTGTAGTTGCGCCACACCGTCGGCGCGGTACGGCCATCGCTTGTTGCCGACGCCAAAGATGATCCGCACACGGCCGCCATCGATCACCGGCACGCTCATGAAGCGACGTAACGGGAAGTGCCCCTCTGGCAGGCCACGCCGCCCTGACGCATGCGCGTAGTCATTCACCACCGTCGGCTGGCGGGTGCGCAAACAGTCAACCCAGATCCCCGCGTCAGCCACCGGATAGTGCCGTTGTTCCGGAATGCGGCAATTCTGCAGGGCCGCGTGATTCCAGGTGGTGAGCACGATCTCGCGCTCATCATCCGCGACGAGATGAAAGAAGCCGACCTCGCTCCCCGTGAGCGAGACCGCTCGTTGGAGGGCGAGGTCGTAGAGTTCCGGGGGGGAATCGTGCCGGCCACCGCATGCAGTTCGCGCAACGCCTCCACGGCGTTCAGTGACCGGCGGGTGTGGCGCAACCGAATCGTCAGCGTAGCGATGAGGCCGCACGCCAGCGCGAGAGCACTTCCGAAGAGCCAGGCCATACGGCCTCACTTTCGCGGTGACACCGAAGACAACTACTGGTACTACCTATACCACTCATCGGCATCGATCAGAAGCTGCCGTAGGTCCCGGTGTCGTCCAGCGGCAGCAATTCTTCCGCGGTCGGCTTCACTGCCGGTTTCACGGCAGGTCGCATGGGCACCACCTTCGCCGCGGACGTCGGCGCGTGCGAGGTCCGCGCGATCCGGTCGCGACGCTTCGTCGAGGACGACACGGCCGGCGCAGCGGCGCCACCGACCAGCTGTTCGAGCCGCCCCACCACGACCATGGACTGTTCCGCCTGTGCACTGAGCTCTTCGCTCGCGGCCGCACCCTCTTCGGCCGTCGCGGCGGTCGACTGCGTCACCTTCTCCATCTGGCCGATCGCGTGCGTCACCTGGTCGATGCCTTGCGTTTGCTGCTGGCTGGCGGAACTCACCTCATCGATGAGCTGCCGCACCACCGCCGAGTTCTCGGTGATCGAGGTCATCGCCGAGACGACGCCATCCACCTTGGCCACGCCGTTCTCCGCGTTGGTCGACGACGCCTCGATGAGGCGCGCCGTGTCTTTGGCCGCTTGCGCGGAGCGTTGTGCGAGGCTGCGCACTTCGTCGGCCACGACCGCAAAGCCCATCCCCGCCTCGCCGGCGCGCGCGGCTTCCACGGCCGCATTGAGCGCCAGGATGTTCGTCTGGAACGCGATCTCGTCGATCGTCTTCACGATCTTCGTCACTTGCGCGCTCGAATCGCGAATATCCGCCATCGAGGCCACGAGTTCCTTCAACACGCCGTTCGCACTCGCCACCGCCCGCTCGGCATCCGCCACGCGCGCCGCCGCGCGATTCGCGTTCTCGGCATTCCGGCGCGTCATCGACGACATCTCTTCCATCGAGGCCGACGTCTCTTCGAGCGACGCCGCCTGATCGGTCGACCCACGCGACAGCTGCTGCGCCGATCCGGCGACCTGACTCGACGCGGCCGCCACTTGCTGGGCACCGGTCTTCAGATCCGCCACCGCGGTCCGCATCGCCCGTGAGATGTCCCGGGCCATCAGCTTCGCTGCCGCGAGAATCACCACCAAGCCGACGAGCGAGATCACCAGCAGCCACGAGCGCGATGTCTGCGAGGTGCGATCGAAGTCCTCGTCGCCGCGCTTGGCTTCAGCCACAAGGGTCGCGAGCATGCCATCGGCGGCCGCCTGCATGTGCTCGATCTCGGTGTCGATCGCGTCATCGAGCCGTTGGACCTCGGGCGTCATCTGCGCCTTGACCTTCAGCGCCGGCAGCATCTGGCTCTCGAAGATCTTGGCCACGTTCTCGAATGACGTCTGGATCACCGCCACCTGGCCGCGCTCGGCCTCGGTGTCGGCGATCTTGAGTGCCGCCTGCAGGTCGCCACGGGTCTCGTCACGCACCGCTGCCCACTCCTTCTCGACGGCCGCGAACGAGAATTTGATCTCCGCATCGGCAACAACCACGTAGAGCTTGGGTCCCATGCCGCTCAACTCCGACACGCGTTCCGCATTGGCGGCGCGTTCGGCGCCGATGTCCTGCAGGGTCTGGAGACGCGAGAGCGTGGACACGTTCAACACAATGATGGCGGCCAGCACGGCAATCGCGGTCGTGATCAACACGGCAATCCGTTGGGGAATGGTCAGTCGGGTGAGCAGATTCATGATCAATGCCTCGTCGGCAAACATTGCGCGGCGAGGACGATCTGGGGGAGACGACGCCGTGACAACTGCCACAGAGGTAATCGACTCGTGGAGGGAAATACTGAGGACACAAACGCACACGAGCAAACACCGGCGCATACAATACGGCGATGCTTCCAGAGAACGCCTGGGTCGCGCGCGCACGGCGCTTCGACGCGGCCGCGCGCGCGTGGCCGCGATGGGCTCAGCTTCTGGCCGTGCTGCTCACGCTGTGTGTGATGGCGTGGCAGAGCCTGCCGCATGTGCCGCGTCCGTTCACGGATTTCCGGCAGTCGAGTTGGCTCAGCGGCATCTCGCAGCCCGACACGTTCGGCACCGACACGATCGCCGACACGTTTGAAGCGCGCGTGGTCCGCCACGACGTGTGGGATATGTACACGAAGGCCGGCGTCGATCAGACGCCGGAGGAGGCGGCGACCTGGTCGAAGGCCGCGTCGGCGCCGTATCCCCCACTCGTGCTGCTCTGCCAGGCTGCCCTGGCCGCGATCGGTGACCGGCTCGGCATCGGCCTCTACGGAATGACGCTCGGCTTGGCCGTGCTCTTCGTGCTGCTCTCGGCCGCGTATTGCCTGCGCACGCGCTGGTATCTCTTTCCGCTGCTCTACCTCAACTTCGTCTACTTCAGCGGCCGCTTCGTCGAAGTGCAGGACGGCACGTACCTCGTGATGCTCGTCACCATCATGGCCGCGCTCTTCGCAGCGCGCGCGGGCTCGGCCCTCGCGCATGCCCTCGTGGCGGCGGCTGCGGCGATGAAGCTGCTGCCGCTCTACTACGTGCGCCATCTCGGGCGTCTGCCCCGTCTGCACGCGGCCATCGTCGTCGCCATCCTCGCGGCGGGCCTCGTGCTGCCGGCAGCGCTCTGGCCCAACTACACGTACATCTTCACGTTCCATGAGGAATTGAAGGGCGGCACCGGCGGCCTCGTGGCCGGCGCGGTGTTCGGTGCGCTGTTCGCGGTGTGCCTCGCCTATGTCGACAGCCGGGGAGACTTCGACCTCGAAGACCGGATCGGCTGGAGTCTCGTGCCGGTGGCGCTGTTTCTGGCGATGAAGATGAATGTGCCGCGGCACCTGCTGGTGGTGCTGCTCGTGCCCGACAAGCGCGTCTGGCGGAACGCCGCGGCGGCGATCGCCCTGCTCGTGCCGCTCGTCGTGCCCGGCGCCCGGTTTGGCGCCGCGCTGCCGGTGGCCACCGTGCTGCTCTTCGCCGCTCTCGCCTGGGAACTGTCGCGGATCGGCTGGGACACCGTCCGCGACGACTGGCGGCATCCCGCCCGAACCCTGCGCGGGATGGTCACTGGGCGCTGGCCCGGCGTTACGCCGGCGACGACAGCGTGATGTGACGGGTCGCCGCGAACTCGCGGCGCAACTCCGCGCGGAAATCCGGATGCGCGATCGAGATCAACGCCTCGGCGCGCTGGCACAGCGACTGTCCGAACAGATCCACCGCGCCGTACTCCGTCACCACCCAATGCACGTGCCCGCGCGTCGTCACCACGCCGCCGCCGGCGTTGAGCGCCGAGGCAATGCGTGACACGGTGCCGCCCGCCGCCGTCGACGGCAGCGCGATGATCGGCTTGCCGCCCGGTGACAGGGCCGCCCCACGCACGAAGTCCATCTGCCCGCCAATGCCGGAGAAGATGCGGAAGCCAATCGAATCGGCCACGACCTGACCGGTGAGGTCGATCTCGATCGCCGAGTTGATCGCGACCACGTGCTCGTTCTTGCGAATGACCGCGGTGTCATTCGTATGGTCGCAAGGATAGAACTCGACGAACGGGTTGTCGTGCACGAAGTCGTACAGCCGCTGCGTGCCCATCACGAAGCTCGTCGCGATGCGGCCGGGATGCACCTTCTTGTAGCGGTTCGTCACGACGCCGGCTTCCACCAGATCGACGATGCCGTCGGAGAACATCTCGGTGTGCACGCCGAGATCGTGCTTGTGCCCCATGCGACGCAGCGCCGCGTCGGGGATGGCACCGATGCCCATTTGCAGCGTGGCCCGATCCGGCACGAGCGCCGCGACCTGCTCACCGATCGCGTCTTCCACCGGCGTGATCTTCGGGCGCGGCACTTCGTAGATCGGTCGGTCGGTGGCGACAAACGCCGCGACGGCCGACAGCGGCACCAGGGTGTTGCCGTGCGTGCGCGGCATGCGCGCATTGACCTCGGCCACGATCTCCGTGGCGGCACGTGACGCGGCCAACGCCGCGTCGACGGAGGTGCCGAGCGTGCAATAGCCGTGGCCGTCCGGCACGGACAACTGCAGCAACGCGATATCGATGCGCACGCGGCCGGTGCTGAAGAGCGCGGGGATGTCCGAGAGAAACACCGGCACGTAGTCGGCACGGCCTTCGGCAATCGCGTCGCGCACGGCCGGACCGGTGAAGAGCGAGACCGATCGGAAGCGGCCCTGATGCACGGGGTCCACGAAGGGCGCCGGGCCATTGGTGTGCAGGTGATAGAGGGTGACGTCCGACAGATCCGTGCGCCGCACGAGCGCCTCGAGCAACGGACTCGGCGTGGCCGAGGCACCGTGCACGAACAGATTCATGCCGCTCTTCACACGGCGGACTGCGTCATCCGCCGACACTGCACGCGTCGTCCACTCACTCATGCATCGACGATATCAAACCACTGACACGTCGGACGCCGCTGCCGAATCCCCGGCGTCGAGCACGCGCGCCATTGTCTGCGACAACTCACTCATGCTGACCGGTTTGAGGACGAGTTCCGCGATCCCGGCATCACGCGCGGTTTCCTCGTCCTGGCCGCGCACCCATCCGGTCGTCAGAATCACGGGCACGGCCCGCACGGTCCGCACGAGGCGCGCCACTTCGAAGCCGGAGAGTTGCGGCATCGACAGGTCCGTGACCACCACATCGATGTCGTCCGCATCCGCCGCAAAATACTCGACGGCCTGTTGCGGATTCGTGAAGGCGGTCACCACG
>CAYFLU010000097.1:0-12686 GCA_964343975.1 uncultured Solibacteraceae bacterium
TGCCGGATCATGGACTTCGGCAAGTTCCAGTACGAGCAGCAGAAGAAGGCGCGCTCGGCGAAGAAGCACCAGAAGGTGATTCTGGTGAAGGAAATCAAGTTTCGACCGAAGGTCGACGAGCACGACTATCAGTTCAAGAAGAAGCACATCGAGCGCTTCTTGTCTGAGGGCGACAAGGTCAAGGCGACGATCTTCTTCCGTGGGCGTGAAAATGCGCACCCGGAGATCGGCCGCCGGATCCTGGATCGGTTGATGGAAGAGCTTGATGACGTCGCGTTGGTGGAAGCATCGCCGCGGCAGGAAGGCAACCAGCTCCACACGATTCTCGCGCCGAAGCCCGGTGCGGCGAAGAAGGTGTCAGCGGCGAAACAGCACGACGGGCAGCACGAGCACGACGAGTAGCAGCGAAAGAGACGGGACGACATGCCGAAACTGAAGAGCCATCGAGGCGCGGCCAAGCGCTTCAAGAAGACCGCGACCGGCAAGTTCAAGCGCGGAAAGGCGTTCAAGCGCCACATTCTCACCAGCAAGCCCACGCGCCGGAAGCGTCACATGCGCGGAGCTGTGGTGGTTTCCCCGGCAGATGCGCACAAGGTCAAGCGCATGCTGCCGTATGACTAAGAGGATCGAGAACCATGCCGCGCGTTAAACGAGGAACCGTACGGGCTGCCAAGCGCAAGAAACTGCTGAAGGCGGCCAAAGGCTACTTCCTGACGAAGAGCAAGCTGTACCAGTCTGCTCAGGAAGCGGTGATGAAGGCCGGGCAGTACGCCTACGGCGGCCGGAAGCGCAAGAAGCGCGACTTCCGCAAGCTGTGGGTCGTGCGCATCAATGCGGCGGCCCGCAAGCATGGCTTGACCTACGGTCAGCTGATCAACGGGTTGAAGATCTCGGGGATCGGGCTCGACCGCAAGACGCTGGCCGAACTCGCGGTGAAGAACACCGCAGCGTTCGCGGCGGTGGTCGACTCCGTGAAGGCCGCGATTGCCAAGGCCGAACCGGCGAAGACCGCGGCGCGCAACGCCAAGAACGCGGCGTCCATCGCGAAGGCCAAGGCTGAGAAGTAAAGAAACAACGGCTTGCAAGTCACAAGTCATACGCCGCAAGTCGAGAAGTAGAAGTCGGAAGTAGAAAGGCATCAAGGAGGGGCCCGGGGCAACCTGCGGACCCTCCTTTTTTCGTACAATTGCCCTTCCATGATCGACAAGATCACCAGCCTCCGCACGGAGGCCCTCGCCGACATCCAGGCGGCCGCCTCGCTCGACCGGATCGAAGAACTCCGCGTTGCGCTCCTCGGCCGCAAGGGCACGATCACCGAGATGCTCAAGGGGCTGGGCCAGGTCGACATGGCCGAGCGCAAGACGGTCGGCGCCGCGATCAACGCGCTGAAGCAGGAAACGTCCGACGCGATCGACGCGCGCCGCGCGGTGCTGATGGACACCTCGTCGGTCCTCGCCCGCCCGATCGACGTGAGCATCCCGGGCCTCGCGCCGCAGGATGGCGGCCTCCACCCGACGATCCAGATGATGTACGACCTCAACGACGCCTTCGCGGCGTTGAACTTCGAGGTCTTCGAAGGGCCCGAGATCACGAGCGAGCTCTACGAGTTCGATCACATGAACTTCCCGCCGGATCATCCGGCGCGCGAGAGCATGGACACCTACTGGCTCGCGGGTCCCGACACGGCGCGTGGGGCCGACCGGCTTTGCATCCGCCCGCACCTGACCGGCGCGAGCGTGCGCTACATGCAGCGCCACACGCCGCCGTTCCGCTTCGTCTACCCGGGCCGCGTGTTCCGCAACGAGACGACCGACGCCCGGCACGAGCGCGCGTTCTTCCAGTACGAAGCGCTCATCATCGACAAGCACCTGCCCTTCAGCGCGGGCCAGCTCATGATCCGCACGGTGCTGAGCACCGTGTTCGGCCGGCCCGTGCGCACGCGCATGCGCGCCGGGTTCTTCCCGTTCGTCGAACCGGGCTTCGAGATCGACATGGAGTGCGTGATCTGCAACGGCGCGGGCTGCAAGGTCTGCAAGCAGGTCGGCTGGATCGAAGTGATGCCCGGCGGCGTGCCGCATCCGAACGTGATGAGGGCCGGCGGCATCAACCCCGACGAGTGGATGGGGTTCTACGTGAACGTCGGCCTCGACCGGCTCGTGATGATGCGCTACGGCATCGACGACGTGCGGCTCTTCCACAGCGCGGACCTGCGCTTTCTGACCCAGTTCCGGTAACGCGCCATGAAACTCTCTCTGAACTGGATTTCCGACTACGTCACGCTGCCGGCCAATCTGTCGCCGAAAGACCTCGCGCATCAGCTCACGATGTCGACCGTCGAGGTCGAAGGCGTGCACGAGATCGAGGTCGCCGGCGCCAACGGCGCTCCGCAGAAAGACCTGATCCTCGAGATCGACAACAAGTCGCTCACCAACCGCCCCGATCTCTGGGGCCACTACGGCGTGGCGCGCGAGCTGGCGGCGATCTTCAACGTGCCGCTGAAGCCGCTGCCGTCCGATGAGCCAGCCCTGCCGAAGGCCGATCTCGTCGGCACGATCGACCCGGCGATCTGCCGCCGGTTCACCGCCACGCGCATTGAGAACGTCACGGTGCTCGACACGCCGGCGTGGATGCAGCAGCGCCTCATGGCCATTGGCCAGCGGTCGAAGAACCTCTACGCCGACCTCACGAACTACGTGATGATGACGGTCGGCCAGCCGACGCACGCGTTCAACGCGGATGCGCTCGCGCTGCCGCTGTCGGTGCGCCGCGCCATGGACGGCGAAGCCTTCACCGCGCTCGACGGCGCCGCCCTCACCCTCACCCCCTCGAACGGCGTCGTCGCCGACACGAAGGGCCCGGTCGCGCTTGCCGGCGTCATCGGCGGACTCGACTCGTCGATTCAGGCCGGCACGTCACGCGTGATTTTCGAGGCCGCGACCTTCGATGCGCTGTCAATCCGCCGCACAGCGGCCGGGCAGAACATCCGCACCGAGGCGTCCACGCGCTACGAGAAGGACCTGTCGACGCATCGCATCGACGAAGCGCGGCGGCTGTTCTTTCATCTGCTGAAACAGATCGATCCAGGCGCCACGGTCACGGGCTTCGACGAGAAGGTGAACGAGGCGACGACCACTGGCACAGTGCGCGTCAGCGCGGCCTACCTGCGCGACCGCATCGGCAAGCCGCTCACGATCGCCGAACTCAGCGCGCCGCTCGCGCGGCTCGGCTTCACGGTGACGAGCGCGGGCGACGACCTCACGGTGACCGTGCCCGAGTGGCGTCACACCGGCGACGTGTCGGGTCCGCACGACCTCGTCGAGGAAATCGCGCGCCTCCACGGCTACGAGCACTTCGAGTTCCAGGCGCCGTCAGTGCGTGTGGAACGCCCGGCTCGCAACTATCCGCAGTCGACCGAACGCCGCGTGAAGGAGTACTTCGCCTTCGGGTGCGGCCTGCAGGAAGTCATCACGTATCCCTGGATCGAAGACCGCTTCGTCACCGCGGCGGGCTTCGATGTGGCCGCCGCGCCGTATCAGCTCGGCGCGCCGCCGGCGCCGGATCAGGCCACGCTCCGCACGTCGCTCGTGCCGGGCCTCCTGAAAGCGATCGAGTCGAACATCCGCTGGCGCGGAACGTTCCGCATCTTCGAAGCCGGCAAGGTCTTCCCCGCCGGGCCCCGCAAGTCGCTCGACGATCCGCGCGAGCAGCTGCCCGTGCAGGTGCGCCGCATCGTGGCGGCCTGGGTCGGCGACGACGCCGAGGCGCTGTTCCGTGAGGCGAAGGGCGCGATCGATGCGCTGGCCGCGCACGTGCACGTGTCGCCGATCACCGTCACCGCCGGCGCCACCGCGCCGTGGGCCGACAGTGGCGCCGCCCTGACGTTGACGAGCGGCGGCCAGACGATCGGCACGCTCGCGGTGCTGAACCGCCGCGGCACACGCGCCGCCGGTCTCAAGCATGCCTTCGCGGTCGTCGCCGAGCTCGACCTCGACGGCCTCACCTCGGCGCCGTCGCGCGAGAACGGCTACGCGCCGCTGCCCGCGCTGCCGTCGGTGGAAGTGGACGTGTCGATGACCTACCCCGACGACGTGCAGTGGAGCGCGATCGCGGCCACCGCCGCGGCCGTGCACCCGCTCATCGCGGCGATCGCGTTCATCGATCAGTACCGCGGCAAGGGCATCCCCGACGGGCATCGCTCGATCACGCTGCGCGCGCGACTCCAGCCGACCGAGCAAACGCTCACATCGGAAGAAGCGGTCGCGATCGCCAACGCAATTCGCGAGGCGGAACGGCGCGATTGCCGCGCCACGGAGCGCTAATCCGCTTGTCACCACGCGGGGTTCGTGCGACGATTTTGCTGCCTGTGAGCCTTTGCGGCTCGGAGTGCTGACAACCCATGGCCAAGACTGCTGTCGACCTCCAACCGATCGATCGGCTCGAAGAGAAGATCAAACAACTTGTGACGATGGTCGATGCGCTGCGCGCGGAACGCGCGAAGGCGCTCGACGAAGTGTCGCGCCTCCAGCGTGAAACCGAAACGCTGCGGATGCGCCTCGGCGACGCCGAGGGCGCCACCGTCGAAGCCAGCTCGCTCCGCGAAGAGCGCGAGCTCATCAAGAACCGGGTCGTGCAGATGATCAGCACGATCGAGAAGCTCGGCATCTAACCCAGAAACGAGGCCCCGATGAGCGGACGCGTCGTCCACGTCGATGTGCAGGGGCAGAAGTATGCCGTCCGCAGCGAGCTCGACCCGGCCTACATCGCCGAGCTCGCCAACTACGTCGACCAGAAGATGCAGGTCGCCGCGGGCGAACTCACGACTGCGGATTCGGTGCGCGTGGCGGTGATCGTCGCGCTCAACCTCGCGGACGAGCTCTTCCGCAGCCGCGCGGCCGGCGCCGGCCTCCATCGCCAGGTGATCGACCGCACGTCCGAACTCGAACGCCTCGTCGACACGGCGCTCGAAATCGTCGCCGACGCGCCGAACCGCATCTCGAACGTCGGCTGATCCAGCTTTCGCCAAGGTTTCGGCGCGGCGCCAGCCGCCTTCGGCAATCCTGCCCGCGTACCGCCCTGCTATACTGACCTTCCTGCTTTGCTCGTGATGGTTTCGGAGTGTCGTCTGGGCCGATGTTTTCACAACAAAGCGAGTCGCGATCCTGCGTGGTGTGCACGCCTCCGTGGTGAGGAAGCCTGAAACGCGGTTTTCATAGCGGCTCCACCTGCTATGCAGGTCCGCTCGACCTCCCCACACGGCAAAGCGGGGTTTCTCCCACAACACTTATGCGTCTAGCCGACCTTGGAGAACGTGCGTTGATCCAGCGGCTGCGCGAACGCGTCCCGGCGCCGGCCCCGTGGATCACACTCGGCATCGGCGACGACGCGGCCGTGATCGAGCCGCCGCGCGGGCAACTCGAAGTGATCACCACCGACTGTCAGATCGAAGACGTGCACTTCCGGCGCGCCTGGATGTCGTGGCACGACATCGGACGGAAGGCGTTGGCCGTGAACGTCAGCGACCTCGCCGCGATGGGCGCGACACCGCGCGCTGCGACGCTGAGCCTGGCCCTGTCGCCCGCGATGGCCGTGGCCGACTTCGACGCCCTCTTCGACGGCTTCCTGGAACTGGCGGCGGAGGTGAAGCTCCACCTGATCGGCGGCAACCTCGCATCGTCGCCCGGACCGGCGGTCATCGACGTGACGCTCATCGGCGCCGTCGGACGCCGCCGGGTCCTGACCCGCAGCGGCGGACGCGCGGGCCACCTGCTCTACGTCACCGGCCAGCTCGGACGCGCGGCGGCAGCCGTCGCGCGCGCGCGGCGCGCCGAGGCGGAGGGCCAGCTGCCGGCGACGCCGGAATCGCCCTCGCCGCTCGCGCCGCGTTCATCGGCTGAACTCCTGCGGTGCGGGATCACGGTCGGGGCCCACAAGGTGGCCAGCGCCTGCATGGACCTGTCCGATGGGTTGGCTGATGCGGTGAGCCAAATGGCCGCCGCCAGCGGGACGGGCGCCCGTATACTCTCGTCCAACATTCCAGTGGATCCGCGCGCGACGCTCGACAACGCCCTTTCGGGCGGCGAAGACTACGAACTGCTCTTCGCAGTCGCCCCGAGGCGACGCCGGGCGTTCGAAGCCATTGCCGGACGCCATGCCGACCTGACCTGCATCGGCGAGCTCACCACGGAACCGGCCCTCGCACTCGAGACGCCGGACGGCCGGCGCCCTCTGGGCGACGGCTTCTCCCACTTCGTCTCCCCGTCCTAGGACCCGGCGCATGGTCTGGCATCTCACGAAATCCATGCTCGAGAAGTGGACGGAGAAGCTCCTCCACGTCCACGACACGCCGGAACGTACGGCGGCCGCCTTTGCCCTGGGCGTGACCCTCGGCTTCTCCCCGTTCATTGGTCTGCATACGGTGATCGGGATCGTGTTGGCGTTTGCGTTCAACCTGAACCGGGTGGCCGTGCTGGTCGGCATGTACCTCCACCTGCCCTGGTTCATGCCGGCGTTCTACACCGCCGCCACCGCCTTTGGGGCCCTGCTGACCGGCTCGCGGATGCCGTCAGACTTCGTCACGCAGCTGAAAGACGCCCTCGACGTGCAGGGTTTCATGCCCCGGCTGCAGGGAATCGGCCGGATTCTGCGTCCGCTCCTTCCGGCGTATCTCATTGGATCGTCGATACTTGCGGCGATTCTTGGCGGCATTTCCTACTACGCCAGCCTGGCCTTTATCCGGGCCCGCCGGCGGCACCACAGCCACACCCATCCCCCCACCTCTGGGGTACGCTAGTTAGGTCCACCCGCCGATAAGACGATCGTCTGAGGCTGGGTTTTCGTCCTAACTAACGATGTTTCTGTCCCGCTCCCTTCGGCGCAAGCTCGTGGCCACCACTATCGCGGTGGTCGCGATCATGCTCGTCTACGACGCCACTGTCGTGGACTCGCACAAGAACGCCGACCTGTCGGTGGCGGGGCCCGAGAACACCCCGCCGACCGCCGGGGCCCGGCTCCGGTTCGTGACGACCGCCTATTGCCAGGGTCAGAAGACGGCGTCCGGCGTGGGGGTCACGACCGGGATCGTCGCGGCCGATCCCAAGCTCCTGCCGGTCGGGTCGGTCGTCGAGCTCGACACCCTCCCGGGCCGGGGCGGCGACAACCTCCCCGACAAATACCGGGGGATCTACACGGTGATGGATACGGGCCCGATGATCACGGGCAAGCACGTGGACGTCTACCTGTGGAACTGCAATGAAGCCCTGAGCTTCGGCAAGCGCGAGGCCGTGGTCACCGTGCTCCGGCTGGGCTGGCATCCGAAGAACTCCCGGCTCGAGTAACGCGCGACAGCTCGTACAGCCGGAAGTACAACCCCCGCAATCCCAACAACTCCTGGTGTGACCCGCTCTCGCGGAGCTCGCCCTTGTGCAGGACGAGGATGCGATCCATGTCCTGGATCGTCGACAGCCGGTGGGCAATCGCCACAACCGTCCGGCCGGTCATCATGACCTTCAGGGCATCCTCGATCAGGGCCTCCGTCGCGGTATCCACGCTGGAGGTGGCCTCGTCGAGCACCAGCACCGCCGGATCGAAGGCGAGCGCCCGGGCAAACGACAAGAGCTGCTTCTGCCCCACCGACAGGGTGGCCCCCCGCTCGGCCACCTCGGTGTCGTAGCCGGCCGGCATGCGCTCGATGAACGCGTCGGCGTGCACGGCGTGGGCGGCGGCCTTCAGCCGGTCGTCCGAGATATCGCTCCGGCCCAGCCGGATGTTGCCGGCGATGGTCCCCGCAAAGAGATGCACGTCCTGGAGCACCAGGCCAAACAACCCGCGGAGCACCGTGAGGTCCATCTCCCGGATGTCGACACCGTTCACCAGGATGCGCCCCCGCTGTATGTCATAGAACCGCAGGAGCAGGCTGATGATCGTGGTCTTGCCGGAGCCCGTGGCGCCGACGATGCCGATGCGTTGGCCGGCGCCGACGGTGAACGAGACGTCCTTCAAGACCCACTGCGGCTCGCCGTCGGGGCCGTTCACGTAGGCAAACCACACGTGCTCGAAGACCACGGACACCGGCCCCGGCTGGCTCGTGGGAGCCGATGCGCCCGGATCCTGGGCCGGCGTCGCGGGGCTCGCGATCTGCACCGGCGTGTCGAGCACCGTGAAGATGCGCTCGGAGGCCGCCATGGCCGCCTGCAGGATGTTGAACTTCTCCGACAGGTCGCTGATCGGCTGGAAGAAGCGGCGTGAGTACTGTAGGAACGCCACCAGCACGCCGAGTTGCACGACGCCGGTCTGGGCCCAGCCGCCGCCCACCCAGATGATGAGCGCGCCCGAGAGTGCCGCCAGCGACTCGATCATCGGGTAGAAGAGCGCGTAGTAGAAGATCGACTGGATGTTGGCATCGCGATGGTCGCGGTTGATCGCGTCGAACCGGTCGAACGCGCGTCGCTCCTGCCGGAACAGCTGCACCGTCGACATGCCCGTGACGTGCTCCTGCAGAAACGCGTTGATCTTGGCCACGAGGCCGCGCACCTGCCGGTACGACTCGCGCACGTGGATGCGGAACCAATGCGTGGCCCAGAGAATGCCGGGCAGCACGACGAAGGCGACGAGCGCCAGCCGCCAGTTCATCCACAGCATCGCGGCGATGATGCCCACGAGCGACAGCACGTCGCCGAAAACAGTGACCACGCCCGAGGCAAAGAGGTCGTTCAGCGCGTCGACGTCGGTCGTCACGCGCGTCATCAACCGCCCCACGGGGTGCCGGTCGTAAAACGCGAGGTCGAGCTTCTGCAGGTGGCCGTAGACCTCCATGCGGATCGCCCGCATGATCTGCTGCCCCACCGTCTGCATCACCACCGTTTGCAGATACTCGAACACGAACCCGATCACGATCGCGGCGATGCCGGCCATCGCGATCATGCGCAGGCCGGCGAGGTCGCGCTGCGCGATGTAGGTGTCGATGGCCCGGGCGGTCAGCCACGGCTGCAACAGATCGACGAGCGCGCCGCCGATGATGGCGACGAAGGCCACCGCCACCATGCCGAGATGCGGCCGCAGATACACCAGCAGCCGGCGCATGAGCCGCGCATCGTAGGCCTTGCCGACGACGTCATCCTGCGGCGCGCTCATGAGGCGGCGAGCTCCTCTTCGAGGCGCTGTTGCTGGTCCATGCGCGCATAGATCCCGGCGCGGGCCACGAGCTCGGCGTGCGTGCCGCGCTCGGCGATGCGGCCACGGTCGAGCACGAGGATGAGGTCGGCGTCGCGCACGGTGGAGATGCGGTGCGCCACGATGAGGCACGTGCGACCGGCACGCACCGCGCGGAGACGCTGCAGGATCAGCTCTTCTGTCTGCGTATCGACGGCCGACAGCGCGTCGTCGAGCACGAGGATGCGCGGATCGGCAGCCACCGCGCGCGCAATGGCCGTGCGCTGCTTCTGCCCGCCCGAGAGCGTGATGCCGCGCTCGCCGACGATCGTCGAGTAGCCGTCGGGAAACGCCGGCAGGTCGTTGTCGAGGCCCGCGGCATGCGCGGCGGCCTCAACCGCCGGCAGATCCTTCGCCGGATCGAAGCCGAAGAGCACATTGCCGCCGATGGTGTCGGAGAACAGGAACGGCTCCTGCGGCACCATGGCGATCGCACCGCGCAGGCGCGCGAGCGGGATCTCGGTCACGTCGATGCCGTCGATGAAGAGCGTGCCCGGCGCCGGGCTGTGCAGGCGCGGCAGCAGTTGCACGAGCGTGGACTTGCCGCAGCCGGTGGCGCCGATGATCGCCACGGTCTGCCCCGGCTCGATCGTGCAGGAGATGTCGACGAGCGTATCGGCGGCGGTCGTCTCGCCCGGCCGCACCGGATAGCGGAACGACAGGTGACGGAACTCGATCCGCCCCGCCACGCCGGTGGCCAGCGCGTCGGGCCGGGCGCGGTCGTCGTTGATGGAGGGCGCCGTGTCCATCACCTCGAGCATCCGTCCCCACGACGCGAGGCCGCGCTGGCCCATGTTGATGACCCAGCCGAACGCGATCATCGGCCACGAGAGCATCACGACGTACCGCATGAACGCCACGAACGAGCCGAGCGTCATCCGGCCGGCGACGACATCGTTGCCGCCACGCCAGAGGACGATCATCGTGCTGATGCCGAAGCACAGCGTGAGGCTCGGGTAGAACGCCGCCTGCAGCCGGATCAACCCGCGGTTGCGCTGCACGTACTCATCATTGGACCGGCCGAACCGCGCGAGTTCGGCCCCTTCCTGCCGGTAGGCCCGCACCACGCGCACGCCCGAGAGCGCCTCCTGCACGACCGCGCTCATGTCCGCCAGCTGTTCCTGGATCCGCTCGAACCGGTCGTGAATGGCCTGCCCGAAGTAGCGCGTGGCGATCGATACGAGCGGCAGCGGCGCAATGGCGATCAGCGTGAGCCGGACGTCGATCGACAACATGACTGTGATCGCGATCACAAAACCGAGCGCCGTGCTGGCGAAATACATCACGGCCGGGCCGATCATCATGCGGACGGCATTCAGATCGTTGGTGGCACGAGACATGAGATCGCCAGTGCGATTGGCCTGGAAATAGGCCAGCGGCAGGCGCTCGAGATGGGCAAAGAAATCGTTCCGGAGGCCATATTCGATCGTCCGTGAGGCGCCGATAAGTTGTTGGCGCATCAGGTAGCGGAACAGGCCGTCAACGAGCGACAACCCGAGCATGGCGACGGCATAGCCGGCCAGCGCACGGCGTCCGGCCCCGGCCATCAGCCCATCGATGGCGTATTTGAGGACCCAGGGCGAGGCGAACGACACCACGCTCGCCACGAGAATGCAGGCCATGCCGAGCCAGATGGCCCGGCGGGCTTCGCGCACATAAGGCCAGAGACGTACGAGCGCGCGGCGCATCAGGAAAGTATAGAGGACACGAGATGACACCAACCGGACGACTGACGATGGCGATGGCGATGCTCTTCTCGGCGCTGGCAGCGCCCGCGGCGGCTCAGTACTCCGCGCCGTCGATGTCCACCGCCGGATCGGTCGGCGAGGACTACCACATTCAGGCCGCGGCCGGTCTCTGGGCGCCGACGCTCACCGGCGTCGTCTCGAGCGAGCAGCTCGGCATCGTCGGCACGAAGATCGACTTCGTGAAGGACTTGAAGTTCCAGGACACGAAGTTCTCCGACTTCCGCTTTGAGATCAAGGCCGGCAAGCGCAACAAGCTCTACGCGCAGTACGTGCCGATCACCTACTCGTCCGACACCACACTGACACGCGACATCGTCTTCAACGGGCAGAAGTTCTCCGCCAACCTGCCCATCCAGTCGCAGTTCAACTGGAAGGTCTGGCGCGTGGGGTACGAGCTGGATCTCGTGTCGACGGATCGCTTCTTCCTCGGCGCCCTGGCCGAAGCGCGCATCACCGACTTCTCGGTGACGCTCAAGGCCCCGGGCGACACCGAGTTCACGAGCGCGTCGGGTCCGCTCCCGGCGTACGGCGGCATCGCGCGCGCGTATCTGCTCCCGAACATGTCGGTGACGGCCAGCGTCAGCGGCTTCAAGCTGTGGGACTCGCTCGCGCAAAAGCTCGACGCCACGGGCAACTACGTGGACATGGACTTCTACGCCACCTACAACATCAACCGCTACCTCGGCGTGCAGGGCGGCTACCGGAAGATGACTTTGACCGTGACGTTGAAGAAAGACTTCGGTGACATGGAATACGCCGGCGTCTGGTTCGGCGGCGTGATCCGCTATTGACGCGCTACCTCGGCTCGATCCACACGCCGAGGTTGCGCTGATCGGTGTTCCCCGGCGTGAGCTTCGCCGGGACGAAGCCCTCGGACGACGCCACGCGAACGCTGGCGGTGCCGAGCGGCGTGAGCGGAATGTCGAGTTCGACCTCCTCGAACGGCTTCAGCAACAACAACTTCTGGAAGCCGCCGGATTCCACCGAGACCTGATTGTTCGTGCCGCCGTTGCGCACGAGCACCTTCATCGTGAGTGGCGACACCGGCCCGGCCGATGACGAGAGCAGGAAGCGGGTGGCCTGGCCGCCGCGCACCCAGAAGCCGTCCTTCTCGACAAAGACCTGATCGTCGAAGAACTGCGTGTCGGCGTTGCCGAAGTGGGCGGCGCTCCGCGCCGGCTGCGCGTCGCGTGCCGGCATCGCATCGTCGACACCGAGCGTCACGCGGATGAGGTCGCGCTGGGCCGCATCGTTCGTGTCGACGACCACGCGCGACACGGCGGTGGGCAGCAGCACCGGGAAGGTGAACGTGCCGGGGCCGGGCACGGTGAACTCGCGCCAGGCCGAGTCGCCGCGGCCGGCCTTCACGGTGAGCGGCACGGGCGCCGTGGCGCGTGACGCGACCTTCACCGTGTAGCGCGCGCCGGGCACGTCATTGAAGGCCAGCGGCGCCGGCGCCGGGCACTCGTCCGAAGAGCCGGGTGCCAGCGCCGCGAGCGTGAGTGTGTTCTTGAGCGTGCGCACGCGCGAGAGGCGGCCCGTGCCGATCGCGAACACGCGCGCGCCCTGCCCTTCGCCGCGCACGACCTCGAGCTGCGCCGGCGCCGCGTTGAGGCGCATGGCCCCCGGCAGCAGCCACGCCAGCGCGGCGATCGTCATCGGCGTGAGCAGCACCCAGAGCGCAGCGGCGACGCGTGGCGCGCGCACGGCCCGCGACACGACCAGCCACGC
>CAYFLU010000098.1:0-12580 GCA_964343975.1 uncultured Solibacteraceae bacterium
CCTTCAACTTGCCGTACATCGCGCGACCGAGCTTGGTCTTCGGCAGCATGCCGTAGATCGCTTCTTCCACGAGGCGATTCGGACGCTTGCTGCGAACATCCTTGGCGCGTTCTTCGCGCAGGCCACCTTCGTAGCCCGAGTGCTGCCGATAAATCTTCTGGGTGTCTTTCTTACCCGTCAGCTTGATCGCCGCCGCATTCACGACAATCACGTGATCGCCCGTGTCAATGAACGGCGCCCACGTCGGCTTGTGCTTGCCCTGCAAGAGGCGCGCCGCCACACTGGCCACGCGTCCGAGGACCTGATCTTTCGCATCGATAATGTGCCACTGCCGAACGATCTCGCGCTCAGTCCCGCGCGCCGTAGCAGATGGAGTAAACGTGCCCATGTATTCCCTTTCGGCCGTATTCAGAGTACGGCAAACCGAAAGGATATCGGCGGCGCCAATAAAAGTCAATAGACGCAAACACTTGTCGCCTTTACAGAACTGTTAGGCCGTCGCCCAAACGTGTGGGTCGGTTTCGGCCCCGTCGATAGGGGACCTCCACTGTACACCGGGGAAAGCACGAAATCGCAAGTCTGGCATCAGCCTTGCCCTTGAGTGGGCCAGCTATGCGTCTCCCGCGGCTCTTTCGTGCACCCCTCGCCGGACTCGATATTGGGTCTGATGGCGTGAAAGCGGTGGTTTTGGGCCGTTCTCGCGCCGGATGGCGCCTCGTCGGGGCCGCCGAGGCCCCGATTCCGGAGACGGGAAGTTCGGACCCGGACATCGTCGCCGGGGCCATCCGAGAGGTCCTCGATACCCTGCGCGTGCGGCGCGCCCAGGTCGTGGCCGGCCTCTCGGGGCAGTCGGCCATCGTCAAGCGCCTGTCTTTGCCCCGTATGTCGGATACGGAACTCGCGGACGCGCTGCCGTGGGAAGCCGAACAGTACGTGCCCTTCGACCTGGCGGATGTGCACCTGACCTACGACCGACTGCCAGAAGCGGCCGACCAGCCCACCACCGAACTCCTGCTCGTGGCGGCCAAGAACGAGCGAATCGATGCGCGGACGGACCTGATCCTGCAGGCCGGGGCCCGGCCGGTCGTCATGGACCTCGAGGCGTTTGCGCTGGCGAACGCCTATGTCGAGAACTGCGACGCGCCGCCAACCGGCGTCACGCTACTCGTGCACTGCGGCAAGTCCTCAACGGTCGTGTGCCTGCTCGAAGGTGCGGTGCTGGCCGTCACTCGCGACATCGCGCTCGGCGGACAGACGTACACCGAGGCGCTGCGCCGCGATCTCGACGTCGCGCCCGCCGTGGCCGAGCGCCTGAAGCAGGCCTCGCACAGCATCGTGCCCGGCGTCGATCCCGAACAGGTGCTGGCCATCCTGAGCGAGGTGACGTCGCAGATCGTGGTGGAGATCCGGAAGAGCGTGGACTTCTATCGCGCCGCGCGGCCGGTCGAGGCCATCAATCGCATCGTGGTCTCCGGGGGGGCGTGCCGCGCGGAAGGCCTGCAGGCGCTGCTGACGCACGAGTTCGAGGCCCCCGTGGAGATCGCCGATCCGTTTCGTCGTATCGCCCGGACGGGACGCCGCACGCCGTTGACCGACGGCACCGGGCCGGCATTCGCCGTGGCCGTTGGACTGGCCATGCGGCAGGACGGTGCCCGGTGATTCGCATCAATTTGCTCCGCGCGGTGCCGCGTGCGCCGCGGCGTGTCTGGGTCCCAGCCGACCAGCGCGCGGCCGTGGCGGGCCTCGGCATGCTCGTCATCACCGCGTCGGCCGTGGGCCTGTGGTGGTGGCAGACGCTGCGTGCCGAGTCGGCAGTGGATGCCCAAATCGCGTCCGCGCAAGCCGACCTCACGCGGCTCCGGAATGTGGCGGCCCTCGTCGATCGCGCGGCCGCGCGCAAAGTCGAACTCACCGAGCGCCTCGCCTTGATTGATCGCCTCCAGCACACGCAGCGCGCGCCGGTCGATCTGCTCGAGACGATCAGCCGCAGCGTGCCCGATGGGCTCTGGCTCCTCGAGGTCAAGCAGGCCGGCGCCGCCGTCCAGTTTGAAGGCCGCGCGACCTCGCTCACGGCCCTGACGGATTTCGTCGAGCGTCTGCAGACCTCCGGCCGGTTCGCCCGTCCGATCGACATCGTGACGACCAACATGGAAACGGTGCAGGACGCCTCTGTGGTGCGCTTCGCCCTGAAAGCGACGGCGTTGTAGCGATGGCGAAGAGCTTTCATGAGTACAGCGCGCGCACACAGATCGTGATCTTCGCGATGCTGTCACTCGCCACCGTGGCGGCGGCCTGGCAGGTCCTGCTCGCGCCGGCGCGCACGGAGCTGGCCTCGCGTCGCGCGCGTCTGGCGACGATGCAGGCCGACGTTTCGCGCGCCAACGCCACCGCGCGTCGCTTGCCGGCGCTCGAGAAGGAGATCGCGGCGCTTGAAACATCGCTGATCGCGACCACTGCCTTGCTGCCTGATGAGAAAGACGCGCAGGAGGTGCTCCGCCAACTGCACGTGCTCGCGAGCGAATCATCGCTCGAGCTGAGCAGCTTCACCCCGAAGCCGGTCTCGGCCAAGCCGCAGTATTCGGAATGGCCGATCGAGCTGGGGCTCGACGGCAACTACCACGACCTTGGTCACTTCTTCGACCGTGTGGCACAACTGTCGCTGCTGGTCTCGATTTCCAATCTGCATCTCAAAGCGCGGTCGCAGCCGGGCGGCCACGGCTCGATCACCGCGTCGTGTACGGCGACGACGTTCGTGTTCCACGCCGACGGCAAACCGGCGCCGGCCGAGGCGGAGGCGAAGCGATGACTCGTCTCACCACGGCGGCGCTGATGTGGCTGTTGCTCATGCCGGTGCTCGACGCGCAGCAGCCGCCCGCGCCGACTGCGCCCGCGGCGAAGGCCGCGGAGTACGACGATGGCGGGCGGCGTGATCCGTTCGTGAGTCTGATCGTGCCCAAGGCTCCTGCCACGCCGCGTGCGGCCAGTCCCGCGAGGCCGGCGGCCGGGCTGGCGGGGCTGTCCATCGCGGACGTGCAGGTGAAGGGACTCATCAAGAGCGGGACGTCGCTCATCGCGCTGCTGGCTGGACCGGACGGGCGCACGTACATGGCCAAGCGCGCTGATCGGCTGGCCGACGGCGTGGTGACCCGGATCGAGAACGATAGCGTCGTGTTCACGGAGCGGACGCCCGATGCGGCCGGCGTGATGCGCGCGCGTGATGTGCGCAAACCGTTGCGCGCCACAGTGTCAGGAGGACAGCAATGAAAGGCCAGGGAGTGCGCATCATCGCAACCGTGTGCATGGCGGTGGCGCTACTCGCGACCACGGCCGCGGCCGCGCGGGACCAACAGCCGGTGAAGAAGTATTCCGGCGCGCCCATGGATCTCGATCTGCAGGGCGCGGATCTTCGCATGGTGCTGCGGACGTTTGCCGAAACGAACGGCCTGAATCTCGTGATCGACCCGGCCGTCAAAGGCGCCGTCGACATCAAGTTGACCGCGGTGCCGTGGGATCAGGCGCTCGACATCATCCTGCGCGGCGCGAAGCTCGGCTACGTGGTCGAAGGCACCGTCGTACGGATCGCGCCGCTCTCGGTGCTGGCGGAGGAGGAAGCCGATCGCCGCAAGCTGGCCGAGGCGCAGGCGCTCGCCGGCACCCTCGAGGTGAAGACGTTCTCGCTCAGCTACGCGCAGGCGGCGAAACTCGAGCCGCTCATCAAATACGCCGCGCTCTCGTCGCGCGGCGAGATCCGCGTCGATGAGCGCACGAACACGCTCATCGTCCGCGACCTGCCCGATCGTCTGGCCGCGGCGCAGTCGCTCATCAGCACCCTTGACCAGGCCGAGCCGCAGGTGGAGATCGAAGCGCGGATCGTGCAGACCAATCGCGATGCTGCACGTGAGCTGGGCGTGCAGTGGGGTGTCAACGGGCGCGTGGCGCCGGAGCTTGGCAACACCACGAATCTGGCGTTTCCCAACACGGGCACCCTGAGTGGCCGGGCCGCGACGCAGGCGCCGAACGATCCGCGCGCATCCGCGCTCGAGAAGTCGGGCACCGCGATCAATCTGCCCGTGGCCACGCCGACGAGCGCACTCGGCCTGTCGCTCGGCGCGATCAATGGCGCCTTCGGTCTCGATCTGGCGCTCTCGGCGCTCGAGCGTAACGGGAAGGGACGCATTCTCTCGACGCCGCGTGTGACGACGCAGAACAACCACGAAGCGGAGATGACGCAGGGCATCCAGATTCCGATCCAGACAGTGGCCAACAACACGGTGACGGTGCAGTTCAAGGACGCGGCACTGAAGCTGAAGGTGGTGCCGCAGATCACCGCGGCGAGCACCGTGATCATGCAGATCGAACTCGAGAATGCCACGCCGGACTTCACGCGATCGATCAACAACATCCCGCCGATCGACACTCAGCGCGCGTTGACGCGGGTGCAGGTTGCCGACGGTGCCACGACGGTGATCGGCGGCATCGTCGTGAGCCGGGACCAGACGTCGCAGGAGAAGACGCCGGGACTCAACAACATCCCGCTGCTCGGCTGGCTCTTCCGGCACGACTCGGTGCAGAACGAGAGCCGCGAGCTGCTGATCTTCATCACGCCCCGCATTCTTCGGAGCCAGCCATGAGTCGTCATTGGTCGTTGCGTGGGATTGCCACGCTGGTGCTCGTTGCCGCGACGAGCCTGCCGTCCTGCACGGCGGCGCTCAAGAGCGATGCGGCCAGTTCGTATCTGATCATCGACGCGCTGGCCGCCGCGTCCGGCGCCAAGCCCGACACGTTCGGCGGCAGCCTCGCGTCGGACGTGCAGACGTACGTGAAGCGCGACATCGGCAACGGGCAACAGGCGTTCGTCCCGACGGTGTTCGAAGACCTCGGCCAGGTCACGTTCCATCTCGGCATGAAGGACCCCGGCACGACGTCGACGCCGACCGCACCCGCCAGCGTGAACTTCATCACCATCACGCAATACCACGTGAACTTCGTGCGCAGCGACGGACGGAACACGCCGGGCGTCGATGTGCCGTACCCGTTCGACGGGGCACTCACCGCCACGGTGGGCGCCGCGCCGGTCACCGCGACGATGACCCTGGTGCGTCTGCAGGCGAAGAACGCGGCGCCGCTGAAGGCCCTCATCGGCGGCAACGGCGCGTTTGCGATTTCGACGGTCGCCGAGATCACGTTCTACGGCAAGGACCAGGCCGGGCACGAGGTTAACATCACCGGCAAGATCTCCGTGACCTTTGCGGATTGGGGAGACCCGGCATGACGCCCGAATCTCGACACATGGGAACAGCCGGCGAACGGAGATCCCGGCGTTGGCGGCAGGGTGTACTCGCGGCACTGGTGATGTCGGTCGGTGCGTGTTCGCTCGCGACGCCGACCACGCCGGCGCTGAGCGGGCCTTCGACGCTGGGGCTCTCGGTGATCGTGACGGCCTCACCGGATCTGCTCGCGCGTGATGGCGCGACGCAGTCGGTGATCACGGCCACGGCGCGCGATGCCAACGGCCAGCCGGTGAAGAATCTCGCGCTCCGCATGGACATCAAGATCGGGGGCGTCCTCGGGGATCTCGGGACGCTGTCGTCGCGCAACATTTCGACCGGCAGTGATGGTCGCGCCAACGTGATTTACACGGCGCCGCCGCCGGCAGCGTTCGGGACGACGAACGAAACCACGATTCAGGTCGTGGCCGCGCCGTCCGGCACGGACGCCGCCAACGCGAACGTCAGCGGGGTCTCGATTCGACTGACCTCGCCGGGCGTCATCCAGGCGCCGAATGCGCTGCCCGTGCCGAGCTACTTCGCGTCGCCGGCCTCGCCGCACGAGCGCGAGCAGGTGACCTTCGACGCCTCCGCCTCCAAGGACAGCGACGGCGTGATCGTCAGCTACGCCTGGAACTTCGGCGATGGCACCACGGCGACGACATCGACGCCGACCGTGACGCATCTCTACGGTGTGGCCGCCGACTACCAGACGACGTTGACGGTGACCGACGATCGCGGCGCGGCCGTGACGAGCGCGCCGATGACCTTGACGGTCGTATCGGCCAGTAATCCGGTCGCGACCTTCGTCGTGTCGCCGACGGATCCCAAGGTCCTCGACACCGTGAACTTCAACGCGTCGGGCTCGTCCGTGCCGCCGGGTCGGCTCATCGTGAGCTACCTGTGGGACTTCGGCGATGGCACGTCCGCCACGACGGCCGGTCCGATCGCGAGCCACATCTATACCGTCGCCAAGACATACACCGTCGTGTTGACCGTGACCGACGACATCGGGCGCCGTGGTGTGTTCACCATGACGCTGACCATCAATCCGTGAGGCATCCATGACTACCGCCACCGTGGCTCCGTCGTTTGGTATCGAGGCCGAGCGCCTCCGTCGCCTGGGACAGCGTGATCGCGCGATCGCGTTGTGCCGCGAGGGGCTCGCCGTGTATCCGGATCACATCTCCGCCCGCGTCACGCTGGGCTACGCGTTGATGGAGCATGGCGAGCGGCCGGATGAGTGGGAGGCGCATCGTGAGCTCAAGGCCGTGCTCGAACGAGCGCCCGACAACCTCGCGGCCATCCGGGGATTGGCGGCCCTCCACTCGCGGGGCATTGAGGAACATCTGGAGGCGCATGATGTGCCGCTGGCGGATGTGGTGATGCCGGCCCCCGAACTGGCGCGGACCACGCCTGTCGCCGACGATCTGTTGCTGGCGATGCCGGTGTCGGAACTCACGCCCGCGTCGCTCGCGCCTGCGCCGGTCATCGAGGAGTCCCTGCCGATGCTCGATTGGTCCGGATGGTCGACGACCGCGTCAGTCGTTGATGCGGCGGAGCCGCCGGCGAGCGAGCCGCTCCGGAACGCGTCTCCCGATGTGGCCTGGGCGTCTGATACTGAGCCGGCCGGAGCCGTCGCTTTCGAGGCGGCGGGCGCAGCCGCCTTCGAGCCGGCGGGTGCAGCCGCCTTCGAGCCGGCGGGTGCAGCCGCCTTCGAAATCGAAGATGTCATCGACGCCGCGGAACTGCCGCACGTTGCGGCGGAAGCTGAGGCGTTCGCGGACGAAGGGAGCCAGGGGCTCGATGTGGTCGGCGACCTGAGCGATGTGACGGGCCGCTTCACGATGGACGATCTGGATCCGGTCCTGCCGCCGGCGCGGCCCGATCCGGTGCCGGTGCCCGAGTTGTCGGCCGGGCCGGTCGCCGTGCTCGACGAGTGGCTCACGAGAATTCGCGCTCGCCGAATGGAGTTGCTGTCACAATACGCCGCCGGCTGACGCCGGCGGCATGCGAGCTTCCATCGACCGTTCCCCCGTTGACCGACGCCTGAGTGCCGTTCGCGCGCGGCTTGCCGCCAGCGACGCCGAGGCGTTCGTCGTGACCTCCCTCCAGAATGTCCGCTACCTGTCGGGTTTTGTGGGCTCGGCGGGGATCCTGATCGTCACGCCAACCGCGAGCCACTTGCTCGTCGATGGTCGCTACGACGAGGTTGTGCGGGCCGCCCGCACGAGCGGCCAGGTCGTGGTTACCGACGTCACCCGCGTCAAGAAATACGACACCTCCTTAATCGAGGTCCTGACGGGCCTCGGTGCTCACCGGGTTGCCTTCGAGGCCGATCACACCACCGTCGCGCAGCGTGACCGGTGGGACCATGGCGGCGCCGGGATCGTGTGGCAGCCAGTCACCGACTGGGTTGAGTCGGTTCGGCTGGTGAAGGATGCCGGGGAGGTGGCCATGCTGCGCGAGGCTGCCCGTCGCCTGAGCGACGTGGCCTCCGTGCTGGGGCAGTGGGTCGCCGTGGGGCGGACCGAACGTGAGGTGGCCGCCGACGTCGATGCCGCCCTGAGGCGCGCCGGCTTCGAGAAGCCAGCCTTCGATACCATCGTCGCCGCAGGCCTCAATAGCGCGTATCCCCATGCCAGACCAACAGATAAGGTGATACAGGCCGGCGAACTGGTGCTGCTGGACTTTGGCGGGGTTTTGGAAGGATACTGCGTGGACTTGACCCGGATGGCCAGTGCCGGACGGGTCGGGGCGGAGGCCGAGTCTCTCTATCGGGCCGTCCGTCAGGCGCTCGAAGCTGGAGTGGCGGCTGTTCAACCGGGGCAATTGACCTCGGACGTGGATGGGGCCGCACGCGGCGTGTTGGAGCGCCAACAGCTGGGGAGCGCATTCGTCCATGGCTTGGGCCATGGGTTGGGCTTGGATGTGCACGAAGCGCCTCGGGTGGGACCCGGAAGTCCCGCGGAGGCGGTTCGGCTGGAATCTGGCATGGTCGTGACGATCGAACCGGGCGCATATGTGGCGGGGCTCGGCGGCGTCAGGCTGGAGGACGATGTGCTTGTGACGGACACGGGGCGGGAGGTGCTGACGACGGCACCCTTGGACCTCGTGCTTGTCTGATCCATATGAATCTCGACGACATCAAAGGCATCTTGGAACTGGTCCGTGAGCACGAGCTCGCGGAATTCGAATTCGAACAGGACGGGCTCAAGCTCCGCGTGAAGAAGGCGGGGCAGGACGTGGTGTACGCCGCGCCGCCCATGACCATGGCTGCGGCGCCTGCGCCGGTGGCGATGGCGCCTGTGGCGGCGGCCCCGGCTGCGCCAGCGGCAGCCGCTGCACCGGTCGATGCCGCGGGTGTCGATCTGGCCGTGATCAAGGCGCCGCTGGTCGGCACCTTCTACGCGGCGGCCGAACCGGGGGCGCGTCCGTTTGCGAGCGTGGGCGACACGGTGAAGAAGGGCCAGGTGCTCTGCATCATCGAAGCCATGAAGCTCATGAACGAGATCAAGTGCGACTGCGACGGCGAAGTCGCGTCGGTCTACGTGCAGAATGGCCAGGCCGTGCAGTTTGGCGAACGTCTCTTTGCCATCAAGGTCAAGTAGATGTTTAAGAAAATCCTGATCGCGAACCGCGGGGAAATTGCGCTGCGCGTCATCAGCGCGTGTCGGGAAATGGGCATCAAGACCGTGGCGGTCTATTCGGAGGCCGACGAGCACTCGTTGCACGTCCGGTTCGCCGATCAGGACGTCTGCATCGGTCCGCCCCGTAGCGCCGACAGCTACCTCAACGTGCCGGCGATCATCAGCGCGGCGGAAATCACCGGCGCCGATGCGATTCATCCCGGCTACGGCTTCCTCTCGGAGAGCGCGTACCTCGCGGAAGTGTGCGAGGCCTGCCACATCAAGTTCATCGGCCCCGGCCCGCACGCGATCAAGCTGCTCGGCGACAAGGCGCGCGCGCGTCGCGCGATGAAGAAGGCCGGCGTCCCCGTGCTGCCCGGCAGCGACGGTCCGCTGCAGAGCGAAGAAGAAGCGATCAAGATCGCGAAGGAAATCGGCCTGCCCGTCATCATCAAGGCCGTCGCCGGCGGCGGCGGCCGCGGCATGCGCATCGTCCACAACATGGACGATCTGGCGCGCTCGGTGAAGATGGCGACGCGCGAGGCGGAAGCCGCGTTCGGCAACGGCGACGTCTACGTCGAGAAGTACGTCGTGGCGCCGCGCCACATCGAGATGCAGGTGATGGGCGACCATCACGGCAACGTGGTGCACCTCGGCGAGCGCGAGTGCTCCATTCAGCGCCGGCACCAGAAGCTCATCGAAGAAGCGCCGTCGGTGGCGATCACCGAAAAGCAGCGCAAGAAGCTCGGCGCCACCGTGGTGGAAGCGGCCAAGGCCGTGCAGTACGCGAACGCCGGCACCTTCGAATTCATCATGGATCCGGCGGGGCACTTCTACTTCCTCGAGGTGAATACCCGTCTGCAGGTGGAGCACCCGGTCACCGAGTGCATCACCGGCATCGATATCGTCAAGGAACAGATCCGCGTCGCGGCCGGTGAGCGGCTGTCGGTCAAACAGGGCGATATCGAATTCCGCGGCCACGCCATCGAGTGCCGCATCAACGCCGAAGACCCCGACACCTTCACGCCGAGCCCCGGCGTGATTCACGCCTTCAGCACGCCGGGCGGTCCCGGTGTGCGTGTCGACACGTTCGCGCACTCCGAGTGCACGGTGTCGCCGTACTACGATTCGCTGATTGCGAAGATCATCACGTGGGGCCGCGACCGTAACGAGGCGATTGCCCGCATGCGTCGCACACTCGACATGACCGTGGTCGAGGGCATCAAGACGTCGATCCCGCTGCAGCAGCGCATTCTGGCCGAGCCGGACTTCGTGGCCGGCAAGCTCAGCACGTCCTTCATGGACCGCTTCATGAAGACGGACCCCGCGGCGGGGAAGAAACTTGCCGAGTCTGCCTAAGCTCTACGCGATTCTCGATATCGATTCGTTGACGGCGCGCGGCCTCGAGCCGCGTGCTGTGCTCGACGTGTGGTTGACCGCCGGGATTCGGCTCGTCCAGCTCCGCGCGAAGACCGCGTCGAGCGGCGAGATGCTGCGGCTGGCCGAGCCCCTCGCCGAGGCCTGCCGGCAGGCGGGGGCGACCTTCGTCATCAACGACCGGGCAGATATCGCACGTTTGGCTGGCGCCGACGGGGTGCACGTGGGGCAGTCGGATTTGTCGCCATCCGCCGTGCGCGTGATCTGTCCTCCGCCAAGTCTCATTGGTCTGTCGACGCATGACGACGCCACGGCGCGCGCTGGGTGCGATACCACCGCCGACTATCTTGCGATTGGTCCCGTGTTCACCACGGCGACGAAGGCCGACGCTGACCCGGCGGTGGGCGTCGACGGCGTGCAGCGCGTCTCGGCCATCGTTGCCCGGTCACGACCGCTTGTTGCCATCGGTGGCATCACGCTGGCCAATGCGGCGTCGGTTTGGGCCGCAGGGGCGGATTCGGTGGCCGTGGTTTCTGACCTTCTCGTTGGCGATCTGCCCCAGCGCGCTCGCGCCTGGGTGGCAATTTCTCAGTAATCCCCGGCAGCCTCTCGTATAATCGCGAAGCTTTCGCCGAGCGGCGCCCAACGCGCCGCGGGGTGCCGTTCCGCGCCTGCAGCGTCGGGATCACGGCAGATGTAGAAAAAGAGAGAGGGAGAGAATGGCTGGCTCACTGTTTCGAACCAAGTCGATCGAACGCCTGATGGCGGACGGCGCGGCGACCGGTGAAGGCGCGCTGAAGCGCACCTTGGGCGCGGGCGCGCTCGTCGCCCTGGGTATCGGCGCCATCATCGGCGCCGGCTTGTTCGTCCGCACCGCGGCCGCGATCGCGGATCGCTCCGGTCCGTCGGTCACGATCGCGTTCCTCGTCGCGGGGCTGGGCTGCGCGTTCGCCGGCCTCTGCTACGCCGAGTTCGCGTCGATGATTCCGATCGCCGGCAGCGCCTACACCTACTCCTACGCGACGATGGGTGAGCTGATGGCGTGGATCATCGGCTGGGACCTCGTCCTCGAGTACGCCGTGGGCGCCGCGACCGTCGCCATCGCGTGGAGCGAATACCTCAACAACGTCTTCCAATTCTTCGGCGTCAGTATCCCCTGGCAATGGTGGCATTCGCCCTTCCAGACCAACCCGGCGGATCCGACGATGCACGGCATCATGAACATCCCGGCGGTGTTCATCCTGTTCGCGCTCACGATGCTCCTCATCCGCGGCACGCAGGAATCGGCCTTCGTCAACAACCTGATCGTCATCACCAAAGTGTCGATCGTGTTGATGGTGATCACGATCGGCTGGGGCTTCATGAACCCGGCCAACCACACGCCGTACATCCCGGCCGCGACCACCTACGTGACGCCTGAGGGCGTGATACACAACTACGGCGGCATCATGGGCATCCTCGGCGCGGCCGGCGTTGTCTTCTTCGCGTTCATCGGGTTCGACGCCGTGTCGACGGCGGCGCAGGAAGCCAAGAACCCGCAGAAGGACATGCCGATCGGCATCCTCGGATCGCTCGTGGTCTGCACGGTCCTCTACGTGCTCTTCGCGCATGTGCTGAGCGGCGTCGCGACCGTCGAAGACTTCCGGTCCGCCGGGCGTGAAGCGTCGGTGGCCTTCGCGATCAACAAGTACATGACGGGCTACGGGTGGCTGGCCAAGTTCGTGACGGTGGCCATCCTTGCCGGATTCTCGTCGGTCATCCTGGTCATGCTGCTCGGCCAGTCGCGCGTGTTCTATTCGATGAGCCGCGACGGCCTCGTGCCGAAGCTCTTCTCGGAGACGCACCCGGTCTACAAGACGCCGTACAAGTCGAACATGCTCTTCTTCGTCGTGACCGCGCTCTTCGCGGCTTTCATCCCGGGCGATATCGTCGGTGAGATGACGAGCATCGGCACGTTGTTCGCCTTCATCCTCGTGTGCATCGGCGTGTGGATCATGCGCGTGCGTCGTCCGGACCTCGAGCGCGGCTTCAAAGCGCCGGCGGTGCCGGTGGTCGCCTCGCTGGGCACGATCGTGTGCTTGGCGATGATCTACGGCCTCGGCTGGACGAACTGGCTGCGGTTGCTCGTGTGGCTCGCGATCGGCCTCGTGATCTACTTCGGGTACGGTGCGAAGCACAGCCGTCTCGCGAACGAGCGGTAAGACAACATTCACGGGTAGAATGGACGTGTGACGGCCACTCGCCTCGACGGCACTCTTTGCGCAGCGGCGATTCGCGGTGAACTCTCACCGCGAATCGCCGCTTTCG
>CAYFLU010000099.1:0-12495 GCA_964343975.1 uncultured Solibacteraceae bacterium
CGTAGACGCGTCGGCGGGGGCGGGGAAGCGCGAGTGCGGACGACGTGGTCACTGCAACTACCGACAGTGTAGACGAGCCCTGCAGGGGCGTCCCGCCGGGTTTTCGGCGGCCGCGCCGGCTAGATAAGATCACTCGCATGCGATGGATCTGGCGATCGTCCGGGCGCTGTGCCCGAGTGTGGGCGCTGCTTGCGCTCGTGTGGTGCGCGACGGCCTGCCGTCCCGCGCCGGCCCCGGCGCCTGCGGAGACGACGGCCGCAGCGCCGGCGCCCACCGCGGCATCAGACGCGCCGGCGCGCGAGACGGCGGGCGCAGGTCCGACGCGCGAAGGCACTGTCCCGTTGCGCGACCTCACGATCGACGAGCAACGCGGCGGCCACACCCTCGCCCGGCACGTCGGCCGCACCGACGCGCAGTTGCGTCAGCGCCTGCGCGATGAGCCCGGCATCAGCGCCGCGTCCACCTACACCGACCGCGACACGGCCGAGCGCGTGGTCGCGCTCGCGCTGACGAAGAGCGAGCGGAAGATCGCCGCCTGGGCCGCGCGCGGCGGCACGCGGCCGAACCTCACGCTGAATGTGCACGTGGACGGCGAGCCGATCGGCCGCAGCATCGCGCGCCGCGGCACCGGCGCCGAGCCCTGTCACGACGCGATCGTCGTGCTGCGCGCCCGCGGCGATGCGTACTACGTGCTCACGAGTTATCCTGAGGTTCGCTGATGACCGACACGCCGACGCCCTCGTCCCACCGCCCGCACCTGCGCCGCGCCACCTTTCCCGCGTTGAGCGCGTTCGTGCAGGGGTACCTGCATCAAGACTTCGTGGCGGAATACGGGTCGGTGCCGCAGGCCGTGGACGCGTTTCTGCGCGACGCGTCGCCCAGCGATCGCGATGCGCTCGTGACGGAATTGCAGCGCTGCGCCGCCGACACGGCCGAGTGGCCGATCGAGCGGCTGCAGGATCTCTTCACGCGCGAGTTCGGCGGCGCGTGGGCGCCGCCGTCGCGCGACGCCCTCGACGCCGTGTCGAATCAAATCGGCCTGTGGTGAACGGCGCGCGGGCGCGTCAGTTCTGCGACAGCGCGAAGATCGTCAGCGCGATGATCAGCACCGCCAGAATCAGGAACGTGATCTTCCAGCCACTCTTCGGATAGTTGCCGGCGATCTGCCCGGTGTAGCCGTTGGCCACCACCTGATACGACTTCGATCGATACATGTAGGTGAGCACCCACACGGGCAGGAGCGTGTGTTTGAACGTCTGCCCGGAGTACTCCGGCCGGATCTGCAGATTCCGATAGGTGTCGCCCGGAATCTCCTTCGCGCACATCGCTTCGAGTTCGCTCCGCATCTGGTCGTGCGCCTCCGAGGCGGCGTGTTCCAGGTCGATCTGGTAGCGCTCCACGACGAAGCCCGAGAGAAACGCCGTGTCGTACGGCACGAGCTCGTGCGTCGGAAACGGCTCGACGCCGCGCAACAGCCCGTGATCGATGCCCGTCGTCGCCGGCACCGGCTCATCGTCGAAGAAGTGATCGACCTCGCCGGAGGCGTATTCCCAGCGCGTGTGCTGCACCTGCCGCGTCTGCGTGTTGCCGTTGCTGTCGCGGTAGGTCTCGGTCGTGTAGTAGTGGTAGCCGGCTTCGGCTTCCCAGGGGCAGTGCACCTGCGCGTCGAACGTCCAGTAGGGCACGTAGATGCCGTGGATCTGGTCGATCAGCGAACGGCTCTTGAACGCGTTCGGCGCGAACCAGCGGCCGGCGTACCACTGCTTCATGCGGTCGCGCACGTCGGACGGTGAGATCTTGAACGGCAGCAGGCTCTGCGGGCGGATTGGCGCCTGCACTTCGGCGTAATCGACGAGCGCGGGTGAGCCGCAGAACTCGCAGTTCTTGCCGATCTTCTCCGCGTCGAACACCATCACGGCCTTGCAGCTCTGACATTGCACGCTGTGGCGTGTGCCGTCCCAGCCCTTCTTGTCGTCGGGCAGTCGACGGAGCATCTCGAGGAGGTCGAGTTCGGCGACCTCACCGCCGGCTTTGTAGCTGTCGTCGGGAGACTCGGCGCCGCAGAACGGGCACACGAGCAACTGCTTGGCCGGATTCCATTCGGCCTGCGCCCCGCAGGACGGGCACGCGTGTTTTGCGCGCGCCGTCACCTGCGGGGTGGCGGTGTCCTGCGGCGGCTGGGGTGTGCTCACTGCGCGACGTACGCGTCGAAGGCCGCGCGCGTGATGCGGAAGCTCGTGCCGATCTTCTTCGCCTTCAGCTCGCCCGATTCGATGATGGCCATCACGTCGGCTTCCGGTACGCCGAGGGCCTTGGCCACGTCGGCCGGGCTCAACAGGTCGACGGTCGGTGCGGCGGCGGCCGGTGCGGGCGGCGCGCCGGCGGCGGGTGTGGCCTGCGGCGCGTTGGGCGCGAGCGCGCCCTGCTGCATCATCTGCTGGGCGATGCCGAAGCCGACGGCCAGTTCCGCGGCGGTGCCGCCGGGGCCGCCCTGGCCCGAGCCCATGCCCTGCGCCATCTGGAACTTCACGTAGTCGTTGAGGTTGCCGACCGCGGCCATGCTCGAGCGCTTGTCGATGGCGGTTTCCACTTCCTGCGGCACCGACACGTTCTCGATGATGAAGCTCGCGATCTCGAGGCCGTACTTCGCGCTCACGACCGGATTGATGATCGGGAGGAGGGCGTTGCCGAGTTCGGAGTAGCGCGTGGCCACGTCGAGCACGGGCACTTTGGCGCTGGCGATCGCCTCGCTGAACACGCTCACGAGCCGCGAGCGCATCGTGTCGAGGAACTCGTCGAGCCGGAAGTGCGCATCCGAGCCGGCCACTTCCTTCACGAAGAGCGGCGGGTTCACGATCTTGAAGTCGAACGTGCCGAACGCGCGCAGGCGCACGAGGCCGAAGTCGTTGTCGCGCACCATCACGGGGTTCGCCGTGCCCCACTTGTTGCCGGTGAAGAGGCGCGTGGTCACGTAGAACACGTCGGCCTTGAACGGCGAGTTGAACGCGTATTTCCAGCTCTGGAGCTTCGTGAGCACCGGGATGTTGTCGGTGGTGAGCGTGTGCTTGCCCGGGCCGAACGTGTCGCCGAACTGGCCGAGGTACATGAACTGCGCGACCTGCGATTCGCGCACGATCAGCTGCGCGCCGTTCTTGATCGCCTTGTCCTCGTCGGGGAACCGGTACGACAGCGTGTCGCGCGAGTCGTCGGTCCACTCGATGACGTCGATGAATTCGCCCTTGATGAAGTCCATCAAACCCATGTCTGTGCGTCCCTCTGTGCGGTGAGCCGTGGGCCACGACGGCCCCCGGTGTTCAGCCTAGCAAACTCAACGTGACTGCCGGATCAGATCCTCGACGTCCGCGATCTTGTCGCCGAGCAGGTGCATCTTGTGTGACAGCGCCTGAATCTCCATCTCTGCACGACGATTGACCTCGAAGTCGAGTTCCGACCGGAGGCGATCTTTTTTGTCCTGCCGGTTCTGGCTCATCATGATGACCGGCGCCTGGATGGCCGCCAGCATCGAGAGGAACAAGTTCAACAGAATGAACGGATACGGGTCCCAGGCGCGCTGGCCCAGGAAGACGTTCACGCTGGAATAGACCACCAGCACCACGCCGAACGTGATGATGAAAGTCCACGAGCCGCCGAACGCCGCCACCGCATCGGCCACCCGCTCGGCCATCGTCGCCTCTTCCTCGATGATCTCGTTGGCGTTGCGGTGCGCCCGGCGCCGCACGAGATCCTGCGCGGCGTGGATCTGCTTGCCGAGTACCGCCAGCATGTCCATGCCGGCCAGCGGTTTGCGCTCGAGCAGCACCGACAGGTCGTGACGGTCCACTTCGACGCAGACCGAGTCTTCGAGGGCGATCGCGCTCGTGCGGTGCTCGGTTTCCTCGAGCATCGACGCGAAGCCGAGGAACTCGCCGTGCATCGGTTCGTCGATCACGACCTCCTGCTGGTCTTCATCGACGGCGGTCACGCGCACGCGGCCCTCGACGAGCACGTAGGCGCGCCCGCCCGGCTCGCCGATCTTCCAGATGCGCTGACGCGCTTTGAATTCGCGGAGCTCGACCTGACCGGCGAGCACCGCGGCTTCTTCGTCGTCGAGCAAGGCAAACAACGGAACTTGTCTGAGGAAATCGGGATCGCACGCCATCGTCGTCTCCGGTCGCTATTATGTGACGCGTGAATGTCGTGTTGATTGACACGGCGGAGATTTCCGCTGACGGGACGGCCACGCTGACGGATGCGCGCGCGGTGCATCTGCGACACGTGCTGCGCGTGGCGCCCGGCTCGGAGGTGCGGATCGGCCGCATCGACGGTCCGCTCGGCCGCGGGACGGTCGCGGCGGTCGAGGGGCAGGCCGTCACACTGGCCTGTGCCTTCGACGACGCGCCACCGCCGCGGCCGCGCGTCGATCTCTTGCTGGCGGTGCCGCGGCCGAAGGTGTTGCGCCGGCTGTGGGCGCCGCTCGCGTCGCTCGGTGTCGGCCGGATCGTGCTGACCAATGCGGAGAAGGTCGAGCGCGACTACTTCGACAGCCACGTCATGGCGCCCGAGGGCTTTCGACCGCTGCTGCTCGAAGGCTTGCAGCAGGCGAAAGATACGCATGTGCCTCTCGTCACCGTGCATAAGCGGTTCCGGGTGCTCGTGGAAGACGAACTCGACGCGTTGTGTCCCGCGTCGCGCCGGCTCGTGGCGCATCCGGGGGCCGCGTCGCCGATCCGTGAGGCCGCGGCCGACCTCTCGCCGGACGCGCGCGTGCTCGTCGCCATCGGGCCCGAGGGCGGCTGGAACGACTTCGAGCTCGGGCTCCTCGACGAGCACGGCTTTGCGCGCGTGTCGATGGGGGAGCGCACGTTGACCACGACCACGGCCTGCGTGGCGGTGCTCACGCTCGTGCACGACGCACTCGCCCGGCGCTAGAATCGGCGGCATGAAGAAGCTGGCCATCGCGCTCGGCGTGCTCGTCGCGTTTCTCGTCCCCCAGTCCGTGCACACGCAGGAGGCCACTCGCTGGGAGGCCCATGCGCGCAACGTCACGATCACGCGCGACACCTGGGGCATCGCGCACATCCACGGCAAGACCGACGCCGATGCCGTGTTCGGCATGATCTACGCGCAGGCCGAAGACGACTTCAACCGCGTCGAGACCAACTTCATCAACTCGCAGGGCCGGCTCGCCGAAGCCGAAGGCGAGGCGCAGATCTGGCGCGATCTGCGCATGAAGCTGTTCATCGATCCGGTCGAGATGCGGAAGCTGTACGCCGCGGCGCCGGCGTCGATGAAGGCGCTGATGGACGCGTGGGCCGACGGCCTCAACTACTACCTCTCCACGCACCCGCGCGTGAAGCCGCGCGTGATCACGCACTTCGAGCCGTGGATGGCGCTCACGTTCAGCGAAGGCAGCATCGGCGGCGACATCGAGAAGGTGCAGCTGCCGACGCTTCGCGTGTTCTACGACGGTCCGGCGCGGCCCGGTCGCGGCGGTGCGTCCGATGAACACGAGGGCGCCCGCGCCCTTCAGGCGGAGGGGACCCCGACGGACTGGAGCCAGCTCGATACCGAGCCGCGCGGGTCCAACGGCATGGCGGTGGCGCCGTCGAACGCGACGGGCAAGCACGCGCTGCTCCTCATCAACCCGCATACCTCCTTCTTCTTCCGCTCGGAGCTGCAGATGACGAGCGACGAAGGGCTGAACGCGTACGGCGCCGCCACGTGGGGGCAGTTCTTTCTCTATCAGGGCTTCAACGAGCGTGTGGGCTGGATGCACACGACGAGCGCGGCCGACGATTGGGATGAATACGCGGAGACGATCGTCAAGAAGGGCGACAAGTACTTCTACAAGTACGGCGCGGAAGAACGCCCGGTGATCGAGCAAAAGATCGACGTGAAGTACAAGACGGCCACCGGCATGGCCACGCGCACGTTCACGGTGTATCGCACGCATCATGGGCCGATCGTGCGCACCGAGGGCGACAAGTGGGTGGCGATCTCGATCATGCAGGAGCCGCTGAAGGCGCTCACGCAGTCGTACACGCGCACGAAGGCGAAGAACTACGACGAGTTCCGCCAGGCGCTCGAGATGCACACCAACTCGTCGAACAACACGCTCTATGCGGATGCGGACGGCACGATCGCGTACTTCCACGCGAACTTCATCCCAAAGCGCGATCCGAAGTTCGATTGGACCAAGCCGGTCGACGGCAGCAATCCCGCCACCGATTGGAAGGGGCTGCTCGGCTTCGACGAATCACCGAATCTGAAGAACCCCGCGAGCGGCTGGGTCTACAACAGCAACGACTGGCCGTGGGCCGCGGCCGGTCCGAGCAGCAAGAAGCAGTCCGACTACCCGGCGTATGTCGACAGCGGCAGCGAATCGGCGCGCGGCCGTCACGCCGTGCTCGTGTTGCAGAACCGGAAGGACTTCACGCTCGATGGCCTTCTGGCCGCGGCCTACGATAGCTACCTGCCGTGGTTCGAGCAGCCGCTGCCCGCACTCATCAAAGCCTACGACGCACTCGCCGCCACGCATCCGCTCAAGGCGCGTCTCGCCGAGCAGATGGCCATCCTCAAGAAGTGGGACATGCGGTGGGGCGTGAACTCCGTCGCGACCTCACTCGGCGTGTTCTGGGGTGAAGAAGTGCAGCGCCGCGTTGCCGCGCCGGCGCGGGCGGCGGGCGTGAGCGTGGAGACGTACCTCGGCACGAAGGCGACGGGCGACGTGCTCCTCAACGGTCTTGTGGCGGCCTCCGACAAACTCGCCGCCGATTTCGGCACATGGCAAACGCCCTGGGGCAACATCAATCGCTTCCAGCGCCTCACCGACGACATCGTGCATCCGTTCGATGACAAGGCGCCGAGCATTCCCGTCGGCTTCACGTCAGCGACCTGGGGCTCCCTCGCGTCATTCGGCGCGCGGCCGACCGCGACCACGAAGAAGTGGTACGGCACGAGCGGCAACAGCTTCGTGGCCGTCGTGGAATTCGGTCCGCAGGTGCGCGCCCGCGCGGTCACCGCCGGCGGCGAAAGCGGCGACGTCGCGTCGAAGCACTTCAACGATCAGGCCGAGCGCTACGCCACGGGCAATCTGCGCGAGGTCTACTTCTATCCCGACGCCGTGAAGGCGCACGCCGAGCGCACTTACCAGCCCGGCAAGTAACCGCGCCCCGCGTCAGCGTGTGGCCCAGCCGAGCGCCTCGGTGGCCACCGCCGGCGCGATCTCGTGCACCCCGTCGAACTCCCGAAACGTCACGTCGTACCCGCGCGCGGTCAGCGCGGGGACGATGCGGCGTGAGCATTTGTCGATGGGAAGAATCGGATCCGACAGTCCGTGGGAAATGTAGATGGGCGGCCGCCCGTGCGGCTCGCCGTCCACGACAAAGCCTGGTGAGAACGCCACGATCCGAGCGAAGTAGTCGCCGTTGATGAGGCCAAGCGACAGCGCATAGGTCGCGCCGTCCGAGAAGCCACCCAGCACGATCCGGCGCGGGTCCACGTTGACGAGCGTGAACGCCTTCGCGAGCGCGCGATCGATGAACGCGGGATCGACGCCGAAGTCGCCGCGGATCGCATCCCACGTGCCGCCGCGTGAACTCGGCGCGAGCACGGCCAGCCCCGTGGCGTCGCACGCCGCGCTGATGCGCCCGAGCTGAATCTCGCCGCTCGACGATGCGCCGTGGAGGAGCACGAGGAGCGGCAGGGGCGCCGCGCCCGCGTTCGGCGGGATCCGCAGCATCGCATCGCGGGCATCCAGTCCGAGGGCGCGCTGGCCCGCGGCCGCCGTGGTCGTGCCGGCGGGCGGTCGGGCGGTGACCCGCGCCCGGTTGGGTTGTGGGGGCACCGCGCCGGCCGTGCAGGCCGGCAGCGCGGCCAATGCCGCCAGCGCGCCACCCATGCGGGCCGAGAACTGTCGTCGTGTCAGAAATCCGGCGTGTCGGGAGGAACTCGAGGATGTCGCCATTGTCACTGCCCTGCCGGCGTGATTGCCGACCGGGGAGATCGTACCTAAAGGTAGACAGAAAGGAGTCGATTCCTCAGGTGCGAGTTCGTCCGAGGAGTCGTGGCCCCCATGTCTGTTCGTGTGATTGCTACCGCCATGACCGTCTTCGACATCTCGCTGGTGGCCGGCATTGCGCTCTATGCCGTCCGTCAGCTTCGCCCCATGATCGTGCCCGGCATCGGTGCCTGGCGCGACCGCTGGACGCCCCGGCAGGAGGCCGGAGCCTGGCAGAGCGCCCGGGCTCACCGCTAGACGGTCGCAGGAGAGAGACCCATGGACATCACTTCACAGAACGGCAAGTACCTCACGTTCCTCACCGGCGGCGAAGGCTATGGTCTGCCCGTGTTGAAGGTGCGCGAGATCATGAAGGTGATGGACATCACGCCGGTGCCGCAGGTGCCGTCCTATGTGCGCGGCGTCATCAATCTTCGCGGCAAGGTCATTCCGGTCGTCGATCTGCGCCTGAAGTTCGGCATGCCGGCGTGTGATGCCACCGATCAGACGTGCATCATCGTCGTGGAAGCCGAGGCGGCGGACCGCAAGGCCATGATGGGCCTGCTCGTCGATGGCGTGTCGGAAGTGCTCAACATCCAGGCCGCCGAGATCGAGCAGCCGCCGGCGTTTGGCGACGGCGTGCGCACCGACTACATGCACGGTGTGGCGAAGGTGAAGGGCACGGTCAAGATCCTGCTCGACATCGACCGCGTGCTCACCGGCAGCGACTTCGGATCGATCGCCGCGTAGGCGACGCCCGCATCCATTCCCGTTCGATCGGCGCGTCACCGCCCGGTGACGCGCTTGATCTCATCCGCAAACTGCGTGGCGCCGCCCGGGCCGAGCGCGTGGAACTGGCCGTGATCGACAGCGGCGTCGGCATGGACGACGTGACGCGCGCGCGGGTGTTCGAGCCGCTCTTCACGACCAAGCCGATCGGCCGCGGTACCGGATTGGGTCTGGCCACCTGCTATGCCATCGTCGCGCGCCTCGGCGGCGACATCACGGTGCGCAGCACCGTGGGCCTCGGCAGCGAGTTCATCCTCACGCTGCCCACCGTGCCCACCAAGGTGGAGCGTGCCGCGGCGACGCCGGCGCCCGCGGCGGGCCACGGTCCGTCCGTGCTGCTCGTGGATGATCAGGAGTTTGTGCTCACGCCCGTGGCTCGCGCGCTGCAAAACCTCGGCTATCGCGTGCGCACCGCCACGTCGGCGAAGGCCGCCCTGCAGATCCTCGAGACCGAGCCGATGGATGTGTTGGTGTCGGACGTGATCATGCCCGAGATCGACGGCGTCGAGTTGCTCGCACGCGCGCAGACACTCCGGCCGACATTGCCCGCCATGCTCATGACCGGCTTCGTCGATGGCACGCGGGAGCTTCCCGAGGGTGTCGTGGTCCTCTTCAAGCCGTTCCGTCCGCGCGAACTGGCGTTCCAGATCGACCAGCTCCTCAACGCCCGCGCCTCCGATCAGACGCGCTAGCGCGCCGCGCGCGTGCCGCGGCCAATCGACAGGAACTGTTGCGGCGCGTGATCCACCTGCAAGGTGGTGTGCGTGATGTGGAACCGCTCGCGCACGAGCGCTTCCACGGCGCGGCGCGTGGCATGGCAATCGGCGTCGGCCGCCACGAGCACGTGCGCGGTCAGCACGGGATGGCCCGGCGCAATTTCCCACACATGCAGGTCGTGCACTTCGGTGACGTGCGGCACGCGCGCCATCGCCTCGCCCACCGCGTGGGGCGCCATGTCGGTCGGCGCGCCTTCGAGAAGCACGCGCACGGCCTTGCGCTGGAGCAGGAACCCCGACCGCACCATCAGCACCGCGACGAACAACGACGCGATCGCATCCGCACGCGTGTACCCCGTCGTCATGATCACGATGCCGGCGACGAGCGTGCCGAGAAACGCGTAGAGGTCGGTCAGGATGTGCTGGAAGCTGCCTTCGACGTTGAGGTTCTCGCGGTTGGCTTTCGCGAGGACGACGGCCGCGATCACGTTCACGACGACACCGACGGCGGCCACCGCCGTGACGAGACGGCCTTCGACGGCCGGCGGCCAGATCAGGCGCGTGGCGCCTTCGTAGATCACGATCAGGCCGAGGACGACCAGCACGCTGCCGTTGGCCTGACCGCTCAAGACTTCTGCGCGGCGCATGCCGTAGGTCATGTGCGCGCCGGCGGGACGCTGCGTGATGCGCAAGACGACGAGCGAGAGGATGAGCGCGCCGGCGTCGGTGAGCATGTGCGCGGCGTCGGAGAGCAGCGCGAGTGAATGCGCGATGAGGCCGATCACGACCTCGAACGCCATGAAGCCGAGGATCAGCGCGAGCGCGATCGTGAGGTAGCGGCGATCAGCGTCGGCGCTGATCGTGTGGGCGTGATCGTGCCCATGGCTGTGGCCGTGCCCATGCGAATGATCGTGCGCATGCGTGTGGTCATGCGCGTGATCGTGCGTGTGCGAGTGGGTGGAGCTGGCCGCCATGCCGGACCCAGACTACCGCAAGGCGGCCATGGCCGGATTAGGTGTGGGCGGCGTCGCCGAGCGCCCGTTCGATGATCGCCAGATCGTGGCGGAACGACTCGGGCGAGAGCGGGCCGAACGAGAAGCGGAAGAACTGCCGGAGCGGCGACTCCGCCCCGCGGCGGTACATGTCGCAGTCGGTGCCCTTGAGAATCGCGGCGCCGTCTTTGAAGAGGCGCTGGTTGAACTCGTCGGCGGTGAGGTCGCCCGGCAGGCGGCACCAGTGGTAAAAGCCGCCGTCGCCGGTGTGGAGCTCGAGGCCAAAGCGCATGAAGGCCTCGGCGTAGCGGTCGCGTTGCGCGCGATAGAACGCGGGCACGGCGGTGCGCGCCTGCGCCACCCGCTCGGGGTCGAGGAGGGCGAGCGCGTAGCGCTGCGACAGATGCGACACGCCGCCCATGCCGAACGACGAGAAATTGCCGAGGATCTCGATGTTGGCCTTCGAGGCCACGGCCCAGCCGATGCGGATGCCGGGCGCCTGCAGGCCCTTGGTGGCGGCGCCGACGACGAAGAGGTTCGAGTCGTCAATGTCGTCGATGTAGGCGAGCGCGCTGTCGGGCGGCTGCTGGAAGAACTCGTACGCTTCATCGACGAGCAGACCCGTGTGCGATTCGGTGGTGGCGCGCACGAGCGCGCGCAGGTCCGCGCCGCGGCGCGTCACGCCCGTCGGGTTGCAGGGATTGCTGAAGAGCGCCACCGTGCGCGAACCGGTGTAACCCACGTAATCGGCCGTCGCCGGTGTGAAGCGGTTGGCGAAGTGGCTCGGGACGATCTTGTACTTGCGGCCGAGCCGCTCGAGCATGTCCCAGTACGGCGTGTATTCGGTTTCCGCGATGCGGACGGTGATGTCCTTGTCGAGGAAGTAGAGGATTGCCACGAGGGCCGGACGGCCGCCGGCAAAGACCATCACGTTGTCGGCGGTGATCTTCGCGCCGTAGTTCGTGCGGTAGTACGCGGCGATCGCTTCGCGCAACGCCGGCAGGCCCCAGGCCTTCGGATACTTCAGGTCGCTCGGTTCGATGGCCACGTTCGTCGGCATCGCCGGCCCGCCGGGCAGTTGATCCGTGCGCGGAAAGCCCTGGCTCCACGGATGCGTACCGGGATCGCCCATCGGCGTGCCGTACGCCGCGAGGAAGGCGTAGAGCGTTTCGTAGATGCCCATCGGCGGAACGTATTTGAGGAAGGCCATGACGGTTGACGAGTATAGCGAGTGGCGCGTCCGCGTGCGCGTCGCCTGCTGACGAGGTCAGCGCGCGGCGAGTGCGGCGAGTTCGCGTTGAAGCGCGGCCGTGCGTTCCGGGCTCACGTCGCCGTGCGCCACCCATCGCACGATCCCGCCCCGATCGATCAGGATCAGAAACGCGTCATCGTCGGTCGCATCGGTGTGGCCGACGCGGTCTTTCCAGTCGCCGGTCTTCGAGGTCACGGTGATCACGTGATCGCGCAGCGCTTCCGGCGTGCTCTTGCGCATCCCGCTCTTGATGAAGGGGCTGGCGAGCTTGGCCATGCCGCCGAGCATCGGCATCTCGTAGCAGGCGACGCCGGCGCCGAGCGTCTTGCGGCACCACGCCGACCACTGTTCGACCGGCGTGCGCGCGTCGTAGGTGAAGCCCATGAGGAGCAGCGCGGGCGTCCCGGCCGCTGATGCGGGCAGCGTGACCTCGTGCCCGTTCAACGTCTCGCCCGCCACATCAGGAAGTCGATCCCCCACGCGAATTCGCGGCACATCCGCCTCGACGATCGCAACAGTGAGGAGCAGGGCGATGAGAGAAAGACCGAGACGACGGGCGAGGGGAGGCATTTATGGCTTCTGACGCCAGTGTAAGCGATGAGGTTGCGGCGTGCTTCCGCCAACGAGCGAGCCGAGCGAGCGATGTTGGCGGCGCTGATGACACACCTGGCCAACAAACGAGCGAAGCGAGTGATGTTGGCGTGCAGATGGAGGCAGTGGGTGGAGTGGGATTCGGTCTGTCCGCCG
>CAYFLU010000100.1:0-12460 GCA_964343975.1 uncultured Solibacteraceae bacterium
CGAGCGTGAGGGTGCTGTCGCGGATGTCGCTCGCGCGACGGATGAGGCCTTCGGCGTAGAGCAGGCCCGCGCCGAGGGCCTCATCGTCGCCGGGGGTGCGCAGGAAGACGCCGAGTGCGTGGCGGCCGGCGTCGCTCACGATCTCGATCGCGAGCGGCGCCTCGACGGCGACCAGGTCCTGATCGGTGCGCGCGCCGTCGCGCGTCACGCGACGGAGCGAGGCAATGGCCACGCGGGGCATGCCCGCATCATAACGCGCGGGCGTCCGACAGTCGGAGCGCGCCGCGTCCTGAGCAGCTGGAGCGCGCCCTGGTGTGTCTTACGCAGAAAACGAAAACGGGCGCCGGCGGCAGAGCCGCCGGCGCCCGGTGGGTCGTGCGTGGTGCGCGCGAACTAAAAGATGTAGCGCACCTGCAGCTGGAACGTCCGCGCCGGATCGATGTTGGCGAGCGCCGGCAGCGCGTTGGTCGCCGTGCCGGCCGCCACGATCTGGCCGAACGTCGACGCCGCCGTGCCCGTGTCGCCGTACACCGTCACCGCGCGACCGAGGATGTTCGCGTGGTTGAACAGGTTGAAGCCCTCGAGGCGGAGCAGCAGCTGCTGCTTGCCGAGCTTCACGCGCCCTTCCGCGAACACCGACACATCCTGCGTGCCCGTGCCACGGAACGCCGACTTGCCGATCACCGCGCCGTCAATCACCGGCCGGTCGTTCGACGCGCCGTCGCCGTTGTTGTCCACACCGGTCGTGGCGTTGAACGGACGCGCAGAGGCGAGCGAGGTCACCGTGCCGAGCGACACGTTCCACGGTGTGTTGTAGATCAGCGTGATCACCGCGCGATGGCGCTGGTCGAGCAGGCTCGGGCCGCGCTCCTCTTCGCCGAGACGCGCGAAGTTGGCCTGGTTCGGGCCAATGCCGTTGCCGTCCGGCTCGGTCGTGTTCGTGGCCTTCGACAGCGTGTAGCTGATCGACGCCTGGAAGTGCGAGTTGCCGCGGTAGCTGAGGAGCGTCTGCAGGCCGTCGTAGTCCGACACGCCGTAGTTCATCAGCACGTTGATGTTGCGGACACCGCCGTTGACCGGCGTCATCGGACGGGTCGCGTCGGCCGCCGCCACCGTGCGGGTCTGACCGGCCGCCGTGCGATCGAACACCGACGGGGCGTTGAGGTCCACCGTCCGGTCGAGATCACTCCAGTGCTGGTGCACGTAGTCCGCGCCGAGGAAGAGGCCCGGCAGGATCTCGCGCTCCGCACCGAACGTCGTCACCTGGCTGCGCGGGTTGTTGAGCGCATCCGGGTAGGCGTTGGCGATCAGATCGAAGTTCAGGCCGTAGGTCGCGAACTGCGTCTTGTAGAAGTCGCGCTTGCCAGCCTGGATCGTGATGTTGCGCGCCGGACGCTGCGAGGCGGGCAGTGTGCGCGGGTCGAAGTTCAGCGGCAGGCACGAGCCGGTGAGGCAGGTCGGGAAGCCCGTCTGGCCCGGCGTCGCCGTGTAGGTCGTGATGCCGTCGAGGCCGCCCGTGAGCGCGCCGGCGATCGCGTTCGACCGGATCTGCGTGTAGTACATCGCGTAGCCGCCGCGGACGACCGTCTTGGCGTCGCCGTTCGGGTGCCAGTTGAAGCCGACGCGCGGCGCGAAGTTCTTCGTCGCGTCGGTGAGCGTCTGCCGGTCGTAGCGCAGGCCGAGGTCGAGCGTGAGGTCGTTGTTCACGCGGTAGTTGTCCTGCACGAACCCGACGAACAGCCACTGCTTGAACTCGTAGCTGCTCACGCCGTAGTTGATCGGCTGGCTGTAGCTCTGCACGTCGGCCAGCGTCAGCTGGTCGAACGGCTTCGTGCCGGCCGCGATGAACGTGAAGGTGCCGAGCGTTGCCTGACCGGGTTCGCTGCCGAAGCCACCCGACACGTGCCGCGCGACGCTGGCGCCGAAGCGCACCGTGTGCGAACCGGCCGCCCACGTGAGCGTGTCCTGGAACTGCAGCTGCTTGCTGTAGATGTCCGACTGGCGCGACTCACCGATCGTGAACGGCACCGAGCCGGCGCGCGTGTAGGTGGTCGAGAGGCTCTGGGCTTCCCACTTCGTCACCGGGTCGCCGTGCACGTACGACGCGCGGACTTCGTTCAGCACGCGCGGGCTCACGACCCACGTGTGGTTGCCCTGCACCGTCCACGAGCCGCGCGAGTACTTGCGCGCCACCGTCGGCGCGCTCGTGCCCACGACCGCGTCGTTCGGGTTCGTGTCGTAGAAGTTGTCGGTGTTCACGCGCACCATCAGCGACTGTGCGGCGTCGAGCGTGTGGTCGAGGCGTCCGTTGAACAGCTTCTGCCGGTAGTTGCCGACGTAGTTGAGGCTGCCGTCCGCCGGCAGCACGAACGCGGGCAGGGCACTCGACAGGAACGTCGTGCGGTCCTGCTCCGTGTAATCGCCCGCGAGGAAGAAGAACGTCTTGTCCTTCTGGAGCGCGCCGCCGATCGAGGCCGAGTACTGACGCAGCACGTCCGGCGTGTCCGCCGGGTTGATGTTGGTCAGCGTCGTCGGCGTCACGCACGTCGACACCGACGGCGGGCAGAAGCCCGTCGTGTCGAACGTCTTCGCCTGCCAGCCGGCCGGACGGCCCATGAAGAGCAGTTCGCCGTGGAGGTCGTTGCCGCCCGACTTCGTCACGATGTTCATCGCCGGGCCCGACGTCCAGCCGAACTCGGCTGAGAACGCGTTGCTCAGCGCCGACATTTCCTTCACCGCGCCGAGCGGCACCGTGGCCACCATGATCTGGCGGCCCCAGCCTTCGTCGTTGTTCGCGCCGTCGAGCATGTAGGTCGTGGCGCGACGGCTGCCGCCGCCCGTCGTGGCGTAGGTCGCGTTGACGAAGAGGTCGCCCGTGCCCTTGGCCTGACGGAACGCGGAGTTGAAGAGCGGCACCGTCGAGACTTTGCGGCCGAGGATCGGCGTAGCGTCGAGCGCCGCGCTGTCGAACGAGCGCGCCACCTGCGACGTCGCGCGCACGCCCTGCTCCGTGCCGTACACCGTCACGTCGCTCTGGCCGCCCGAGGCGACGAGCTTGGCGCGCACCGTCGCCACTTCCGTGGCGCGGAGCCCCAGGCCCTTCACTTCGTCGTTGTTGAAGCCCGACTTCGACACGGTGACCTTGTAGGTGCCATCGAGGGGCAGCGCGCCGATGTTGGCCGACCCATCCGGGCCGGATTCGACTTCACGGGTCAGACCCGTGGCCGTGTTGACGATCGTGATCTTGGCGCCAGGGACAACGGCCCCAGACTGGTCAACGACGACCACGTGAATGGCCGCGTTGTTCGGCGACTGGGCGAACGCCGGAGCGGCGATCGCGCAGAGCGCGAGGATCAACAGGTACTTCCGAATCAGGTGCATTGCGTCTCCAGTAGTTCGACTGCGTGGTGAATCAACCGTGGTGCCCGTGCGTGATGTGGTGCGGGAGCCGGCCTACTTGGCCGGCGTCCAGGTGAAGTCCTTAAACAAGCTGGTCGAGTCCGTCTTCGCCCAGAGGCCGATGCGGCCCATGACCGGCGGGCGCAGGACCGCGTTGTTCTTCGGGAAGAGGTCCTCGTTCGGCGGGGTGCCGTTGCGGCCGGGGCCGGGCTCCGTGCCGAGCGTGTATTCCATCGCGATCTCGCCGTCGAGCCACGCCTTGAGGTCGGCGCCGTTCAACGTGAGCTTCATCTCGTGCCACCCGCCGCACGTGCCGAGGTCCGGGCGCTTGCACGTCGGGTCGAGCATGAACTTCTTCTCGCGGTTGAACTTCACGTTGCGACGGATGCCGTTGTGGAACTCCCACAGCGCGACGTTGTTCTCCGTGTCGTTGTAGCGCACCGACAGCCAGTCGCCGTTCGGCTTCACGTTGAACAGGATGCCCGACGCGCGGTCGCTGTCACCCGAGACCGTCTTGAACTTCACCGTGATGGTGCCGTTCGAGAAGTTGTCCACGCCGTTCAACACCGCGACCGGGAAGTTCGCAAAGGCCTTCGCGTTGTCCATCAGCTCTTCGTTGTTCGTGCCGTAGAGCTTGCGCGCGTTCTCGATGAGCATCTTGGTCGCCGGCGTCTGGGCCGCCTTCCACGCCGCGCCGTCGATCTTGATTACGTTCTCGGCGCCGTCCTTGACGACGACCCAGGTGCCGACCATCGCCTGGAACTTCGCCGGTGGCTTGCCGGCCACTTCCTTGCTCAGATCCACCTTGGTGGTCTGCGCGCCGACCGCCATGACCGCCGCGGCCATCACCGCGAGTGCGATTCCGTACGTGCGAACTGCCTTCATGCCGTCCTCCTCGAATGAACGAACGCCCCGGCAGCGACGACCGCTGGCCAGAGCCCATAGAACACCGTGCGTGCGTGATGCGGCGGCACCGCGAGCGGGTGGCCGCGAAAATGGTCGTCCTCGCGTTCGGCTTTCGGCGTGACGCCGGCGAGGCCGAAGATGGTCTCGAGCACGCCCTCGGTGGTGACGATGCGGCTCGTGTCCTGCTTGCCGTTGAGGGTATAGAGGATCTCGCCGTAGTGCTCCGTGTTCTGCTCGTAGAGACCGACGCGCGTCTGTGACACGTACTCGATCGTCACATTCGGCATCAGCCGGCGGAGCTTGGCGAGCGTGCGGTTCTCGAGTTCCGCGCGGCGCGCGTCCTCGATCGCAAAGTGCGCTTCGATCCGGAGTGGCGCCGTGATCGATCGCAGGGCCTCTTCTTCGTTCTCGGCGAACGAGTTCTGGCGGTTCTCGGAGGCGTCCCAGTTGGCATGGACGACGGCGCAGCCGGCGAGCGCCAGGGCGGCGATCGCAAAGGCCGCGGCCGACTCGGTGATGCGACGCGTCACCGGCACGCCGAGACGCATCCACACGCCCGCGAGGCCGAGACCCAGGACGAGCAATACGAGGGCGGCCAGCGTGACGTCGAGACGAATCAGGCCGTGCTGAAACTGGGCCACGAGCGCCGGCGGCGTGAAGGCGGCGAGGCGTTCCCACATCCCGCCCTGCAACGCGGCGATGAAGTTGATCACCCAGGTGCCGACCGTGACGCTGAGGGTGATGATGGCGGCCGTCGACGGATGTTCCGCGAGCGACGCCGCGGCGGCGCCGACGGCGATCGTGAGTCCGGCGTTGATGAGATGTCCGAGCACGACGGCTGCAATTTCCGGCGCGTAGCGGCTGCCGCCGTACCACGTCCACAGGAGCCCGGCGATGAGGCCCGGCAGCATGGCGATGAGCCAGCCGGCCCCGAGCACCGCGGCCTTCGCGCCGACGCGCGCGAACGGCGACAGCGGCTGCTGCAGCTCGAGTTTCAGCGCACCGCTCTGGCGGTCGCCGCCCACCACGCGGATCACGACGAACGGAAACAAGAACGCGGCCACGAGTTCGAACGAGGAGAACGTCGGCGCCCACACGCCAACAAGCGGCGAGAACGCTTCGCCCACGCCGTCGGCCGTGCCGTTGAGGCCGCTCAACTCCGCGTACTGCTGCACGCTGTTGATGAACGAGAGGCCAACGAGCGGACCGGCGGCCAGCAACATCAGCCACCACGCGCGCGCCGACCACAGCTCGCGCCACTCTTTGGCCAGCAGCCAGCCCAACGGCGACTTAGGTGAGCGCAAGGAACGCTCCCTCCATGTCGGCGGTGCCCGTGCGCGCGATCAATTCATCCGCGGTGCCTTCGCCGCGGATCCGGCCGCCGCTCAGGAGCACCAGCCGGTCGCACACGCGCGCGGCGTCGTTGATCTGGTGGATCGACAGGAACAGTGTGCGTCCCGTGCTCGCGTGCACGCGGAGCGCGGCCGCCGCGTCGCGCGTTTGCTTGAGGTCGAGCCCTTCGAACGGCTCGTCGATCATGAGAATCGGCTGCGGCGTGAGCAGCCCGAACGCGAGCAGTGCCCGCTTCGCCTGGCCTTTCGACAAGACGCCCACGCGCTTGTGCAGCAACGGCGTGAGCTGCAGTTGGTCGATCAGTTCCGCCTTGAGCGAAGCGCGGCCACCGAAGAATCCCACCGCGTAGTCGAGGACCCAGCTGACTGGCTGGTCGGGGTAGGGGCGGATGCCGTCCGGTACATAAAAGATGTGGGCGCTGCGGGCGGCGTCATCGAGCGGAGCGCCCGCCACCGACAGCAGCCGGCCGCGTGTGGGCGGCAGGACGCCGGCGAGGCATTCGAACAACGTGGTCTTGCCCGCGCCGTTGGGCCCGATCAGTCCCAGCACCTCGCCCGCGCAAATCCGGAACGAGACATCGTCGATCGCCGCCAAGGCGCCGAAGGTCTTCGAGAAGCCGGACACCGAGAGCAGGGGAGACGCGGACATCGGGACCGAAAATTGTCGGATGCGGTGCGAAGTTACTACCAGCGCTCGTACCTATGACACGGCCCACGGGACGCCGCCCAAAACCGGATGCTGCCGGGGGCTATCTCGGGGCGGGGATCCACACCCGGAAGGCGGTGCCCTGGCCGGGCTCGCTCGTCACGTGCAGGGCCCCTTCGTGGGCGCGGACGATGCCGAGCACGGCCGAGAGCCCGAGCCCGCGGCCGCTGGCCTTGGTGGAGAAGAACGGGTCGAACACCCGGCTGATGATCGACGAGGGAATGCCGCTGCCCGCATCGCGGACGTCCAGCACGGCGTAGGTGTCGCTCGCCGCGCCGTGCGCACGCGTCGCGTTGTAGCGCGCGGATGCCAGGCCGGAGTGGTCCGCGGTGTCGGCCGACAGCGAGACGTGAATGGCGCCGCCTTCGGGGCTGGCCTCCGCGGCGTTCACGACGAGGTTCAGCAGGATCTGGCGCAACTGCGTGGGATCCCCGACGGCCAGCACTGGGGATGCGGGAGGCGTGAATGTGATCGTGCAGTGCCGGGCCGATGACTTCTGCAGCAACGACGTCATGTCGCGCGTCACGAGCACCAGGTCCACCACTTGGCTCGTGAGCGGGCGTTCGCCCGCGTAGTCCTGCATGCGCGCCACGAGTTCCGTGGCGCGCGTGGCGGCGGTGAGGATGGCCTGCGTCGATTCATAGGCCGGCGCGTCGCGGCCCACCTGCACGGCGGCCAGATCGGCGTTGCCGATGATGCCCGTGAGCAGGCTCTTGAAGTCGTGTGCGAGTCCGCCGGCGAGCAGGCTCAGCGTCTTCACCTGCTGTTCCTCGACGAGGCGGTGATCGAGCGCGCGCCGTTCGGCGTCGGCGCGCTCGCGGTCCGTCACGTCGCGCACGAGGACGAGCCACGCGGACAGTTCACGGGATTCGTCGAGCACGGCGCGCAGCTGGACGTCGAGCGCGCGGCCGCCGTGGCGCACGATTTCGGACTGCGCGCCCGGACCCGGGCGCGACTTCCACCAGGGCAGCAGCGTGTCGATCGGCCGGCCGAGTAGCGGGCCTTCCACGCCGATCAGGGCGGTGGCCGCGGCGTTGCTGTCGACCACGCGGCCTTCCCGGTCGATCACGAAGATGGCCTCGCCCAAGCTGTCGAAGAGCACGGTGCGGGCGACCGGCACGAGATCGAAGAGGCGATAGCGAAAGAGTCCGATCGCAAAGAACACGCCCGACACGGCAAAGCCGAGCGGCGTCGGGTCGAAGCCCTTCACGGGGATAAACCCCGCGATGTAGAGGAGGTTGGCGACCCACGGCGCGATCAGTGCGAAGAGCAGCATCGAGCTCTGCAACCGGTACTGCGCCGGCTGCTGCCGAATCGCCAGCGCGAGCCAGACCGTGCCGACGCCGAGCATGACGTACGTGAAGCCGGCCACCATCGCAAACCACGGGCCGTGCACGTACTGCAGCAGGACGTAACCCGAGGCCGTCGTCACTTCATGGATGTCGCGCCAGAGCAGGTGATGCGAGTCGTTGCTGAAGGCGAGCCCGACGGTGGCCGCCGGCACGACCCACACGAGCCACGGCATCGGTGAGGGCGAGCGGCGGGTGTATTCGCGCGCGAATTCGAGCCAGCACACGGGCAAGCCCATAATACCGATGTACTGGAATTTGGAGACGACGAGCCGCTGAGACGTCGAGTCGAGCACGGCGTGGAGGCCGCTCGTGAAGCACCAGAAGGCGATGGCCATCTGGAGCCAGCCGAGCCACGACCGGCCAGGGAGCGACTGCCGTTCGAATGCGGTGACGCCGACCCAGACGGCGACTGCGCCGGCTCCGCCGAGGACCGACGCTTGGACGACATTCCACGCCATGGCTGCCTTAGAATACCGCCATGCCCGGTCCGATCTCGCAGTTCATTGACCACCACTACCGCCACTTCAACGCTGCGTCCCTCGTGGATGCGTCCAACGGCTACATCAAGCACTTGGAGAACGGCGGCCAGATGTTGATCACCCTGGCGGGGGCGATGAGCACCGCTGAACTCGGCTGTTCGCTAGCCGAGATGATCCGGCAGGGCAAGGTGCACGCTATCTCCTGCACCGGCGCCAACCTCGAGGAAGACGTGTTCAACCTTGTGGCGCACGACCACTACAAGCGCATCCCGCATTACCGCTATCTGACCGCGAAGGACGAGCAGGAACTGCTCGAAGGCCACTTCAACCGGGTGACCGACACCTGCATTCCGGAAGAGGAAGCCATGCGCCGGATCGAGCGCGTGGTGGGGCAGCGCTGGAAGGACTACGAGACGTCCGGCCGGCGCGGATTTCCGCACCAGTTCCTCTATGAGATCCTGCTCGACGGCAGCCTGAAGCAGTTCTACCAGATCGATCCGAAGGACAGCTGGATGATCGCGGCCGCCGAGAAGAACCTGCCGATCTTCGTGCCGGGCTGGGAAGACTCGACGCTCGGCAACGTGTTTGCCGCGCACAACATCGACGGCCGCCTGAAGACGCCGAGCACCATGAAGAGCGGCATCGAGACGATGATCGCGTTGAAGGACTGGTATCAGGCGACCAGCGCGAAGCACTCCATCGGCTTCTTCCAAATCGGCGGCGGCATCGCCGGCGACTTCCCGATCTGCGTCGTCCCGATGATCGAACAGGACCTGCGCGTGCCGGCGCGGCTCTGGGGCTACTTCTGCCAGATCAGCGATTCGACGACGAGCTACGGGTCATATTCGGGGGCGGTGCCGAACGAGAAGATCACGTGGGGCAAGCTCGCGCCCGACACGCCAAGCTTTGTCATCGAGTCGGACGCCACGATCGTGGCGCCGCTGATTTTCGCGAAGGTGCTCGGCTGGTAGCGTCGCGCTGGCCAGGCCCGGCCTCAGGCTGGGCCGTGGCGCCGTGCGGCGGGCGCATGGTCGATCCCCGGACCCGATGAGCCATGCTGGTCAACTGCGTCGCCTATACGCGCGGGGAGAAACTCTCCGACATCCCCGTCGAGGACATCAGCGAACACCTGACGCGTCCTGAGTGCTTTGTCTGGGTCGCGCTCAAGGACCCGGATCCGTCAGAACTGGGCGTCATCAAAGACGAGTTCGGCCTCCACGAACTCGCCGTCGAAGATGCGCACCACGGCCATCAACGGCCCAAGCTCGAAGAATACGGGAACTCGCTCTTTGTCGTGATGCACCTGCTCGAGATGCAGGGCCGCGAGATCCGCACGGGCGAACTCGCGATGTTCGTCGGGCCGCAGTACGTGGTGTCGGTGCGGCGCGGAGCGGAGCAGGGCTTCGCCGAAGTCCGGCGCCGCTGTGAACACGAGCCGCACTTGCTCCAGCACGGCGCCGGGTACGTGCTCTACGCGCTCATGGACACGGTGGTTGACCGGTACGTGCCCGTGCTCGCGGCCCTGCAGTACGAGTTCGAACACATCGAGACGCGTATCTTCAGCGGGCAGACGACCCGCGCGCAGGTCGAGCAGGTGTACTCGCTGAAACAGAAGTTGATGGTGCTCGACCATGCGGTCGTTCCGCTGATCGAGGTGGTGAGCAAGCTGCACGGTGGACGCGTGCCGACGGTGTGTGCCGCGTTGCCGGATTACTTCCGCGACATCTACGACCACGTCCTGCGTTTGAAGCAGTCGATCGACAACCTGCGCGACATGCTGACGACGGCGATCAACGTCAACCTGACGTTGATCACACTGCAGGAGACGGAAGTCACCAAGCAGCTCGCGGCCTATGCGGCGCTGGTGGCGGTGCCGACCGCGATCGCCGGAGTGTACGGCATGAACTTCCGCCACATGCCCGAACTGGATTGGATCTACGGCTATCCGACGGCCATCGGTCTGATGGTCGCCATCGACGCCTATCTGGTGTACCGATTCCGGAAAGCCGGCTGGCTCTGACGCCGGTCGTGTTTGAATAGATTCACCGATTCGTTCTGGAGAGACCCATGTTCAAGAGACTGGCTGTAATGGTGTGTGCCGTGGCGATGGCGACGGCGATGGTGTCGGCGCAAGGCTTGCCGGCGAGCCCGGAAGGCAAAGCGCAGGCGCAGTTCGGCGGGAAGTACGTGAAGGCGTCGAACGGCGAAATGGAATATCAGGGCGGGAAGTGGATCGAACTCAGCTTCGGCCGGCCGATTCTCCGCGGGCGCACGAACATCTTTGGCGCGGGCGCCGACTACGGCAAGGAGCTGAACGCCGGTGCACCGGTGTGGCGCGCGGGCGCGAACGTGTCCACGCGGCTGCGGACGGAACTGCCGCTCGTGATCGGCGGCAAGACGATCGCGCCCGGTGAATACACGGTGTTCATCGAACTCAAAGCCAATGCGTGGACGCTCATCCTGTCCAACTGGAAGGCGCAGGTGAAGTACGACCCGAACAACAAAGACGCGCTTTGGGGCTCGTACAACTACACGGCCGAAAAGGACGTCGTGCGCGTGCCGATGACCCACGCGAAGAACACGCTCAGCGTGGAGCAGCTCACGTGGAACATCGTGAACGCCACCGCGACGGGCGGCGACATCGCGATCATGTGGGACAAGGAAATCGCGACGGTGCCGTTCAAGATCGGCTGATCACGCCGCTCACTTCTTCACGAACGGCGTTCCTGTGGTGATCCACGGGGACGCCGTTTCGCTTTTCAGGTAGTGCCCGAACCACTCGAGAATGCGGCGCTGGTAGTCGCGCCGGTGGTCGAAGTCGTCGAGGGCGTGGTCCTCGCCCGGATATTGCAGGAGGACGACGGGTTTCCCCGCGCGGCGCGCCACGTTGTACAGCTCCACGCTCTGATGCCAGAACACGTCGCCATCCTCGTCGCCCGCCTCGAGCAAGAGCGGCGTCGTCATCGTGCCGGCGCCGAAGATCGGTGAATTGCGGACGTAGGCGTCCGGGTCGTCATAGAGCGGCACCTGCATGCGCTGCTGACCGGTCTCGATGTGATCCGTCTCGGCGACGCCCGTGCCCCAGTGGTGATTGCCGTACTGGCTGATCAGATCGGTGATGGGCGATCCCGCCACGGCGGCCGCGAACACGCCGCGCGTGTGCGTGGCGAGAAACGCGCTATCGTAGGCGCCCCACGAATGCCCGATCACGCCAACGCGCGCTGCGTCGGCCACGCCCATCTCGACCGCTGCAGACACTGCCGCCGTAACGCAGTCGACCGTCGACACACCAGGATCGCGCGGACGATAGCGGATGTCGGGCGCGAGCACCGCGTACCCGAGCTGCGTGAACACAGCGATGTTGGCCTCCTCCATGTCGGACGGGGTCTCGAAGTCGTGGACCTCGGACGAAAGACCTTCGTACACGGTGACGATCATCGGATAGCGCCGCCCGGGCACGTAGTTGGCGGGGTAGTAGAGCGCGGCATCGAGTGAGAGACCGCGCGCCGTGGTGAACGCGAGCACGCGGCTCCGGCCCCACGCGAACTGCGTGCGCTGCGGATTGGTGTGCGTCACCGCGCGTCCATCGGTCAGCGCCGCCGTGGCGACGTAGATGTCGGGCGAACGGTCGAAGTCCTGATCGATGTAGGCGTACGTGCGGCCATCTGATGTGACGGTGAGGTGATCGATCCGGCGATCCGCCAGCACCCGCGTCGAGACGACGCCGTTCGTGAGTGTGGCGTAGCCGTACTGCTTCGTCCGCAGGCCGAACACCTCGAGATAGAGCGGCGCTGCCAGATCCACGACGACCGCGTCGTCGTCTTCGTCCGTGAGATTGGCGATGCGGTAGCGGAGACCGGCGGCGGCACCGTCGGTGAGGCGGCGGGCGTTCGTGCCCGAGATCGGCACGCGCCACACGTCGTGCGCATCGTAGAGCAGCGCGGCGCCATCGGTCGTCCAGCCGCCGATGCCGAAGAGCGGCGGGTGCGGTCCGGTCTCGTCGCTGGCCGTGTCGAGCCACGCGGCGCCGTTGATCGTCGACAGATCGGTGGTCGCGTGCGTCGCCGTGTCGACGGCGAAGAGGCGGCTCCCGCGAATGAAGAGCGCCGCGCCGCCATCGGGACCCACGTGCACGTCGTGGTCATCGACGTCCGGGGCCACCACATGGCGGGTGCCGGTGCGCACGTCGACGATCGCGAGTTCCGCCGAGGGCCGGCCGAGTGTGTGCGCGAGCGCATTCGCGTGCCAGTCGGTGACGAGCACCCG
>CAYFLU010000101.1:0-12183 GCA_964343975.1 uncultured Solibacteraceae bacterium
AAGTGCCGGGCGATGAAGAAGACCGCCACGCCCATCGCAAACAGGCCGGCCATGCGTAGGACATGTTCGTAGTTGCGAAATCCTCGGGACATCAGGCCCTTTCCGAAAGAGAACGAGTGCCCGCCGTAAGAGCAAGATCGAGGCCAGCTTTGTGCGATTGCGAACGGTTCCGAAATCCGCGGGTTTTGGCCGATTTCGCCGGAAGTCCGGCAAAAGGCGCGTGAAATAGGAATGAAGTGGGGGTTTTTCTCCTCGTACCTGCGGGAGCTTCCGCGAGAGGCTGTCGGACCGGTGCAGACCAGCCGATAGGAGGAATGGACCTTGCAGACCCACTTCCAATACGCGATGAAACGACTCGGCCTCCTGTTCTGTCTGTGCAGCACCGTGTGGGTGGCTGCGTGCGGGTTTCTTCCGACGCCGACCACCCCGACCGATCCCACGACCACCACGACATCGGCGGTGATCTACTCCGCCATTGGCGCCAGCGACGCGTCCGGTGTGGGCAGCTCCAGTCCCTGCCTGCCGTACGTGAACTGCCCGGACGGCATGGGCTACGTGCAGGTGCTGGCCCGCCGCTACACATCAGATGGGAAGACCGTGACGCTGCAGAACCTCGGCGTGCCCGGCGCGGCGCTCAGCAAGACCTTTCAGGACATCGGTAATCAGGTCAACCGCGGCATCCTGATCAACTTCGTGACCGACGAGATGCCGTTCGTGAAGACCGACGCGACGCTCGTCACGGTGTTTGCCGGCGGCAACGACGCGAACGCGGTGGCATCGGCCGCCAAGGCCGGCCTCTACGGCGCGGACCCGACGTCGTGGATCGCGACGCAGATTCAGACATTCGGCAAAGACATGACCACGCTCATCGCCGGCATCAAGGCGCGGGCGCCCAAAGCGAAGATCGTGATCCTCAACCTGCCCAACCTCGCCGCCATGCCGTACATGGCCGGCTCGAGCGCGGCCGACAAGAAAGTGATGCAGTCGATTGCGGTGGGGATGAACACGCAGATCAATCTGATGGCCAGCCAGGGCGCCGTGGTCGTGGATTTGATGTGCGACAGCCGCGTGTACAGCCCGTCGATCTTCTCGAGCGACGGCTTCCACCCGAACGACACGGGGTACGCGCTCTTCACGGATCTGATCTACGCCGCCGTGGCTGCGGCCTCGCCGGCCACACCGAAGAGCGCCTGCTCGGCTATGTCGACTTTTTGATGTTGATGAGCCGGCGCGCCGTGCCGAGCACGTCGCCGAGTTCGAAGGGCTCGCGCAACAGCACGTCACCCGGGTGCGGGTCGATCGGCTGATCCTGCGCGAGCAACACCGCGCGCAGGTCCGCATGCGCGTCCCGCAGTTCGTTGGCGACGGTGCGGCCGCCTTCACAGGTCACATCCACCACCGCGAGATCGACCGGGCCCGGATAGCGCTGCGCGACGAGCAGGGCCTCAGGGCCTGTGGCTGCCGTGAGTACCGGCCGATCCAGGTCCGCGAGCAAGCGCCGCAGCAGCTGCCGGTTGGTCGGATCCATCTCGACGATCAGCACCGCGCCCGGCACCGTCTGCTTACCGCCCACGGGCTCCACCGGTGACGGCTGCGCGCCGCGCACAGCCGGCAAGGTGATGGTGAAGCGTGTGCCCACACCGACTTCGCTATCGACGCTGATCGAGCCGCCCGCCTGCTGAATGAGGCCGTGCGTGATCGCCAGCCCGAGCCCCGCGCCCCGTCCCTGCTTCGTCGTGTAGAACGGCTCGAAGATGTGCGCCATCGTCTCGCGCGTCATGCCGTGGCCGGTGTCCGTCACGGTGAACTGCACGACAGACAGATCGGTGTAGGGATTCCCGCCGAGGCTCTCGTAGCCCGGGTTGAAGGTCTCGATGGTCACGACGCCACCCGTCGGCATGGCGTCGCGCGCGTTGGTCACGAGGTTGAGGATCGCGCGCTCGAACTGCAGCGGGTCGATCTGCACGACGTCGAGCGTGGCGCCGCGCCGGATCTCGAGCCGCGTCTTCTCGTCGAGGAGCGGCTTCAGCAGTTGCTCCGCGCGACCGAGCAGGTCATGCAGGCTCACGGTGGCCGGCGAGGTCGGCTGGGTGCGGCCGAACGCCATCAGCTGGCCGGCCAGATCCATCGCGCGGCCGCTCGCCGCGAGGATCTCGCGAATCTCTTCCTGCAGCGGATCGTCTTCGGGCAGCTGATCCGCGAGGATGTCGGTGCGCCCCTGAATCACGTGCACGAGGTTGTTGAAGTCGTGCGCCACAGAGGCGGCGAGACGCGCCACGGCGTCCATCTTGCGCGCGACGCCGAGCTGGCTCTGCAGCCGCAGTTCCTTCGCTTCCATCTGCTCGCGGTCGCGTTCGAGCACGCGATACGCGATGAGCGCGAGCCCACCGACGGCGACGAGGCTGAGCGTGGCGACGATCTCGCGCGGCCGCTCGGACGCCGGATCGAACGTCTGCGAGAACTGAATGAGCACATGCACGACCGGCAACAGCATCGCGCCGAGGAGCAACAGATGCCCGGCGCGCAGATTGCCGCGCGAGGGCGACGACTCGTTGAGCACGCGATGCTCGGCGGCAAAACTGACGCGCGCGGCGCGAGCCGCCAGCGCGGCCAGCGCCAGCGGCGTGATGCGCAGCACATCGAGCGGCGTGGCGGTCGGCAGCTCGAACCCGCTCAGGTGCCCGATCTGCACGGAGACGTCGCTCATGAGCGTGACGAGGCCGGCGACGATCAGCCACGTGTAGACCCACGACCAGCGGATCGACCACGCATCACGCCGGCTCATCAGCAGGCGGGTCACGATCGTGCAGTCGAGCACGATGAAGAGGTCGTACGTCGGCACTTCGCTCTCGTAGTTGCTGCCCGAGAAGGCGGCCGGAATGAGCACGAAATACGCGAGCAGGAAGCAGGCCAGGACCACGAGGCCGAAGGTGCGCAGCTGACGCTCGCGCTCCGATAACGTGCCCGTGTGCTGGCGGTGCGGCTGTGTCTCGATGGCCAGGACGAGTGCCAGATAGCCGGCGAGGTAGCAGAGGTCACCGAAGATCTGCCACCCAATCGTCCAGCGCCCCACCGCGTGGGCCAGCCCATACGGCAGCGCCACGGTGAGCCAGGCAAACGCGCCGATGCCGATCAGCCGCCAGAACCGTCGCTCGACGTCGTCTTCGATCTGGCGGAACCCCGATCCGATGGCCAGCAGGACCAGCGCCAGAAACGGCAGCTCGAGCACGTTGTCCGCGTAGGCATGCAGCCACGGGGCGGGCAGAATGGGGATGAACAGCAGCACCGTGACCACCGACCACACCCCGATCACGAGGCGGGCGATGGGATCTTTAAGCAGCGCGTTCAGCACGGTGAAGCAAGAATATTAAACGGGTACCGCACCGATGACACGGCTGATCGGCCTGCTCCTCTTTATTGATGGCGTACTCCAGCTGCTGGTAATACTGGGACTGACTCCGTCGGTCCTCGACCGCAGCCTGCGCGATCAGCTCTTCGCGGCCGCGCATGTCCTCGCGGGGCTCGCGCTCGCCGTGGCGGGGCAAGGTCTGGCGATGGGGTCGCCGGAGCGCGACGCACCCGCCGCCATGCGCACGGCCGTCATCGCGCGCTGGGCGCTCATCAGTGCATGTGTCATCGCGCTGGCCGAGACGACGTGGTTCAACTGGACGGAGACGGCGATCCGCGCGGCCTACACCGCGATCGTGCTCTACATGCTCACGCGCAAGACCACCTTGCCGACCACCTGACCTGATTCGAGCAGCGCATGGGCCGCGGCCGCTTCGGCGAGCGGCAGCACGCGGTGGATCACCGGGCGCACGCGACCACGGCTGAAGAGCGGCCACACCTCGCGCTCGAGCGCGGCCGCGATCTCGCCCTTTTCCTCCGGCGTGCGGATGCGCAACGTGGACCCGGTGAGCGTGAGCCGACGCAGGATGATCGGGCCGAGCGGAATCTCCGCCGTGGCGCCGCCCATCATGCCGATCTGCACGAGTCGTCCCTCGCGCGCCAAACACTGGATGTTGCGCGCGGTGTAGGCGCCGCCGACGATGTCGAGGATCACGTCGACGCCGCGCCCCGCCGTGAGCGCTTTCACGCGCGCGACGAAGTCTTCTGTGCGGTAGTTGATCGCGGCCGTCGCACCGAGCGCGACAGCGGCCGCGCATTTGTCGTCGGAGCCGGCGGTGGCGAGCACCGTGGCGCCGCGCGCCGTCGCGAGCTGGATTGCCGTCGTGCCGATGCCGCTCGTGCCGCCGTGCACGAGCAGCCACTCGTGCGGCCGCAGGCGTCCGCGTTCCACGACGTTGGTCCAGACGGTGAAGTAGGTCTCGGGAATCGCCGCGGCTTCTGTCACGTCGAACTCGGTGGGCATCGGCACGCACGCGAGCCCCGGCGCGACGCAGCGCTCCGCATAGCCACCGCCAGCGACGAGGGCACAGACACGGTCGCCGACACGCCACACGCGGCCGGTCGCCGACACGGGCGCGCCGCCTCCGAGCGCCACGATCGTCCCGGCCACTTCGAGGCCGGGAATGTCCGTCACACCCTTTGGCGGCGGATACGTGCCCTCGCGTTGCATCAGATCCGGCCGATTCACGCCGGCTGCCTCGACCGCGATCAGTACCTCGCCGGAGCCCGGCACGGGCTCCGGACGCTCGACAAGCTGCAGCACATCCGCCTGGCCGGGGCGGGTGATCTCGATGGCGCGCATGCAGCGATTGTAGAATCGCTGACGCATGTCCGAACCCATCTCGCCGGAACGCCTCCGTCGCCGGGCCACCGCCCGGTTGCTGCAGAAAGTGCAGCACGCCTTGCCGGTGTATGTGCTCGTGCAGGAGGGCGCACACGCCCTGAGCGAGGGCGCCGAGGGATGGCACCGCTGGCTTGCCATCACCGAAGTCGTCGTCTCTGTGGCTGTGCTGATCTCACTCGCGGCCGCGTTCAAAGAACACGCAAAGCACCGCCGCCTCAAGACCGCGCCGCACCTCCACACCGGCATCGACTGGATCGACATCTTCCTTGGCGCCCTGTGCTTCACCGAAGCCTGGGCGAAGTACATGGAGAACGGTCACATCGCCCGTCCGACGATCGTGCTCGGCGTGGTCATGATCGTCTTTGGGCTGTTCGGCGGAAAGTACCTCGCCTGGCGGCGCGAACGCTTCGGCCGATAAGGCTGTGCCGTGATCTGCTAGCCGACGAACTTGTAGCCGAGTCCGTGCACGGTGTGGATGAATTGCGGCTGCTTCACGTTCGGCTCGATCTTCTGACGCAGCCACGCCACATGCACATCCACGGTGCGGGTGGACGGCATCGAGTGGTAGCCCCACACTTCATTGAGGAGTTCCTCGCGCGTGAGCGTGGCTTCACGATGCTCGAGGAAGTACTTCAACAGCAGGAACTCCCGCGCCGAGAGATCGATCACCGCATCGTCGCGCCGGAGCTCGGCTTTGCGCACGTCCATGACGAAGTTCGCGAAGGTGTAGCGCGGCGCATTCGGCGCGGCGGCCGCGGCCGCGCGGCGCAGCTGCGCTTCCACGCGTGCGAGGAGCTCGAGCATCTCGAATGGCTTGGTGAGGTAGTCGTCGGCGCCCAGCTTGAGGCCGAGCACCTTGTCGACCACCTGTCCGCGCGCCGTCAGCATGATCACCGGCGTCGTGACCTTGCGCTGGCGCATCTCCTTGACGACATCGAAGCCGCCGAGCGCGGGCAACATGACATCGAGAATGACGAGATCCCACGGCTCCGTGGTGGCGCGACGCAGGCCGCTCTGGCCGTCGGTGGCGGACGCCACGGTGTAGCCCTCCGCAGCGAGCCGGTCGGTGAGCGTGAGCACGAGCCCCGGCTCGTCTTCCACGAGCAGAATCCGGCGTCCGGCCGGTACCGGCGTCGTCATGCGGGGAACGCCATCGTGAATGATGCCCCGGCGCCCGGCGTGGACGTGACGCTGACGCGGCCGCCATGCGCTTCGGCAATGCCTTTCACGAGCGAGAGGCCGAGGCCGTTGCCGTGGATCTGTTGTTCCTTGGCGTCGCGCCCGCGATAGAACGCGTCGAAGAGGTGCGGCAGATCCGCCGGGTCGATGCCGCGCCCGCGATCGGTCACCGTCACGTGCACTTCCGCGCGACCGCCGGGCCCGGTGCCCGCGGCCACGCGCACGCCGAGCCAGCGGCCGTCACTGCCGTATTTGAGCGCATTCCCGATCAGGTTCTGCAATGCGCGCCGGTACGACGCGTCGTCGAGCGGCACCTCGAGCGCGGCGTCGGGCGCGTCGAGTTCCACCGTGCATCCGGTGTCGCGAATGAGGTCGGCGCACGAGCTCACGACGTCGCGCGTGATGGCCACTATGTCGCAGGGCGCCGTCTGGAGTTGGCGCTTCGCATCCGACAGGCCGGCGTACGACAGCACCTGTTCCACCATGTCGCTGAGGCGCCGGCCCTCGGCGTCGATCAGCTCGCCGTACTTCTTCGCCTGCGCCGGCTCGTGCACGATGCCGGCCGACAGGTTTTGCGCCGCCGAACGGATCACCGCGAGGGGCGTGCGCAGTTCATGCGACACCGTGGCGACGAAATCCATCTGCTGCGCCGCGAGCCGCTGCGCGCGCTGGGCGTTGATCGAGATCAAGACCACGCTCACGGCGAGCACGGCAAGCACGCCGAAGCTGAGCGAGAGATTGCGCCGGCGGGCCTTGGTCACGGCGGCTTCGAGCGAGCCGTCGGGATGCTGCAGCACGAGCCGCCACGCGCTCGCGCCGAAGACCACGTTGGCGGCCGTCGTGCTGACTTTCTCGCCGCGGTTTGTGTCGACCACGATCGAGAACCGTCCCGATGAATTGGAGAGCGTGGCGCTCGGCAGCGCCGGCATCGGCATGCCGGCGACGGTCGCCGCGCTCTGCCGTAAGGCGATCACGTCTTTGATGACATCCGTGCGCACGCCGAAGAAGCCGACCGACGCGTCGGGCTCCTTGCCGATCATTTCGGCCGGCGTTTGCACGGTCGTGAAGAACGGCTGGTTCGGCGTCTGCGTCTCCGACACCGCCACGCGGTAGTCGTTGCTGAAGTGCCGCGCCACGAGCTCGGGCAGGATCGTCTGCACGAGCACGCGGCGATCGAGTTCGACGATGACGTTGGCCGGGCCGATGCGGAAGGCGATGGCGCGGGCGGCCAGCGCGCTCGGCAGTGACGGCATCAGCGGTGTGGCCGACTGGACCGGAATCACGAGCGCGGGCACGCTGGCGACCACCGGCGAGCCGGAGACGGTCACGAACCGAATGGCGCTGCTGATGCCCGCGACCGCGCTGTGCTCGATGTTCGGCACCACGCGTTCGCGCACGGGCGCGAGCTCGGCCGGCCAGGTGATTGCGCGAAAGCCGCGCGCGCCCGGATCGAACTGACGCAGCAGCGCCGGCGCCGCCGGCCCCTCGCCCATCGGGGCGGCTGGAGCGGCGCTGATGTAGATGTTCTGCACGAGCTGCGGATAGTGCGCCGCCGCGCGCCACGTGTCGTAGCGCTCCGCGAACGTGCCCCACTGCTCGCCGCTCACGATCGCATCGTCGACCTGGAAGGCGCTGTAGATGCGGCTGATCTCGCGGTCGAAGTCTTCGGCGAAGTCGCGTGCGCGCTGGTTGAGCGTGGCGCGCAGGCGATCGCGCTCGGATTCACTGACCTGGCCGAGCCACTTGTACTGAAAGAAGGCGAGCACGCCGAGCAACACGACGAGCAGCACGAGGCCCGCCGGCCAGAGCAGTGCGGTCGTGGACGAGCGGCGCGCCATGCTCGGAGCATAGCACCCGGGTTTCGCGCGCTTTCGGGGCTTCCGGCCCTTAACAATCTCTTTGCGTGCGGTTAACCACGTCTCGACGACTGCTTGCCACAGTAGTTCCGTCAAACAGGGCAGAACGACAACGACGGAGCGGAGGACTCCCATGAGTGTGATGACACGGGTTCTGGCAGGCACGGGTGTGGTGGTGATGGCGGCAGGGTCGCTGCTGTTCGCGCAGGGCGGCGACGCGGCCAAGGTCGTCGCCGACATGCGCGCGGCCCTGGGCGGCGAGGCGAAGCTCGCGGCCATCAAGACGATCTCCGCGAGCGGCAATGCGATGCGCGCGCAAGGCGAGACGTCGGTGGGCGGCGACTACGAGATGGTCGCGGAACTGCCCGACAAGTTCTACACGCGCCGCGTGGCCGCCCAAACGCCGATGGGCAACATCGTCATCAAGCAAGGCTTCAACGGCGACGGCATGATCATGGACACGGAGCAGCCGTCGATGCCCGGCGGCGGCATGATGCTCCGCTTCGGCGGCCCCGGCGCCAACGCCACGCCCGAGCAGCAGGCCGAGAGCAAGAAGCAGCAGGTCGAGACCAGCAAGCAGGAGTTCGCACGGATGGCGCTCGGGATGTTCGGCGCGACGCCCGGGAGCGTGCCGGTGCAGTTCACGTATGCCGGCACCGCGGATGCGCCGGATGGCAAGGCCGACATCCTCGACGTGAAGGGATCGGGCACGTTCGCCGGCAAGTTGTTCGTCGATCAGAAGTCGCACCTGCCGATCATGTTCAGCTGGATGGGGAAGGAGCCGATCATGGTCACGGCCGGCGGGCCCGGTGGCGGCGTGCAGACGATCACGCGCTCGGGCGGCAGCATGTCGCAGGCGGACATGGACAAGATGATGGCCGACGCGGAAGCCCGCATGAAGGCCGCCGAAGCCAATCGCAAGATGGTGGAGTTCCGCGTGTACTACGCGGACTTCAAGACGGTGGATGGCGTGAAGCTGCCGCACAAGTTCCAGCAGTCGGTGGCCGGCGCGGCGTCGACTGAAATCACGATCGACAAGTTCAAGCTCAACCCGAAGCTCGACGCGAAGCAGTTCGAGATCGCGAAGTAAGAGGACACCATGACGCAGCGGTGGTCATTCGTCCTTGCGCTATTCGTGTGCCTTGCGGCGCCCGCGGCGGCCCAGATCGACCGCGGCGCGACGTTGAAAGTGACGGTGGTCGATCAGACCGGCGGCGTGTTGCCGAATGCCACCGTGACGATCGTCGGCCAGGAATCGGCCACGAGCGGCGTTACGCTTGCGCCGGCGACGGCATCGGCCCAGGGCCTCGCGCTCTTCGAGCACCTGGTACCCGGGAAGTACACGGTGACGGCGTCGTTCGACGGCTTCGAGACCGTTGCGGTGAAAGACGTCCGCGTGAAGGCGAGCGACAACACGCAGAAGGTCACGCTGCCGCTAAAGAAGGTCGACGAACTGCTCACCGTCGGGCGCGACAAGCAGACGGCCGCGCTCGATCCGCAGGGCGCGGCGTTCTCCACCGTGCTCACGCGCGAGCAGATTGCCGCGCTGCCGGATGATCCCGACGAGATGGAAGCGGCGCTCAAGGCCATGTCGCCGCCTGGCGCGAGCCTGCGCATCGACGGCTTCAGCGGCGGCAAGCTGCCGCCGAAGTCGCAGATTCGCTCCATCCGCCTGCCGCGCATGGACATGATGGCCGCGCAGAACCACGGCGGCATGAACGGCATGATGTTCATCGACGTCATGACCGGCCCCGGTCTCGGCGGGTTCCGTGGCAGCACGGACATGACGTTCCGGGACGATGCGCTGAATGCGAAGAATCCGTTCACGCCGACGAAGGGGGATGAGCAGTTGCGGCAGTACGGCCTCAGCCTCAACGGGCCGATCCAGGCCGGCACGTCGTCGTACGCGTTCAGCGTGAACGGCGGCACGGACTATCAATCCAACAATCTTCTCGCGGCCACGCCCGACGGCACGGTCGCGCAGGCGGTGCGTCAGCCGTCGGATCGCTTTTCGCTCAACGCCCGCGCTGACCTGGGCCTCACACCGGATCACGCGCTGCGCGCGACGTTTGCGCGCAACACGTTCAATCGACGCAATCTCGGCGTGGGCGGCTTCAATCTCGCCGGCACGGCGTATCGACAGACGAGCGCCGACAACACGTTCCGGCTGTCGGAGAACGGGCCGCTCGGCAAGCGGTTCTTCACCGAATCGCGGCTTCAGTTGCGGTGGGCCGACACCGCGTCGTTCTCGTCGGTGGAAGCGCCGACGATCCGCGTGAACGACGCGTTCACATCGGGCGGTGCGCAGCAGGCCGGTGGCGATCATCGGCTCGAGTTCGAGGCCGCCACGGATCTCGACTACGTGCACGGCGTGCACTCGATGCGCGCGGGTCTGTTGCTCGAGGGCGGGCGGTACCGCTCCGACGTGTCGTCGAACTACCTCGGCACGTTCACGTTTGCGAGCCTCGGCGACTATCTGGCCGGCAAGCCGGCCAGCTACACGCGGCGCACCGGCGATCCGAACGTGAGTTACACCAACCTCCAGGCCGGCGTGTACGTGCAGGACGACTGGCGTGTGCACAAGAGCACGCTCCTGAGTCTGGGCCTGCGCTACGAAGCGCAGTCGCTCCTCAAGGATCAGCGCAACTTCTCGCCGCGCGCATCGGTGAGCTGGGTGCCGTTCAAGGACGGCAAGACGACGATCCGCGCCGGCATCGGGTACTTCAACGACTGGCTCGGCACGTCGACGTACGAGCAGACGCTGCGTGTGGATGGCTTCAAACAACGTGAGCTCAATATCTTGTCTCCGTCGTATCCCGATCCCGGCACCACCGGCGTCACCGCGGCGACGAATCGCTATGTGCTGGCCGACGGCCTCACGCTCCCCGACAGCCTCAGCGCGAACGTCGGCATCGACCGGCAGGTCACTGACTGGTTCCGCTTCAACGTCGGCTACACCTATCGCAAGGGCCTGCACATGCTGCGCGGGCGCAATCTCAACGCGCCAGTGAACGGCGTGCGGCCGGATGCAAACTTCGCCAACGTCGTGGAGGTCGTGAACGACGCGGCGCAGCGCGTGCACTCGGTGAACGTCGGCGCGAACGTCATCGCGCTCAACTGGAAGCGCACGATCTTCTTTGTGAACTACAACTACACCCGCGCCGAGTCGAACAGCACGGGTCCATTCTCGCTCCCGGCCAACGGCGACGATCTCTCCACCGAATGGGGCCCGCTCACGCCGACCCACCGGTTGCAGGGTCAGTTCAACATGGCGCCGTTCACCAACCTCAGCCTCAGCGTGAACTTCCGTGCGCAGTCGGGCACGCCGTACAACATGACGACGGGCCGCGACGACAATCGGGATGGCGTGTTCAATGACCGGCCCTCGGGCGTCTCGCGTAATTCGCTGTGGACGCCGGGGCAGTGGGACATTGGCGGTCGGCTCAACTACGTCATCGGCATCGGCACGCGCGCGCAGGCCGGCGGCGCGGGCCCGCAAGGCGTGATGATCGTGATGGGCGGTGGACCGGGCGGTCCGCAGGGTGGATTCGGCGGCGGCGCGGAGAATGCGCGCTACCAGATCAATTTGTATGTGGCTGTGTCGAACCTGACCAACCACAACAACTACATCGGGTACTCCGGGGTACTCACCTCCCAGTTCTTCGGACAAGCGACGAATGTCGCGAATCCGCGCAAGGTCGAGCTCGGCGTGCGATTTGGTTTCTAAGTAGATTCGCGCGCCCAAATATTTCCCCATCCAAACGTGCTCCCCGTCCGTCTAACAGCGGCGGGGAGCAATCACAGTGCGATTACGGCGAGCGTGGCTCGCGGTCGGCCTTGGGCTGATCGCGGGGATGGGAGGGGTGCGTGCGCAGGGTCCGGACGCGACCGCGGTGTTGACCGCGGCGCGGAAGGCGCTCGGCGGAGAATCGCGGATCAGCGCGATCAAGACCCTGGTGATTCAGGGTGAGACCCGACAGGTGCGAGGCGACAACCTCGTGCCGATCGTCTTCGAGATCAACATCGAGTTGCCGGATCGCTACGCGCGTCGCGATGAGACGCCGGCGGTCGAAAGCGGATACTCCACAGCAGGATTCAGCGGCGCAGATCTCGTCCTGCTGCCCGCGCCGGCGACGCCACCGCCCGCGCCGCAGCGCGCGACGCGCGTGGCTGCACTGAAACAGGACGTGCAGCGGTGGTGGCTCGGCATGTTCGCCGGCGCCTTTCCCGCGCAGCCGCTCGAGTTCACGCGCCTCGGCATCGCGGAGTCGCCGCAGGGCAAAGCCGATGTCATCGAGGCCAAGGGCGAGGGCGGTTTCGCCGCCCGCATCCTGATCAATCAAGACTCGCATCTGCCCGTGATGCTCACGTGGACGCCCGCGCCGCCGGCGGCGC
>CAYFLU010000102.1:0-12025 GCA_964343975.1 uncultured Solibacteraceae bacterium
GCTGATCGACGCCGCACTGCACCGCACGGAACTGACCCATTTCTGACCGCAGTGGCGGTTCCGGACCGGGTGAGAGAAGATGACGCGGTGACTCCATCATCGACACCCAACGTGACCATTCACATGGCCGCCAGTCTTGACGGCTTCATCGCGCGGCGGGATGGCCGCGTGGACTGGATGGAGACCGTCGATCACTACGATGCCGGCGAGACGATGACCGGCGAGATGGTGGCGGAGTTCCTCAAGACCATCGACTGCTACGTGATGGGCTCGAAGACGTACGAAACCGCGCTGGGGTTCGAGTCGGCCGGTCACGGATGGGCGTACGGCGATACGCCGACGATCGTGCTCACCAATCGCGCGTTGCGGCAGGCGCGGCCGACGGTGTCGTTTGCCTCGGGCGATCTGGCGCAGGTCATCACGCAGTTGAAGGAACGCTATGCGTCGATCTGGGTCGTCGGCGGCGGCCGTGTGGCGGGGGAATGCCTCCGCCGTGGTCTCGCCGATGAAGTGCGCTACTCGATCCTGCCGGTGGTGATCGGCGACGGCGTGCCCTTCTTCGCCGGCCTCGACACGGACGTGTCGCTGCATTTGCTCGAATCGAAGGCCTACACCACCGGCATGGTCGCGCTGCGCTATCAGGTCCATCGCGCGTGACGATGCACCCGCACACGTCGCGTCTCGCGATCGGCGACGTGACGCTCGCGTATTCCCGCCGCGGCGCGGGCGAGCCTGTGCTGTTCATTCAAGGTGTCGGTGTGCATGGCCACGGCTGGCAACCGCAGGTCGAGGCGCTGAGCTCGTCGTTCGACTGTCTGTGGTTCGACAACCGCGGCATCGGCGAGAGCACGCCCATCCCGAAGACGCTGACCATTCGTGAGATGGCCGATGATGCGGCGGCGCTGATGGCGGCGCAGGGCTGGACCGCTGCGCACGTCGTCGGCCATTCGATGGGCGGACTGATTGCGCAGCGGCTCGCGCTCACGCATCGCTCGCGCGTGAAGAGCCTGTCGCTGCTGTGTACGTTCGCGCGCGGTCGCGATGCCGGCGCCTCCGCGCGGATGGCGTGGGTCGGGCTGCGCAGTCGCGTGGGCCCTCGTCGGTGGCGCCGCGCCGCGTTTCTCGAGATGCTGGCGCCGGGCGACGCGCTGCGCGGTGTGGACCGCGAGTCGTATGCCGCTGCGCTGGCGCCGCTTTTCGGTCATGACCTTGCGGATCACTCGCCGATGGAGATGCGGCAGCTGTCGGCCGTGCGTCGTGAGGACGTCAGCGCGGAACTGGCGCAACTCGCGGGGCTGCCCACGCTCGTCGTGAGCGGCGCGCACGATCCCATCGTGCCGCCGGCCATCGGTGCCGACCTTGCGGCTGCCATTTCCGGCGCGCGATTCGTGGTGCTCGACGATCAGTCGCACGGCGCGCCGATTCTGGCGGCCGAGCGAATCAACGCACTGCTCCGCGACCACATCGCGGCTGTGCGCTGATGGCACAATAGCCCCACCGCCCATGTCGAGCATTCGCATCGCCCTCGCGAACATTCGCATCCCGTCGTCGCGCGAGGAATCCGTTGTGCTGGCGACGGCAGCGATTGCCGAGGCGGGCCGACAGCGCGCGTCGATCGTCTGCTTTCCGGAGTGCTATGTGCCCGGCTACCGCTGGCCCGGCGTGACGATGCCGCCGCCGGACGCGGCGTTTCTGGAACGCGCATGGCGTGACGTGGCGGAGGCCGCGAGGGCCGCGGCGATCACCGTGATTCTCGGTACGGAGCGCATCACTGAGCGTGGACTGCAGATCTCCGCCGCCGTGTTCAACGCGGATGGATCGCTCGCCGGCTTCCAGGACAAGACGCAGCTCGATCCCTCCGAAGAAGCGACATATCCCGCATTCGGGGCGGAGCGGCGTGTGTTCACGGCCGGTCCACTCACGTTCGGTGTGGTGATCTGCCACGAAGGCTGGCGCTATCCGGAAACCGTGCGCTGGGCCGCGCGCCGGGGTGTGCACGTGGTGTTTCATCCGCACGCGCACGTGGCCGAACCCGGAAGCTATCGGCCGACGACCTTCGCGGATCACGGCAACACATTTCACGAGAAGGCGATCCTCTGCCGCGCGGCCGAGAACACGTGCTATGTCGCGTCGGTGAATGCGGCGAGCGCCGGATCCGGCACGACATCGGCGAGCGCCAATCCCGACGGCACGGTCTTGTGCTGGCAACCGTACGGACAGGACGGCCTCCTCGTGGCCGATCTTGATCTCACTCTGGCGACACGGCAGCTGGCCTCGCGCTGCCGCACCTCGCCGCTCTGAGTGCGGTCGATGTTCGCGCCAGCACGCCGACATCACGTCTTGAACTTGTGGCTGCTGGGAGTGCCGTCGCTTTTCACGAGCGGCGCCGTGATGCAACTGGCCGGCGCCCCACCCGCGCTGATGATCGTGCAGGTCGGTGCCGCGATGGCGGCGCTCGCGATCGCCTGGGGCAGCCGGCCGCTGTGGCAACGCGTGAGCGCGACAGGTGTGATCACGATCTGTCTGCTGGCCACCGTCGCCTGTGCCAGCCCGCTCGTCGGGCACGGCGACGGTCCGCAGCGCTGGTGGCATCTCGGCGGTGTCACCCTGTACGTCGCATCGATCGTGGTGCCGACGTGTCTTGTGCTGTGCGGTCGCACGCCGCCAGATCCGGCTCGTCCGCTCATCGCCTCTGCCGCGGCGCTCGTGCCGCTCGCTCTGGTGCTGGCGCTCCAACCGGATCTGTCACAGGTGCTCGCCATCACCGCGGCTGTTGCGATGATTCTCTGGCAGCACGACGCACCGCGGCCGCTTGCTTTCGGCGTGAGCGCGAGTCTGCTCGGCGCCATCGGGCTGGCTCGGCAAACGCCGGATCCCTACCTGCCGGTGCCGTACGTCGAAGGGGTGCTGTTCACCGCGTGGCACCACTCGCTCGTCGTCGCCGGCGCGGTCGTCGCGTCGGCTGTGGTGCTGATCGGTGGACTGGCGCGGCATCGAACGCTGCGACCCGCGGCAGCGTACCTTGCGGTGCTCTCCGTCTGTGCCATCGCGGGAATCACACCCGCTCCGCTCGTCGGCTACGGCAGTGGCCCGTGGCTCGGCTTTGGCCTCTTCGTCGGGGCCGCCTTAGAGTGATGACCATGCGATTCAGTACGGTGATCATCGCGGCGCTGTGTGTGGCGCCGCAGGCGCCGGCACGGCCGGCGCTGACATACAGCGATCCGGTCGCGACCGCGCCTCGGGCGATTCACGCGCACGTGGTGCAGGTCGACCTGAGCGCGCCCGGCGTGCGCGTGATGCTCACGCCGCCCTCGGGCGATCGCGAGACCGTCCGTCAGACGACGGCGGACTTCGTCCGTGAACAGCACGCGCAGGCCGGGATCAACGGCCACTTCTTCCTCCCGTTTCCCTCCGCAGACACGACGGCCTGGCTGATCGGTCTGGCCGCATCGGACGGGCGCGTCTACTCCGCGTGCGAAACGCCGGAGCAGAACTACGCGATCGTGGCGAATGCGCCGGCGATCAACATCGATCGCGACAACCACGCGTCGATCGTCCATTGCGACACGACGGCGAGCGATCGCACGCGCGTCCGCGAAGGTGTCACGCTGTGGACCACCATTGCCGGTTCCGCGCAGATCGTGACGGACGGCGCGGTCACGATCCCTGTGTATCGTGACGACACGCATCCCGACGGTGCGCTCACGCCCGGAGGACCGAGCCAGTACAGCAATGCGAAGTCGTGGTACGACGTCGTGACGGCGCGCTCGGCGCTCGGCATCTCGCGCGATGGCCGCACGCTCACGCTCTTCACGGTGGATGTGCGCAACGGCAGCCAGGGCATGGCCGTCCGCGAAGTCGCCGAGTGGCTCGTGGAGCGCTACGGCGTGTGGAATGCCCTCAACATCGATGGCGGCGGCTCGACGTCGCTGGCAATGGCCGATGCCGCCACGGGGGACGTGCGGCTCGTGAACACCTCTTCCGACAATCCGGCAGGGCGGTCCGTGGGAAGCTCGCTGATCGTCTTCGCACCGCGCCGCATTCCCTGAGACTCGTACAATCACGAGATGAAGACTTCAACGGCCGCTCCAACAACAGTGGACGAGTACATCGCGGCGTGCCCGCCCGACGTGCGGCCGATCCTGAAGAAGGTGCGCGCCGCGATCAAGAAGGCAGCGCCCGGCGCCGAAGAGGTCATCAGTTACCGCATGCCCGCGATTCGCTACGGCGAAGGCCGCCGCCCGGTCGTGTACTACGCGGCCGCGCGGAACCATCTGGGCGTGTATCCGATGGCGTCCACCATCACCCGGTTCAAACACGAGCTGAAGCACTACCGCCACGCCAAGGGCTCGATCCAGTTTCCGTGGACCGGCAAGATGCCCATCGACCTCATCACGAAGATCGTGAAGTTCCGCGTGAAGGAAGCCCGCGAGGCGCTGGCGCGCAACTGATGACGTCGATCACCCTCACCCCCATCGGCGTTGTCCGCAGCCCGCACACCGAGACCTCACAGGTGCCGAAGGGGTGCGGAGCCCAGCATGACGCCGAGGGCACGATCGAGATCCGCGAAGATCTCGCCGCGGGTCTGCAGGATATCGAGGGCTTCTCTCACCTGTACGTGATCTGGTCGTTCGACCGGTTACCCGACGATGCGGTGGAGCTGGTGTCGGCGCCGCCAACAGACACGCGGCCGCACGGCGTCTTTGCGAGCCGTTCGCCGAGGCGGCCGAATCATCTGGGGCTGACGGTTGTGCGCCTGCTTGGTCGCGAGGGCCGCGTGCTGCGCGTGGCCGGCCTCGACATGCTCGACGGCACGCCCGTGCTCGACATCAAGCCGTATCTGTCGAACGTGCCGCCGCAGGATCTGCGACGCGGTTGGCTCGCCGAGGCGGAAGCCGCGAGAGCGCAGGCGCACTGGGACGGCGTGTATACGACGAAGTCCTCCACCGCGGTGAGTTGGTACGCGCCGCACCTTGATGACTCTCTGGCCGCGATCACGGCGATGAGTGCGCCGGACGCCCGGGTGATCGACGTGGGCGGCGGCGCCTCCACGCTCGTTGACGATCTGCTCTCGCGTGGTTATCGCCATCTGACCGTGCTCGACGTCTCGTCCGCGGCGCTCGGCATCGCGCAAGAGCGCCTAGGGCCGCGCGCGCGTGACGTGCACTGGATGGCGTCCAATGTGCTGTCGGCGTCGCTGGAGTCCGCCGCCTTCGACGTGTGGCACGACCGCGCCGTGTTTCACTTCCTCACGGATCCGATTCATCGGGCCGCCTATGTGGCGCAGTTGCGACACGCTGTGGCGCCCGGTGGGCTCGCCGTGATCTCGACGTTCTCGTTGAGCGGGCCGAAGAAGTGCAGCGGCCTGTCGATCGTGCAGTACGACGCGGCCTCGCTTTCACGCGAACTCGGCGAGGACCTGTCGTTGATTGACGCCGTCGACCTTGAGCACACCACGCCGTCCGGCGGCGTGCAGCGCTTCGTGCGCTGCCGGTTCCGTCGCCGGTAGCGCACGCCATTCGCCGTCGCACCATCGCTGCACCGTGCCGCGGTCCGGATCGATCGCCAGCAGGTGCATCCACTCGTGGGCGAAGTACGCGCGCACCGAGGGCTGACGCGAGAGCACCGTGTCGACGAGTGTCGTCGGCGCCTCGACGAACACACTCAACCGCTGCGGCGTATGCCGGAGCGCCGCGCCGTCGTGCACCGACTGCCAGGGCAGACCCGCGCGCAGGTCGCCACCGCCGCCTTCGAACACGCCGAGGCGGCCGACGACGTCGTGGAGGAGTTTGTTGCCGCTCCCCCAGCGCGCCGGATCTGCGGCCGAGACGAGGTACTGCAGGTTGATCCACATCGCCACCACCGCGGGGGCGCTCAGGATCTGCGTCAGCCACTGGCCGTCGGTGTCTGCGCGGTGATCGTACTCGTGCAGGAACACTTCGCCGTTGAGGTGCGCGTGGCGCGTGCGCGCGCGCGGTGCTGCGATGAAGGCCGCATTGCCGGCGAGGCCCCACTCAGGCCGCACGGCGGCCCAGTCGCGGCCGAGCTCGCGCACTGCCGCGTCGGTCGCCGTGAGCGTCTCGTCGAGGCCGAGCGCGGCCGCGCGTTCGCGACGGACCGCCTGCCCGGCCGCGTCGAACCACGCGCGGATCTGTGGATCGAGCGCGGGCGTGTGCACGATGTCCGTCACGGTGTCGTGCAGCGCCGCCACGAAGCGCGTGTCGGCCTGGATCACGATGTTGGCCGCGGTGAGGCCGAACCGCACCCACGGGTCGTTCAGCAGCGTCGCCGCAGCACGCGCGTTCGCGTCGCCGACATGTCCGCCGCAGGCGCCGCAGGCGAGCGCGCTTTCGTACGGGTTGTTGGTCGTGTGCGCGCCGTGGCCGCAGAGCACGATCGTCGGCGCGAACGTGCGCGTGAGACCCGCCTGACGCAGAAGGTTTGCCGCCATCGCGACGCGCTCGCCCAGCGGCAGCGCGATCTCGAGCGGCGCATCCAGTGAGGGCGCGGAAGGATCCACGGAGGCCGCGCGGGTGCGCAGCTCCGAGCGGAACATGCCGGCGACCGCGGCGAGGCCCGTCGTCTCGATGAACGTGAAGCACGACACCGCCGAGCGCCGGAATCGCTGCCACGCCACCGAGAGTCCTTCGTCTCCTGTCGGCGCGTCAGTGGCTGGCGCGGTGCCGTCGATCAGCACGGGGCAGCGCGATTCCGCCTCGCCAGCGGCGCCGAGCCGATAGGCCAGCGGCACGCCGAAGAAGCCGGCGAAGCCGATCGTCTGAATCTCGGGCGACTGCGCTTCGAGCGCGCGACGCAGCCGCTCCGACCGCACGTCGATGCACGTGACCACCTGCATCGTCGGGCGCGCGGGCGCTGCCGGCGTCGCGGTGGCGAGACGCGGCGCGATGCGGAGCTGCGTCGCGGCTTCCCGAGCGTCGAGCGCGGATGTCGATGAGGCCACGGGCGCCGTCAGCATCGTGGCGATCGCGTGTGGCCAGTGCGCCCGAACGGCCGCCGACTGCTCGAACACCGCGCGATCGAACGTGGCGCGGATCGCCAGCAGGTGCGTGAGTTCGTCGCTGACCCGACCCCGCTGCTCGTGCGTGCGGACACGGTACTGGATGTGCCCGGCCCAGCCGGCGACGCTCATCAGCAGGCGCAGCAGATAGGTCTCTCGCGCGTCAGCGGGCACGTCGAGCGCGTCCATCACGTCGGCGACCACGGCCACCGGATCGTCATCGAGCGCGCGCACGCGGTCGCGGAATCCCCGCAGGCCGATGATTTCGGGCTGCCGGTCGATCGAAGCCGCGGCCTTCCACGCCAGCCACAGCGGCCGATCCCGCCAGGGCATCGTCCAGCCGGCCTCGCCGGCGTCGTAGTACGACGCGCACCACTTTGAGATCTCCGTGACGAGCTCGGCGTGGCGAATGCCCGCCGCCGGATCCACGTCTTCGATCAGATCCGCGGCGCTATAGGTGGCCGGCGCATCCGCGAGTCGCGCACTCTGCGTGGCGCGCGCCATCGTCGCGGCCGCTTCGTCGAACGTCAGCTCGGCGCAGCCGGCGAACGGGTTCGAGGCGACGAAATGGGTGAGCGGCCAGAGTGCAGGCACGCGGGCGCACGCACGGGTGATGACGGAGATGGGACTCATCAGGCGACCTCGGTGGGCCACACCCGCGCCAGCATGCGCTGCGCGTGTGCGCCGACGTAGAAACCGTTGCGGGCGTGCACGTAGACGGCCTGTGCCGGTGGCCACTGCTGGAGCCGCGAGGCCAGCCGCTCGGCGGTGTAGGCCAGAGCTGCGACGACGGCGATCACGATGACGGTGGTATCGCTCATCGGCGCGGTCGAGGTGGTCATCGGCACCGTGGTATCAAAGAGCCGGTGAAGCGCGACGTAGCTGAGGGTGAGGCCGGCTGCTGCGGCCACACCTCGCAGCATCGCGCGCGTGTCTGTGCGCCGCCACGCCTCGGCCAGGAACACCGAGAGCGCCACTGTGAAGAGCGCCGTGAGCGCGAACGTGCCCGTGTGGTGGCGCACGTCAATGCCGGCGAGGGTCGTCGCCGCCGCGACCAGCGCGAGCGCGGCGATCGGCGCCAGCGCATCGACCAGGTGCACGCGGCCATCGCGTCTCGGTGGGGCGGGCGCAGTGGCGATGACGCTGCCGCTCGACAGAAACGCGACGGCCTTGTAGGCGGCGTGCGCAACGAGGTGCAGCGCGGCCAACCCGAAAGCGCCCAGCCCGCATTCCACAAACAGAAATCCCATCTGCGCGATCGTCGACCAGGCCAGCGCGCGTTTGACGGTGGGCTGTGTGAGTCCTACGCATGTTCCGACGACGGCCGAGAGCGCACCGACGACGAGCAGCAGGGTCATGGCGGCCGGTGCCGCGGCGATGAGCGGGCTGCAGCGGATCATCAGCACACTTCCGGCGTTGATCACGCCGGCGTGCATGAGCGCCGACACGGGCGTCGGCGCGTCGAGGGTCTCGGGCAGCCAGCTGTGCCACGGCACCTGCGCGGACTTGATCAGCGCCGCGGCCGCGAGGAGCACCGCCAGTGCGGCGCCGAACTCCGGGCTCGTCGTGGCGCGCACGATCAAAGTCGAGATCGACCACGTGCCGGCCTCGCGCCAGGCGACGACGAGCGCGGCGATCAGGCAAAGATCGCCGAGGCGGCTCACCGCGAACTTCTGGTGGGCGGCCAGCACGGCGGCGCGCCGTTCAGGGTGGAAGCGCAGGAGCCGATCCAGCCCGAGGCTCGTGCCGAGCCACGCGAGTGTGACCACGAGCAGGTTGTCGGCGATCACGGTGGCGACCGCGCACACGGAGGTGACGACGAGCGCGCGCATGAAGGCCGGGCGCCGGGGATCGCCGGCGAGTGCGCGGAAGGCGAAGCGTCCGGTGACGGTGGCGAGCCCCGCAATCAGCGCGGCGGCCAGCCAGGTGAACGCATCGGTGGTCACGAGCATGCCCACCACGGTAGCGGTCGTCGGTGATGTCTCGCAAATATATAGTTCTGAACAAAACGTTCACGAAAATAGAATCAACGCATGACGCCGTTCCTCAACTACCACCATCTGCGGTACTTCCGCGCCGTGGCCAGCGACGGCAACCTCACTCGCGCGGCCGCACGCCTGCGCATCTCGCAGTCGGCGCTCAGCATGCAGATCCGCCAGCTCGAGCGCACACTCGGACACGACCTGTTCGTGCGCGCCAACCGTCGCCTGGTGCTCACCGACACCGGGCGCCTCGTGCTCGACTACGCCGACACGATCTTCCGCACGGGCGACGAACTGCTCACCGTGCTCGACCGCGACGCGCCGGGGCATCGCAAGCAGCTGCATGTCGGCGCCGTCTCAACGATGTCGCGCAATTTCCAGATGGACCTGCTGCGGTCGTTGAGCCGGCGCGAGGATGTGCATCTGACGATCCGGTCCGGGAGCGTGCGCGAGCTGCTCTCGGAATTGGCGGCGCACCGGCTCGACGTCGTCCTCTCGAATCTGCCGGCCCGCCGCGATGCGGAGACCGGGTGGCACAGTCATCTTCTGGCCGAGCAGCCCGTGAGCCTGGTGGCCCGCCGCGGCGTCGGGCCGCGCCGGCCCTTCCGCTTTCCGGAGGACCTGAAGACCACGCCGGTGGTGTTGCCGTCGCTCGACAGCAGCGTGCGCGTGGCGTTCGATCTGGTGATGGAACGGGCGGGGATCCGGCCACGGATCGCGGCGGAAGTGGACGACATGGCCACGCTGCGACTCGTGGCGCGCGAAACGCCCGGCGTGACGCTCGTGCCGCCGGTGGTCGTGCAGGATGAGCTGAAGAACGGCGTGCTGGTCGAGCGGCACCGCATCCGCGACATCACGGAGCGGTTCTATGCGATCACGCCCACGCGCCGGATTCCGCACGTGCTCGTGCGGAGCGTACTCGATCGTAAGAACTGAAGACCGTAAGAATTGAAGACCGGAAAACCTGAGGCCCTAGCGCCGCGAGCGAAGCGCCGCGCGCAGCTTCACGCCCTTCTGGCGCGATTCCGCGGCGAGCGCGCGTTTGTAGGCGTGGAGCTTCCGGCGCAGGCCGGCATCGTGCGTCGCCAGGATCGACACGGCCATGAGGCCGGCGTTCTTGCCGCCGCCGATCGCCATGGTGGCCACGGGCACGCCGCCCGGCATCTGGGCGATCGAGAGGAGCGAGTCGAGGCCTTTCAGGGCCGCGCTTTCCACCGGCACGCCAATCACGGGCAGCACCGTGTGGCTGGCCGTCATGCCCGGCAGATGCGCGGCGCCGCCGGCGCCGGCGATGATCACGCGAAGACCGCGCCGCTCCGCCGTGCGCGCGTAGCGCGCCATCACGTCGGGCGTGCGATGCGCGGAGACGACCTGCACATCCACCGAGACGCCGAACTGCTGGCAGATGTCGGCGGCCGGCGCGAGCGTGGGCCAATCCGAATCGCTGCCCATGATGATGCCGACGAGCGGGGCGGACACAGTCATTGCGACACTCCGAAAGTAATGGCGGACGCGGCGCGCGTGGCGGTGGCGCGCGCGTTCTCGATCGTCGGGCCGACGGCCGTGACGTGGCCCATCTTGCGGCCGCGGCCGCTCTTCGCTTTGCCGTACACGTGCACGTGCGCGCCCGGCACGGCGAGCGCCTCGGTGAGTCCGCGCGGTTCACCCGAGCCCGCGCCGCTGCCGAGCATGTTCACCATCACGGCGGCCGGCGCGATCATCGCCGGGCTGCCGAGCGGCCACGCGAACATCGCGCGTACATGGTTTTCGAACTGCGAACAGGCGCAGGCTTCGATCGTGTAGTGCCCCGAGTTGTGCACGCGCGGTGCGAGCTCATTGATCAGCACCGCGCCATCTGCCGTCTCGAACATCTCCACGCCGAAACTGCCCACGCCGTCGATCGCCGTGATCGCGGCCGTGGCCATCGCGGCCGCGCGTGCGGCGACCGCGCCCGAAATCGCCGCTGGCGCCAGCACCTGATGGCAGATGTGATCCCGCTGGATGGTCTCGACGATCGGGTACACCACCATCTGCCCATCCCGCCCGCGTGTCACCATCGTCGCGAGCTCTCGCGTGAACGGACAGAACGCTTCCAGATAGAGACCGCGTTCCCCGCCCCCGAGCGTCGCCCAGGCCGCATCGACCTCGCTCATGGCGCGGATCGTCACGTTGCCCTTGCCGTCGTAACCGTTGCGGCGCGCCTTCAACACCGCCGGCAGGCCGAACGTGGCCAGCGCCGCCTTCAGCGCATCGACCGAGTCGACGGGCTGAAACGCCGGCACGGGCAGGCCCGCCGCGACGAGCGTGCTCTTCTGGATGCACTTGTCTTGAATGAGGCGCAGCGTCGCCGGTGTGGGAAACACCGCGCCGCCAGCGGCCTCGACCGCCGCCAGCGCGTCGACGTCAACGAACTCGTTTTCGATCGTGAGCACATCCACGTGCGACGCAAACGCGCGCAACACGTCGGGATCGTCCCAGTTGCCGATGGTGGTGTCGCCGGCCAGATGGGAGGCTGGACTGAACGCGTAGCGCTCGAGCACGAGCACATCGCATCCGAGCCGCCGCGCGGCCGCGGCCGTCATGCTCGCCAGCTGACCGCCGCCAACGATGCCGAGGCGCCGATGCCCGCCGTGGCCGGGCAGCATGACCTCGCGATCGATCGACTCGTGCATGGGAACGACTACTGTACCCGACTGCGGGCGCTACTTCACGGTCAAGATGCCGCGCAGGCGGATGTCTTTCGACGACGCGCCGATCATCAACCGGAACTCGCCCGGCTCGACCGTCCACTCCATCTTCTCGTCGAGCATCTTCAGCTGTTCGGGGCCGACGGTGAACGTCACGTCGCGCGATTCGCCCGGTGCGAGTGTGATGCGCTGGAAGCCTTGCAGTTCCATGACCGGCCGCGCGAGGGAGGCCAGCACGTCACGCACGTAGAGCTGCACCACCTCGTCGCCGGTGCGTGTGCCCGTGTTGGTGACCGTGCACGTCACTGCGGTGCTGCCCGCGCCGGTGATCACCGGCG
>CAYFLU010000103.1:0-11959 GCA_964343975.1 uncultured Solibacteraceae bacterium
GCAGGTTCAGCACCGCGCGCAGCGTGTCGAGCGCGTCGAACGCCGCGCCCGCGCCCTCGTCGAAGCGCTGCTGATACGCCATCGCCGCGTTGCGCGCGGCCAAGTCGAGCAGGCCGCGCTTGTCGCCGCGTTTCGGCACGAGCAGCTCCACCTTGCGCTCGGCGCGCTGCGACAGCCACACGTCGATGGCCTCGCGCTCGGCCGCATCGAGTTCGCACGGCACGTGCACTTCCGGCGGCGGCACACGCTCGGCGTAGAACTGCTGCACCGCCGCGGCCACGACCTCGGCCTCGGCCGTCGTGAAATCGATCACGGGCTCCGCCGGCGCGGCGTCTTCCCCTGTCGCGGCCGCGGACGTCATCGCCGCATCGTCGCCCCGCAGTTCGACGCGGTCGACCACGCGGCCATGGCGCATCTGGAACACCATCACGACCGTGCCCGACGCGCCGAGCTTCACGCCAAACGCATCGCGATCGCCCAGCCCCGGCGTCGCCATCTTCTGCTGGCGATCGCGCAGCGTCTCGACCGTGCGGATGGCGTCACGCAGCTGCGCCGCGCGCTCGAAGCGTTCCTCGGAGGCCGCGTTGAACATCTCCACCCGCAGATGCGACGCCAGCTCCTCCTGCTTGCCGTCCATGAGCAGGCGTGCCTGCTGCACCGCCGCGTCGTACTGCGCCTCGGAGCACACCGACTCGACGCACGGCGCGATGCAGCGCTTGATGTCGTACTCGAGGCACGGGCGGTCGCGCTGGCCGTCGATCACTTCGTTGCACGAGCGGATGCCGAACAGGCGCTGCGCCAGCGTCATCGTGCGCCGCGCGAGGGACGCCGGCATGAACGGCCCGGCATACGCGTTGCCGTCGCGCTCCACGCGCCGCGCGACGAGCAGCCGCGGCGCGCGCTCGGTCAGCGTCAGCTGCAGGTACGGATACGTCTTGTCGTCCCGCAGCAGCACGTTGTAGCGCGGGTTACGCTGCTTGATGAGGTGGTTTTCGAGCGCCAGCGCTTCGACGACCGAGTCGGTGACGATGACCTCGAGGTGGGCGGCGTCGCGGAGGAGGCAGTCGATGCGCGGATTCATGCCGCCGGCGCCGAGATAGCTCCGCACGCGGTCCCGCAGCACGCGCGCTTTGCCCACGTAAATCGTCTCGTGCTGGCGGTTGGAGAACAGATACACCCCGGGCTGCTCGGGGAGACGGCCGATCTGCTCCTTCAGGTCATGAATGGCCATGTGCTACTATCCGCTGGACTTCTCGGTCAGCGCAAACGCTGCATTTGATGACATTTACCGGCCTTATCGGCGCCATCTTCAACTTCCCGCTGCAAGCGATCATCAAGACCTGCATCGCGCTGCGGATTCACCCGAACGTCCTCACGTTCACGGGCGTGTTGATCAGCGTCGCAGCCGGCTACCAACTCGCCCAGGGCCATTTCATCAGCGCCGGCCTCGTGATGCTCGGCGCGAGCGTGTTCGACTTCATCGACGGCAAGGTCGCGCACCTCGGCGGCATGTCGAGCAAGTTCGGCGGCTTCTGGGACTCGGTGATCGACCGTCTCTCCGACCTCTCGCTCTCGGTCGGCCTCGTGTGCCTCTACGCGTCGAAGGGCCGTGTCGACTACGTGCTGATCACGTCGATCGCGATGGTCTTCGCCACGATGACGAGCTACGCGCGCGCCCGCGCCGAATGCCTCCTGCCCAAGTGCAAGGTCGGCTTCATGGAACGGCCGGAGCGCATCGTCCTCTTCATGCTCGGCGCGTTCACGAACCGCATGGCCGCCGTGATGTGGGTGATCGGCGTGCTGTCGATCGTGACGGTGATCAACCGGATCTACTACACGTATCTGACGCTCGAGGAACACCCGGCGCCCCAGCCGACCGGCTTCGCGGGCGTGCTGTGGCGGGCGTTCTACTGGACGGAGGAACGCGCCACGCTCCCCTACGATCTGTGGGTCGTGGCGATCCTGCTCTTCATCTGGGCGATTCCGCCGGCGTTCTTCGGCGACCCGATGACGGGCGCCGGCGCCTACGGCCTGTTCATCTGGTAAGCGCCGCGTGCGCGCGGCCGGCGACGCCGGCCGCTCCCTGACTACCCCGCCAACGCCGGATCAAAACACTTGCGGCACCGCGCTTCGTACGCGCCCGTCGCGCCGACGAGCACGCGTTCGGACGACTGCACGAGGCGCTGCGTGTGGTTCGCGGGCCCGCCGCACACCATGCAGATCGCCAGCGTCTTGGTGATGTACTCGGCGATCGCCAGCACCTGCGGCATCGGCTCGAACGGCTTGCCGAGGTAATCCTGATCGAGCCCCGCCACGATCACGCGCTTGCCCTGATCGGCGAGCGTGTTCACGACGGCCGGCAGCTCGGGGTCGAAGAACTGCCCCTCGTCGATGCCGACGACTTCCGTCTCGGGCCGCACCAGCTCGAGCAGCTCACGGGACGACCGCACGTTGGTCGACGCGATCTTCATCGAGCTGTGCGACACGATCTCGTCGTCGCTGTACCGGTTGTCGATCGCCGGCTTGAAGATCTGCACCGACTGCTTCGCGATCTGCACGCGGCGCAACCGGCGGATGAGCTCTTCGCTCTTGCCGGAGAACATGCTGCCGGTGATGACCTCGATCCACCCGCCCGAACCCGCTTTCGGCTGCTCCATCACAACTCAGACCCTCGAGAGGTACTCGCCCGTTTCGGTGTTGATGCGGATCGTATCGCCTTCATTGACGAAGGCGGGCACGATCACGACGAGGCCGGTTTCACACGTGGCCGGCTTGACCTGGGCCGCGGCGGTCGCGCCCTTGATGCCCGGCACGGTCTCGGTGACCTTGAGGTCGACCGTCTGCGGCGGGTGAATGCCCATCGGCTTGTCTTCGTAGAACTCGACGTTGATCAGGCACTCGGGCAGGAGGTAGAGGGCATTGTCGCCCAGCGTCTCGGCCGTGAGCTGCAGCTGCTCGAACGTCTCGGTGTTCATGAAGTGATAGAAGTCGCCGTCCTTGTAGAGGAACTGCATCTCGTGCTCCTCGAGGATGGCGCGCTCCACGTCATCTTCCGCGCGGAACTTGTGGTCCACGATGCGGCCGGTGCGGATGTCGCGCATCTTGGCCTGCATGTGGGCCCGCTTGTTGCCCTGGGTGAGGTGGTGGGTGTCGAACACCCGCAGCAGGTCATCGCCCATCTTGATGAGCATGCCCTTCTTGAGACGATTCGCGGTCACTGAACTCATAGTCGTGATTCCCGGGTTGAACGGAACTTCGAATTATAGCCCTGTACGTTAGCATCAGGACATGGCCTGGCATCCGGCGGATCCCGCACGCGACCTGCTCACCATGCAGGAGCAGCTCGACAGCCTGTTTGGACGGGCGACCACGGGCTGGGTGCCGGCGGCGGATCTCACCGAGACCGCGGACCGGTATGTGCTCACACTGGAAGTGCCGGGACTCACCCGCGCCGACGTCCAGATCGAGTTCCGCGACGACCAGTTGCTCGTCCGCGGCGAACGCCCGGGCGCCGACTGCCCCCAACGCTATCAGCAGCTCGAACGCGGCCACGGCGCCTTTTCGCGCGTCTTTTCTTTCGGGCCAGATGTGGACCGGGAGGCCATCGTGGCAGACCTGGCGAATGGCCTATTGACGATTACCGTGCCGAAGACGGCCGGCGCGAGTTCGCGCCGCATCGACGTGAGATAGACACACCATGAACAAACCGACGTTCATCCTGGGCACCATGCTCGTGGGCGCGAGCTTCGCCGCGGGCCTCGTTGTGAGCGGCCGCTTCCGCATGACCGAGGAATCGCTCGCGGCGCCCGCGCCCCTCGCCCCGCAGGCCGGCCGCGCCGCGACGGCCATGGCCGCCGGCGCCGCGCTGCCCGATCTTTCGGCCATCGCCGAACACGCGGTGAAGGCGTCGGCCAACATCTCGTCGACGCAGCAAGTGCGCGAACGCTACAACGATCCGTTCCGCTGGATGTTCGGCGACTCCACGCCGCGCTACGCCACGCGCAGCCAGCAGTCGCTCGGCTCGGGCGTCGTCGTGACCTCCGACGGCTACATCCTCACCAACAACCATGTGGTGCAGGATCCCAGCGCGAGCATCAAGGTCACGCTGCCCGGTCGCGAGGAGATGGCCGCCAAAGTCATCGGCGTCGACGAACTGAGCGACCTCGCCGTGGTGAAGATCGACGCGCAGGGCCTCACGACGTTGCCGTGGGCAGACTCCGACAAGGTGCGCATCGCGGAGTGGGTGCTCGCGATCGGCAACCCGTTCTCGTTCAACCAGACCGTGACGCTCGGCATCGTGTCGGCCGTCGGCCGGCAGGGCGCGCAGCTCGGCGCCTACGGACAGATGATCCAGACCGACGCGGCGATCAACCCGGGCAACTCGGGCGGCGCGCTCGTGAACGCGCGCGGCGAACTGGTCGGCATCAACACGATGATCTACTCGCGCACCGGCGGCTCAGAAGGCCTCGGCTTCGCGATCCCTGCCAACACGGCGCAGCGGATCATGAAGGAGTTGATCGCGAACGGCGCGGTCAACTGGGGCACGCTGCTCGACGTCGAGTACGGCGACCAGGCGATCAACACGCGCGTGGCGCGTCAGTACGGCATCACCGCCGAGTCGCTCGTGATGGTCTTCGGCCTCAGCACGTCGTCGCCGGCGTACCGCGCGGGATTGCGCGCGGACGACTTCATCCTCAGCGCGAATGGCAAGGCGGTCGCCGACGCCGCGTCATTCCAGCGCCAACTCGCCGATCTCAAGGCGGGCACCACCGTGGAGCTCGAAATCTTCCGCGACAACAAGCGGCAGAAGCTCAACGTGACCGTCTCGAGCACCCAGCAGCAGAAGCGCGCGGGCCGCTAACCGCGCGGCTGTCTCTCGCGATGCACCGCCACAACCGGTCGGTGCCCGCACTGATGCCGATGCGCGGCGTCCAGACGACGTCGCGCGCCGGCAGCCCGTGATCTTCGATCAGCAACGCGCCGCCTGTGAGATCCGCGGTGTTCTGCGCGCGTCCGATCCCGAGCGCCACGGTGAGGTTGCCCGGCCCGCGACAGAGATCATGCCGCGCCACACCCGCGCGCTTCCGGCGCCTCCGCATGCCCGCTTCGTCTTCGAGCGGCTCGAGCGCGCGAATGAGCACCGCGGCCGGAAACCCTTCCCGTTCGGTCACCGCATTCACCAGATAGTGCATGCCGTAATTGAAGTAGACATACGCGCGGCCCGGCGGCCCGTAGAGCGGCGCATTGCGCGGCGTGCGCCCACGCGCGGCATGGCACGCCGGATCGTCTTCGCCAATGTAGCCTTCGGTTTCCACGACGACGCCCGAGGTCCGGCGGCCGCGGACGATGTGGACGAGAACTTTGCCGATGAGGTCGCGCGCGACGTCGAGTGTGGGCCGGTCGTAGAACGACACGGGCAGGATCGTCACTTCCGCAGTTTGGCCAGTGCGTTGGCGGCCGCGCGTGCCACCGCCGCGTCCGGGTCCTTCACGTACGGTTCAACGATCCGCGCATCGGCGATGCCGCCGACGTGACCGAGCAGGCGCACGAGCTCGGCGCGCAGCGGCATATCGGTGGCCTTCGCCAGCACCGCCGCCACCGCGGCGCTTGCCGCCGGACCGGTTTCGATGAGGTAATCACGCGCCTGCGCGCCCGCGGCGCTATTGGTCACCGTCTGCGCCAGCACCTCGAGCTGCGGCTCGCCGAGACGGTCGAGCGCGAAGATGGCCGCCACGCGCACGTCGGTCGACGGATCGGTCGAGGCCAGTTTGCGGATCGTGTCGAGCGATGCGCGGTCGCGCAGGCGACCGAGGCCTTCCGCGCCGGCGCGGCGCGCGCCCGCATCCGGTGATGTCAGCGCCGCGCGCAGGCGATCGCGTGACGAGGGGTGCGCAATGCGCGCGAGCGCGAGCAGCGCGGCGTCGGCGAGCGGGCCGCGGCCGTAGAACGTGACACGGTCGCTGAGCGCCTGCACGGCGCGGTCGTTGCGCAGCAGCCCGAGCGATTCGCAGGCGAACTGCTGCACGAGGTCGTTGTCGTCGTTCAGCGCCATCACCAGCGCGTCGCCGGCATCGACCGCGCGGAGGCGCCCGAGGACGCGCGCCGTCACCGTGCGCACGAGCGGATCGCGATGCGCGAGCCCCGCTGCGACCCGCCGCGTGTCGGCCGGGCTCAGCGGTGGCAGTGCGATGGCGCCGAGCGCGTGCAGCGCATCGAAGCGCACGCGCGCGTGGCTGTCGGCCGTCGCGGTGATGAGGTGATCGATGACGGCCGGTGACGCCGTGCGCGCCGAACGCACCAGCGGACCGGCCTCGAAGGCGACCTGGGCGCGGCTGCGCGTGCCCGCGCCCGCGCGCTGCTCGGTGGCCGGCTCGGCCAGAAAGAACGTGAGCAGCGTGTCGATCGCCGCCACCTGCACGGTGTCGTCGCCGTCGCCGACGAGTGCGGCCACCGCATCAGTGGCGGAGCCGTACCCCGCCGCGTTGAGCTGGCGCAGTGCGTCGAGCTTGCGCGCGCTACTGCGGTCGCCGAGTTGCGCCACCACGGCCGCCCAGTCCTGGGCCGCCGCAGGCGCGAACGTGATCAGTGTGAAGACAAAGGTGGCGGTCGAGAGGAGCGCGCGACGCGTCATGCATTGTCAGCGTAGTGATACGCGGCGCCCTGCGCAAGCACCCGCTTGAGGTACTGGCCCGTGTAGGACTGCTCGAGCGTGGCGATGTGCTCGGGCGTTCCCGCCCCGATCAGGAGCCCGCCGGCCTCGCCGCCTTCCGGACCGAGGTCAATGATCCAGTCGGCCGTCTTCAGCACGTCGAGGTTGTGCTCGATCACGAGCAGGCTGTGCCCGTTGTGCAGGAGCTTCCGGAACGCAGCCAGCAACTTGACGATGTCATCGAAGTGCAGACCGGTCGTCGGCTCGTCGAGGATGTAGAGCATCCGGTCGCCGCCCTGGGTCGCCAGGTGCGACGCGATCTTGATGCGCTGTGCCTCGCCGCCCGACAGCGTCGTGGCCGACTGCCCCAGCCGCAAATACCCGAGCCCGATCTCATCGAGCACCTGCAACCGCCGCGTAACTTTCTGTGCGCCCGAGAAGAACGTGAGCGCTTCGCGCACCGTGAGGTCGAGCACCTGATTGATGTTGCGGCCCTTGAGCTTCACTTCGAGGACCTGCGAGCGGAAGCGCTTGCCGTCGCACTGGTCGCACGGCACGAACACGTCGGCGAGAAACTGCATCTCGACGCGCACGACGCCTTCGCCCTCGCACGCTTCGCAGCGCCCGCCCGGCACGTTGAACGAGAACGCGCTCGCGGTGAGGCCGCGCGCTTTCGCGTCTTTCGTGGCCGCGAACAGCTCGCGGATCGGGTCGAACGCCTTCATATAGGTGACCGGGTTCGAGCGCGGCGTGCGCCCGATCGGCTGCTGGTCCACGAGCACCACGTCGGTGACGTATTCAGCGCCCTCGATCGAGCGATGCTCGCCGACCGGCTTGTCCCACTCGCCGCGGCCCACCTTGATGCGCTTCAGCGCCGCGTAGATCACGTCGTGCACGAGCGTGCTCTTGCCGGAACCGCTCACGCCCGTGACGCACGTGAGCACGCCCAGCGGGATATCGATGTCGACGTTCTTGAGGTTGTGCTCCGACGCGCCCGTGAGCCGGATCTTCTGCAGCAGCGGACGCCGCCGCACTTGCGGCGTTGGAATCGCGAGGTCGTCGCGCAGATACCGCGCGGTGAGCGAGCGCGTGTCCTTCATCAGCTCGTCGAGCGTGCCGCTGAACAGAATGCGGCCGCCGTGCTCGCCCGCGCCGAGGCCGAGATCCACCACATGATCGGCCACGCGGATCATGTCGGCGTCGTGCTCGACGACGATCACGGTGTTGCCCTGATCGCGGAGCTGCCGCAGGATCGCGATCAGCCGCTCGTTGTCGCGCGGATGCAGACCGATCGACGGCTCGTCGAGGACATACAACGTGTCGACGAGCGCCGAGCCGAGTGAGGTCGCCAGATTGATGCGCTGCGACTCGCCGCCCGACAGCGTCGACGACAGGCGATCGAGCGTGAGGTAGTCGAGGCCGACGTCGGTGAGAAAGCCGAGACGCCGGCGGATCTCGCGCAGGATCTTGTCGGCCACCGCCGCATCCTTCTCCGACAACGCGAGGCCATCGAAGAACGCCACCGCGTGCTTCACCGTAAGCGCGCACACCGCGTCGATCGTCTCGTCGCCCACGCGCACATCGCGCGCTTCGCGCCGCAACCGCGTGCCGCCGCACTCGCGGCATGTGAGATACCCGCGATACCGGCTCAGGAACACGCGCACGTGCACCTTGTACTTCTTGCGCTCGAGCCACCGGAAGAAGCCGTCGATGCCTTCGTAGTCCTCGAAGCCCTCTTTCGCGAGGCGTCGCTCCTCGTCGGTCAACTGCGACCACGGCGTATCCAGCCGCACCGACGGACGTCCCGCGGCCGATGCGGCCTTCGCGACCTTCTTGAGCTCGGCGACGAGCGACCGGTAGTGCGGCTTGGTCCACGGCTCGATCGCGCCGGCGTTGATCGACAGGTCGGGATCGGGAACGACGAGGTTCATGTCGAGCTCGATCGTGTTGCCGAAGCCGTGGCACGACGGGCAGGCGCCGAAGGGGTTGTTGAACGAAAACAGGCGCGGCTGCGGAATCTCGTACGCGATGCCGCAGGTGCGGCATTCGAATCGCTCGCTGAACCGGTGCGTGCGCATGACGGCGCCCGTATCATCAACCTCGAGCGCGAAGCACGCGCCGTCGCCTTCGTGAAACGCCGTCTCGATCGAGTCGGTGAGGCGCGCGCGGGTCTCGGGCTCGGCGCGGAGGCGGTCCACGATCACGGAGAGCGACGTCGCACCGCAGAGCGTCTCGATCGCCGCGATGGCCTCGTCGATCGGCATCGCGACGCCGCGCACGAAGAGGCGGCCGAAGCCCCGCTTCTGCAGATTCTCGAGCGTGTCGCGCAGGCCGTCCGACGGCGCGGCCGGCGTGAGCACGTCCTCGGCCTCCTCGGATTCGTCTTCCTCCGCGTTGCGGGTGTGCGCCGGCAACGGCGTGGTCATCACCGGCAGATCGAAGCCGATCATGAGCCGTGTGCCCGTGGGCAATTCCAGCAAGGTGCCCGTGACGATCTCGGGCGACTCCCGCTCCACTTCTTTGCCGCACTGACGACAGATGGTGCGGCCGACGCGCGCCCAGAGGAGGCGCAGATAGTCGTGAATCTCGGTGGTCGTGCCGACGGTGGATCTGGGGTTTCGGATGCTGTTCTTCTGGCGGATGGCGATGGCCGGCGCGATGCCTTCGATGGCGTCGACGTCGGGCTTTTCCATGCGCTCGAGGAACTGGCGGGCATACGCCGACAGCGACTCGACATACCGCCGCTGCCCTTCGGCGTAGATGGTGTCGAACGCCAGGGAAGACTTCCCGGACCCGCTGACGCCCGTGAAGACAATCAGCCGGCGCTCGGGGAGCGTCAGATCGACGCCCTTCAAGTTATGAGTGCGGGCCCCGCGGATGACGAGTTCGGACATAGTGCCTACAGCGAGCCCCTCAGCAACCTGGTCAATCCGCCGATGTTACTACAGTGGGATTTGTGCTATCCTCCGGACTAATAACACCGCCCCTTCCCCCATAGACCCCTGCTCGTGTTCACCGTGTTCGGTATCGCTTCCAACTCCACAACCTACTGAGGACATTGTCCGTGGCCGTTCGTCTGTTCGTTGGCAACATGCCCTACGGGGCCACTGAGGCGGATCTACGCTCGCATTTCGCGACCGTGGGTGATCCGTCCCAGGTCGTTATTCCGGTGGACCGTGAGACCGGTCGTCCTCGCGGATTCGCGTTCGTGGAATACCTCGATCGCCCCCTGGCCGAAGCTGCCGTTGCGAAGTTCAATCAGCAGCCGTTCATGGGTCGTAGCCTGTCAGTGAGCGAAGCGCGGCCGCGCGAAGAGCGTGGTCCGGGTGGTCCGCGGCCGGGTGGCGGGGGCTTTGGCGGCCCGCGTCCAGGCGGTGGTGGGTTTGGTGGTCCGCGTCCCGGGGGCGGGTTTGGTGGTCCGCGGCCGGGTGGTGGCTTTGGTGGTCCTCGTGGCGGCGGTTTCGGCCCCCCGGGGCCCCCACCGGATCGCGCGCGAAACTTCGGTCCGCCGAAGAAGAAAAGCGCCGGCAGCGAAAAGCGCTGGGAAAACAAGGAACGCGGCCCCAAGGGGCCCATCAAGGAGCGTTTCTCGGGCCGGATGGACTCGATGTACGACGTCGATGAGGACAACACCCCGCTGAACGACTTCGACGACATCGCCTCGAGCAAGGGCGGCGACGACGACGAATAGAAACAGAAGTCGAACAACTCCGAGGTATCACATGCGGACTCACGTGAAAGTGCTGGGCGTGTTGCAGATCATTTTCGGCGTCGTTGCCCTGTTGTTTGCGTTGGGGGGCAGCATGATCCTCGGCCTGCTCAGCAACGTGGCCAACCACAACGGCGATCCGGACTCGGCCGCCGGCAGTCTCGTGCTCGGCCTGGCGGGCATCGCCGCCGGCATCTTCTTCGGCGTGATCGGCGCGGCGCAGATCATCTGCGGCATCGGCGTCCTGAAATTCCAGAGCTGGGCGCGCATCGTCGGCATCATCTGCTGCGGCTTCAGTCTCTTCAGCGTACCGCTCGGCACGATCTTCGGGGTCTACGGCCTCTGGGTGCTCTTCAACAAAGAGACGGAAGCGCTCTTCAAGACCGGCGGCGCCGCCGCGGATCCCGCGCCGTCGGTTTGACACACCCGCCCGCGAGCGCGTAATTTCAAGACAGCCAAATCAGCCGTTCCACACGAACGGCGTACGGGGGACCCACCGAAGCCACGCCGGCTTCACGGGGCGAATGTGACCCACGCGCAAATGCGCGGAGGTCCTAGAGCACTTCCAGGCTCGAGCCCGCCAGCTAACCTCGTCGGCAGATTGGAAGCGTCGTGTCTGCAGAGAGTACATCCGCTGTACTGAAGCGGCTGTTTGTCGGTCGTCCCATCCCGTCCCACCTCGCCCATCACGAACGGTTTTCCCGCGTCACCGGTCTTGCCGTGCTGTCGTCCGACGCGCTGTCGTCGGTCGCCTACGCCACGGAAGAGATCCTGCGTGTGCTGCTCATGGCGGGCGCGGCGGCGCTCACGCTCTCGGTGCCGATCGCGATTGCCATCGCGATCATCCTCGCGATCGTGGCGCTGTCGTATCGGCAGACGATTCACGCGTACCCGAGCGGCGGCGGCGCCTACATCGTGGCGCGCGAGAACATCGGCGAATCCGCCAGCCTCATCGCCGCCGCGGCACTGCTGATCGACTACGTCCTTACCGTTTCCGTGAGCATCGCGGCCGGCGTCGCCGCACTCACATCGGCCTTTCCGCAGTGGCACGTGAACCCCGTGCATCTCAGTCTCGGCTTCGTGTTGCTGCTCATGATCGGCAACCTGCGCGGCCTGCGCGAGTCGGGCCAGCTCTTCTCGATTCCGACGTATCTCTTCATCGGCGGCACGCTCGCGATGCTCGCGGCCGGCGCCTGGCATGTCATCACGGGCACCGTCGCGCCGGTGACGGTAGCAGAGCCGGTCGCCACCGGCCATCGGACGCTCACGCTCTTCCTGTTGCTCACTGCGTTCTCGAACGGCTGCACGGCCATGACCGGCGTGGAAGCCGTGTCGAACGGCGTGCCCGCGTTCCGGCCGCCGGAATCGAAAAACGCCGCGGGGACGATGGTGACGATGGCGGTGCTCGCCGTCACGATGTTCCTCGGCATCACGTTTCTCGCGCAGGCGTACGGCGTGACGCCGAGCGATGGCGAGACCGTGCTCTCGCAACTCGCACGCGGCACGTTTGGCGGCCGCGGGATCCCCTACTACTTCATTCAGGCGGGGACGATGGCGATCCTCGTGCTGGCGGCGAACACGGCGTATGCGGACTTCCCGCG
>CAYFLU010000104.1:0-11769 GCA_964343975.1 uncultured Solibacteraceae bacterium
CGGCCGGAGATCGCCTCACACCGCGGATTATGCGCGCGTCTCGCAGAGCCTCAGCCCACTTTTTTCAGGAAATTGGCTGCCCCGTAAAACTGGCGGAAACCCGGCAACCGGGTCACACCGAAGAACCGAACAAGGTCAATGTTCTTGACAAATAGCTGTTGCCGTTTCGCGATTTCGAGTATGGTCTCGCATTGAAAGTTAAAGGACTGGAGGAGTAACCGTATCGGCACGGTAACGCGCCGATCGGACGTTTGCACCCAAGCGCACTCGGACGGCAGGGTTGTCCCCTTCCATTCCGACCACGCATGGTTCAAGGGGAGGCCTGATGAATATCCGGACAGTAGTAAGACTTGTGTGCGCAGTAGTTGTATGGGCCGTCATGGCCGTACCGGCCGCGGCTCAGTTGGTCACGGGCACCGTCACCGGTACCGTGAAAGACCAACAGGGCGGCATCATGCCCGGTGTCACCGTCGTCCTCGTTGATGAAAGCCGCGGCACGACGTTGTCGCCGGCCGTCAGCAACACGAAGGGCGATTTCGTGCTGACGAACGTGCCGACCGGCACGTACACGCTGCGCGTGACGATGGACGGCTTCAAGACGCTCAATCGCAAGGGCATCGCCGTCAGCGCCGGTGACCGTATCGGTCTCGGCTCGATCACGATTGAACTCGGCGCGCTCACCGACGCGGTGACGGTCACGGCGGAAACCCCGCTCGTGCAGTCGCAGAGCGGCGAGCGGTCCTTTGCCGTCACGACGCAGTCGGTCGAGAACCTGCCGATTTCCAACCGCAGCTTCACGCAGCTGGCCGCACTCGCCCCGGGCGTCACGACCGCGGCGCAGCCGAGCCGCGTCGGTGACCGCGCCTCCACGGGCGGCAGCAGCAACAACGTCATGATGGACGGCGTCTCGACGATGGACACCGGCAGCAACTCCCCGCTGCTCCAGGTGAACGTCGAGTCGATCGCGGAAGTGAAGGTGCTCGTGTCGGGGTATCAGGCCGAGTACGGCCGCTCGAGCGGCATTCAGGTGTCGGCCATCACCAAGTCCGGCACGAACAAGCTGCGCGGCTCGCTCTACGGCGTCATGCGCAACTCGGATTGGAACGCGAACAGCAAGACCAACATCCTCAACGGCGACCCGAAGACGACGGTGAACGAGAAGGACATGGGCTACTCGATCGGTGGTCCGATCGGCAAGCCCGGCGGCAACAACAAGCTGTTCTTCTTCTACGCGCATGAATACTCGCCGCGTACCGCTGGCAACGACGTGCAGCGCTTCCGCTTCCCGACGCTGGCCGAACGCGCAGGCGACTTCTCGAACTCCTACGACAACAACGGCGCGCTCTTCCCGTATATCAAGGACCCGCTCCTCAGCGGCACGTGCTCGGCGACCAACACCACCGCGTGCTTCAAGGCGGGCGGCGTGCTCGGTCAGATCCCGGCCGATCGTCTCTACGGTCTGGGCCTGAACATCCTGAAGGCGTACCCGCTGCCGAACATCAGTGGCGCCGGCCTGCCGTACAACTACGAGATCACGCGCCCCGAGGAAAAGCAGACGGCGAATCAGCCCTCGATCCGCCTCGACTACTCGGCGACGCAGAAACTCCGCCTGACGGCCCGGTACTCGGGGTGGTCGCAGAAGGATCAGCCGATCCTCGGCACGATCCCCGGCTGGAACGACACGCGCCAGTACAACCCGTTCGTGCGCACGCTCTCGACGACGGTCAACTACACGATCACCGATTCGATGTTCATGGAAGCCACCTACGGGCTGGCGCAGAACTCCCTGACCGGTTGCGCACTCGCGCAGGCCAACACCGGCCCGACGTTCTGCCGCGCCGCGTTCCCGACCAACGACATCGCCAACCTCAACAACGCGGGCCTGAAGGGCCTGCCGATGCTGTTCCCGAACGCCGGCGTGATCGATCCGAGCTACTTCGCCTACGAGGCGCTGAATGGCGTCAATCCGGCGATCTGGGACGGCACGCGCATCTCGATGCTCCCGAACTTCGCGTGGGGCTCGCGCATCGCGAACGCGCCGCCCAACATGCCGTTCCCGGGGTACCTCAACATCAACCGCACCCAGGACGTGTCGATCAGCATCACGAAGGTGACCGGCCAGCACAACATCAAGGCCGGGTTCTACAACACCTACAGCAACAAGTCGCAGCAGCGGCAGGGTTGGGCGGGCACGATCACGTTCGCCAATGACACCAGCAACCCGCTCGACACGGGCTTCGGCTACGCCAACGCGGCACTGGGCGTCTTCTCCTCGTACAACCAGCTGTCGAAGTACGTCGAGGGCACCTACGTCTACACGAACCGCGAAGGCTACATCCAGGACAACTGGAAGGTCTCGAACAAACTGACGCTCGACTACGGCCTCCGCTTCGTCCATCAGCAGCCGCAGTACGACAAGCAGGGGCAGGCCTCGAACTTCCTGCCCGAGAAGTGGGTCGCCAGCTCCGCCCCGGTGCTGTATCTGGCCGGCTGCGCGGCACTGCCCTGCACGGGCAACAACCGGCAGGCCCTCGACCCGCGCACCAACACGCTGCTCGGACCGAACACGGCGCTCGCGATCGGCACGCTCGTGCCGAACTCCGGCAACACGCTGAACGGCCTGTTCCTCTCGGGTCAGGGCATCGCCTCGACCACGTATGTGTGGCCGGCGCTGCGCGTGGCGCCGCGCTTCGGCTTCGCCTACGACGTCACCGGTCAGCAGAAGGTCGTCGTCCGCGGCGGCGCGGGGTTGTTCTTCGATCGCCCGTCGGGTAACTCGATCTACCCGCAGGTGCAGAACCCGCCGACGATCCGCAACCTCACGGTGCGGTACTCGACGCTCCAGTCGATGGCCACGGGCCTGACCACCGAAGCGCCGCCGTCACTGTCGGTCTTCGAGTACGACAGTGGGTTGCCCTCGACGTGGCAGTGGAACCTCGGCACGCAGATGACGCTGCCCTGGTCGACCGTCCTCGACGTCACCTACACCGGCCAGCACGGCTACAACCTCGTGGAAGCCGTGAACATCAACGGCGTGGACTTCGGCGCGGCGTATGCGACGAAGAACCAGGACACCACGCTCTCGAGCACGACGCCCGGCGCTGCCGCCGTCGCCGCCGACCAGATGCGTGCCTTCCGCGGCTTCAGCACCATCACGCAGAACAACTCGCGTGGCTGGGTCACGACGCACATCCTGGCGCTCTCGGTGAACCGCCGGTTCGCCAACGGCTTCTCCTTCCTGGCGAACGACACGATCGTCCTCGCCCAGAAGGGCAGCACGACCGCGCGTCTGCAGCACAACGCGGACGGCACCTACACGGAGCGCGCCGATCAGGCGCAGGCCGATGAACTCCTCGGCAACTTCGTCCCGACGCGTCACACGATGAAGGCGAGCTTCACGTGGGCGCCGCCGAACATCAACGCGGGCGGCACGACGTCGAAGATCCTGGGCTACATCCTCAACGACTGGCAGATCTCGGGTGTCTGGACCGGCACGAGCGGCACGGCCTACACGATCGGCGTGTCCTATCAGGGCGGCGCGACCGGCAACGGCAACCAGAACATCACGGGCTCCCCGGACTACGCGGGACGCGTCAACATCCTGGGCAACACGGGCTCGGGCTGCAGCAGCAACCCGTATGCCCAGTTCAACACGTCGGCCTTCTCGGGTCCGGCGGTCGGTAGCGTCGGCCTCGAATCTGGCGCCGATTACCTGCGTGGCTGCTTCCAGAGCCAGTTGGACCTCTCGTTGGTGCGCAACATCAAGATGGGCGGCAACCGCAATCTGCAGTTCCGTCTCGATATCTTCAACGCGCCCAACCAGGCGATCGTGACGGGCCGCAACACCACGATGCAGCTGACGAGCCCGATCGTGGGCACGCAGACGAACCTGCCCTACGACGCGAACGGCAACCTGATCGACGCGCGCTCGCTGCCGAAGAACGCCGGGTTCGGCGTGGCCACGACGTATCAGGCGCCCCGCACGATGCAGGCGCAGCTCCGGTTCTCGTTCTAATGCGCTGAACCGGTCCTCGCTTCCGCGAGACCTGACACGGGGGTGGCCCTCAACGGGCCACCCCCGATTTCTTTTTACCGGATGAATTCCCGCGCGTCGTCCCACAACGCCTTGGCGGCGTAGCCCCGGACTTCCACCTGCGGACGCAGGTCGATCTCGCGGTCGAAGATGTTCACGTACAACTCGCGCTGCCCCGGCGGCGGCAACTCATACAGCCGTCGCGCGAGCGCCTCCTCCATGTCGGGCGTCACGAGAATCAGCGGCGCGTTCGCGCCCGTCTCCGGGACGCCATTCCACCACTGCACGCCAGAGAAACGACGCAGATACCACGGCAGCGGCCAGAGATTTTCGCGGCTGAAGATCTGAATCGGCATCGCGTCCCCCCGTGGATGCGCGTGTGCGAGCGCCTCCACACGCGCCGCGATCACGAAGACGTCGGTGCCCGTGTGGGCGTACACGTACGGGTTGCGCGGATCCGCCTCGTAGCGAAAACTGCCGGCCCACGCCTGCCACCCGAGATGCACCACTGCGGCGCCGGCGCACGCCAGCACCAGCCCTTGCCTGAGACGCGTTGAACCGACGGCGTGAAAGACACGCACGGCGCCAATGCCCGCCAGCAGAATCAGTCCGTGCAGAAAGCCGAGGAGACACCACGGCGTTTTGTAGGGAATCACCGAATAGGCGATCACCATCAACACGGCATACGCGCAGAGAAAGCGCAGGATCCTCCGGTCCACGCCCGGGATGCGGGTACCCGTCAGCCCCGCGAACACACCGACGAGCGCCAGGCCGACAATGAGCCCTTCGGTCCACACCGGACCGCTACCGTCGCGGAAATACAGCAGGAGGTCAAAGTAGTAGTGCCACGCGTGAGTGTGCCCGGATGTGGCGCTCGCCCGCCCCACGTAGGTCGTGAAGGTCGCGACCGAGTCGATGACGCCACGTGGATGCGTGAAGAACGACGAGAAGAAGGACACCGACACCGTGACGGCCGCGAGCACCGCCGCCATCGCATGCCCCCAGCGCCACCGCAGAGGCGGCGCCATCGTGTCACGGTCGGGACGCCATCGGTCGAGCGCGAGCACCAGCACGAACGAGGCGACGAGCGACGCGAGCGCGATGACAAACGTCTCTTTGGTCGCGTGCATCAACCCGATGAAGACGCCAGCGCCCGTCGCCCACCGCACGCGTGGGGTCGAGAGATACCGACACATCGAGATCAGCGCGCCGAAGCTGAAGAAGACGAGCAACGTCTCCTGAATGTAGTACCGGCTGTAGAACACCGTCGCGGGCGACAGCGCGGTGAGCAAGGCGGCAACGAGGGCCGCCGGTGCGCCGATGAGCGGAATGAGCAACGCGGCGGCCGCGACTTCCAGCACGCCCATCGTGGCCGGCACGCTGCGCAGCGTTCGCTCGTCGAGGTCGACGTAGCGGGCCATGCCCAGTACGCGTGCGGGCAGCAGCGTGAGGTAATTCAAGGTGGGACCGTGGTACTCCACCGGGTCGTACGCATAGCGGCCGTGCTCGACGAGCGCCCCCATCTTGGCCGCATGCACCGACTCGTCGGTGTGCATGGGACGCCGACCGAGACCTGGAAAGCGCAGGGCCGCTGCCATCAGGACGATGGCGAACAGGACTGCGGTCACGCGACGCGGCGACATCTCGTGTGGCGGATCTTACCCGCGCGCCTCATCCGGCATCGCGGAAAAGTGCCGCAGCGCATCGTCGAGAATCCACGCCTCGAGTCCGGGATGCTGTGCGCAATACGCGTCGATTTCGTCAGCGCCGGCGATCATGAACGCCGTCGAGAGCGCGTCGGCGGCGGCCGTCGGCGACGCGTCGACGCCCGCGCGGCGGCTGATGTCGGCCAGCAGCGCGCGCGGCGCCGACACCCATGACGCCAACCGGGCGCGCACCGGCGTCTGATCGTGCGGATTCAGGATGTGGTCGCGTTTCTGAATGCCCGACGCGCCGAGCGCGCGCTGTCGCGCCTCGAGGCGCGCCAGCACGACGCCGGTGTCGCCGGGTTCACTCAACGTCAGCGGCCACGCCGCTCGCCCCGTTGGTGGCTCCAGCGCCAGCACAGAGCTGAGCCCGGCATCGATGAGCGCCTGATCGACCTCCCACTCTTCGAGCAGATCCGCGATCCGATCCACGGCGTAGCCTTTGCCGATCGCACCAAGATCGAGACGGACGTGATCAGCGTGCGCGAGCACCGCGCACTCCGCGGGGAACAACTCCAGGTGTGCGAATCCTGTGCCGAGCGCGATGTCGAAGGCTCCGCCCGTTTCCTCATGAAGCAGTCGTGCCAACTGCAGGCACTGCATCGCGTCGTACCCCACGATGGTGGATTCGCCCGCCGACAAGTGATTGATGCGCGAGATGTCGCTGTTGTCGATGAAGCGGCTGAGTTCCTGCTCGAGTCGATCGACGAGATCAAACGCGGCGCGCGCCGCCTGCCGGGCCTGCGCTTCATTCGACGTCGCGCACCGGATCTCGAACACGGTGGCCATCGCGGTGTGCTGAAGGAGCACCATGGCTACACGTGGCGGACGACCCGCCGCCGGTCGCGCCAGATACCCAGCAGATCGACCATCGCGCGCAGAAACTCCACCCACCGCAGCTTGGTGCCCGGGCGGTTGTGCCACACCGGCATGACCACCTCGTAGATCAAGGCGGCGGGCGCGGGATCCTCCGCGCGGCGAGGGTGATCGAGATAGCGCGCGAGGATCTCGACGTCGAAGATCCAACGGCTGCGGAACGGCCGCGCGAACAGCCCCGTGGTCGTCGCGTTCACGCGGAAGATCTTGGCGCCACACTGGGTGTCGTACACCGGCAGCTCGAGCACCTGCGACACCGCGGTGGCAAACACGCGCCCGAGGTAGTGGCGCCACGGCGATCGCAGAACGTCCCGGCCCACCAACATGACGCGTGATCCGAGGAGCAGCTCCAGCGCCGGCCGCGTTCGCGCGAGCGCCAGAAAATCATCGACGGCGGTGAGTGGTGTCGACAAATCGGCATCCCAGAACCCGACGAGCGCAGCCTCCCGCCGGATGCCCTCGAGGATGCCGATCCGGACCGCCTCCGCCTTCCCCTGATTCGACGGCAGACGGATCACGGTAATAGCGTCCGGTGCGCTCGCCTGCAGTGCGGCCAGGATGCGCCCCGTCTCATCGGTCGAGCCATCGTCCACCATGAGCAGGCACACCGACGGATGCGCGGCCACGAAGTCGAGAAACGCGTGAGGCTGGAGGCGCGTGGCCTCGTTGTAGCAGGGCACGATCAGAGCAAGATCTGGGGGGCGCATCGAGCGGCTCACGAGCCTGAGCGCACACTGTCACAGGTCGGGCGGCCCCGGCAATCGTTCCTTGCGAGACGTTCCCGGTTTCACCATAGAATCCTCCGCGTCAGACAAAGCGAGGGACACGTGGCGAAGATTGGGATGGGAATCATCGGGGCCGGCTTCATCGGACCCCATCACGTTGACGCGGTGCGCCGGCTGGGTTTCGTCGACGTCGTCGCCTTGGCCGATGTGAACGAGGGGTTGGCCAAAGACAAGGCCGCCGCGTTGCACATCCCGAAATCGTACGGCAGCTACGCGGCGCTGCTGGCCGACCCGTCGATTCAGGTGGTGCACAACGCCACGCCGAACTTCCTGCACTACGAGGTCAATGCGGCCATCATCGCCAGCGGCAAACACGTCGTGTCCGACAAGCCACTGGCGCTGTCGGGCGATCAAGCCCGGCGCCTGCGCGATCAGGCCCTCAAGGCCGGCGTGTTCCATGCGGTGACGTTCGGCTACCGCGGCAACCCGCTCGTGCAGCAGGCGCGTCAGGCGATTGCCGCCGGACACATCGGCCGTCCCCACTTCGTCCATGGCTACTACCTGCAGGATTGGCTGCTGAAGGACACCGACTACTCGTGGCGTCTGGAACCCGACAAGGGCGGCGAGTCGTCGGCCCTCGGCGATATCGGCTCGCACTGGTTGGACCTCGTGCAGCACGTGACCGGGCTCCGCATTACGCACGTGCTGGGCGATCTGACGACCGTGATCCAGAAGCGCAAGCGGCCGACGGGCCGGCGTGAAGCCTTCGCGGACGGCTCGGTCGGTGAAACGGTGGAACTCGTCGACATCACCGTCGAGGACCTGGCGTCGGTGCTGGTGCGCTTCGACAACGGCGCGAAGGGCGCTTTCAGCGTCGGACAGGTGTGCGCGGGCCACAAGAACGATCTCGTGTTCGAAGTGTGCGGCGCCTCCGCGTCGCTCAAGTGGCGACAGGAGCAGCAGAACGAACTGTGGATCGGCCGACGCGAACCGGCGAGTGAAGTGCTGCCGAAAGATCCCGGCCTGCTCCTCGACGGCGTGCGTGGCTACGCGCATCTGCCGGGCGGGCATCAGGAAGGTTGGGCGGATGCGTTCCGCAACGTGATGCAGGACATCTACGGCACCATCGCCGCCGGCAAGAAGCCGACCGACCCGTTGCCGGGCGCGTTCGCGACGTTCGAAGACGGCTTCCGCGCGAATGCGCTCGTTGACGCCATCCTCGCGAGTTCGCGCGCCGGTGGCGTGTGGACGAAGGTGACCGACTAACCGTGCGGAAGCCCCTCCTGATCGCCGCGGCGGTGGCGATGGCCGGCGCGGCCGTCTGGATGCTGCGGGGCGCGGGCGGCACCCCGCCCGCGCCCCGCAGCACCGCAGCCGGCGGCCGCCGCGGTGCCCGCCGTGCGGAAGACCTTTCTGGCCTATTCAGACGCCAAGCCGGCACTCGAGGCCCATCGCGATCTGCTCCCGGATGCGTTGCGCGGCAAGACGCCGGCCGATCAGGAAGCCGCGTGGCCCGGCTGGGTCGCGCGCCACGACGCCGACATTCGCGCGCGTCTCGCCCAAGGTGACGAAGACTCCGTCGTCAACTTCTGGCTCTACGGCACCACGTTCACGACGCGGCCGCGTGCGACCGATCAGGAGATCGCGTCACTGAAGTCCGCGGCCGCGGCGGAAGACCTGCTGATCGGCCGTCTGAACGACCTCGTGGCCGGCATGCGCACGCCGGGCGCGAACGAACGTCTGCTCTTCGCGCGGAAAATGCTCATCGCCCGCGGCATCGATCCGTCCACCGACGAAGGCAGTGATCAGGCCCGCATCTATCTCGTGAAGGCGCGTGAACGCGTGAACGCGGAAGTCGCCCGCTATCGTCGCGAAGCCGAATCCGCCCAGAAGCCCGGTGGCCAGCGCGCCGCGAGCGCGTACGCCACGATCTATCGCGACCGCGGGCTGTCTTCCGATACGCGACTCGCCGCCGACTTCGCGCTCGATAAGGCGCTCGAGGTCATGGCGTCGAAGGGCGCGCTCGCGCCAAGCAGCGTGCGGCGCGTCGCCATCGTCGGCCCCGGCCTCGATTTCACCGACAAGGCCGAAGGGTACGACTTCTATCCGCTCCAGACGATCCAGCCGTTCGCGTTCGTGGATTCGTTGCTGCGTCTCGGCTTGGCGAAGCCGACGGAACTGAGCATGACGACGCTCGACCTCAGCCCGCGGATCAACGGCCATCTGGACGCGGCGCGACGCCGCGCTGAGAGCGGCGAGAGTTACGCCCTGCAGTTGCCGCTGCCGCAGGATGTGCCGCAGCGCCAGTCGCATCCCGATCTCGTCGCGTACTGGCAGCGCTTCGGCGACCGGATCGGCGCCGAGATCGCGCCGATTCCGCCGCCAGCCGTGGCGGGGCCCGTGCGGATTCGCGCGCTCGGCGTCCGCCCCGAGGTCACACGCGCGATGACGCCGCAGGATCTCGACATCATCCTCGAGCATCTCGACGCGTTGCCGGACGCGGAGCGTTTCGACGTGATCGTGGCGACGAACATCCTCGTGTACTACGACAGCTTTGAACAGGCGCTGGCGCTGACCAATGTGGCGAAGATGCTGCGCCCGGGCGGGTACTTTCTGACCAACTACGCGATGACGGCGGCGGCGCCATTCGAACCGTCGGCCGTGCTCACCTCGTCGGTGTTCTTCGATCGCCAGCGGAACGGCGACACGATGTACTGCTACCGGCGGCGCTGACGGTTCAGCCTAGCGGCGCTCGCGCGCGATCACTGTGCGCGAGAATGCAGCGCCACGAGTGCGGCGCCGATCGCCTGTGACAGGTCGCCGAGTGCGGCAGGCACCACACGCAGGCGCTCCCGCTGCGCGGGCCAGAGATACGGCTCTGCGCTTTCCCACAGAATCCGCAAGTAGCGCGTGCGGAAGGTCTCGGTCGTCGCCTCGGGATCCATGAGGCCGCCGCCAATCACGACAAACTGCGGATCGAGCGCCATCGCCAGATTGGCGACGTGCAGCCCCATCGCGCGCGCCTGAAGATCGAAGAGCTCCAATGCGAGCGCGTCACCGGCCTGGGCGAGGCCGCGCAGCGCGAGCGCCTTCTCCTTCGACGACTTCGTCGACTGCGCGAGCGCGTGATCCGGATAGCGCGTGATGCGGTCTTCCAGGAGATACGGCAGGCCTGACAGCGAGGTGTAGACCTCGACACAGCCCCATGTGCGGCCGCAGCCACACGGGTACGCCTTCACGTCGAGCAGATGGAGCGGCGCCGGCATGTGCGCGGCTTCCATGCCCGCCAGCGTGTCGCCGTCGAGCGGCAGGCCGCGCCGATCCACATAGGCGCATCCCAGCCCGGACCCGGGCGCGAGCATCACGACCGTGCCGGTACCGTCGCCGCGCACGCGCATGGCTTCCGCCACGCCGCCCATGTTGCCGTCGTTGCCGACGACGAGCGGCACGACGCGGCCGGCCTTGGCGACCAGGGCGGCGCTATAGGCGCTCAGAACATCGAATCCGGCGAAGCTCTCCGGCAGGTTCGGGCCGCGCTCGAGCACGCCGTAGCGCCGCTGTGGGCCCGGCATAGCCGCGCCCACCCCTTTCACCTGATCCCACGTGAGCCCGTGCGCAGCGAGAAATTCGCTCACCGCGTCGGCCCAGCCCTGCATCACCGCGAGCGGACCGTGCTCCGAGCCGGTCGGGCGCTGGAGAAGCTCGGTCGACACCGTGGTGCCATCCGCCCAGACCGCGCCGATCTTCGTCGTCGTGGCGCCGCCGTCCGTCCCAATGTAGATTCCGTCGTTCACTCGCAACTCGTCACCTCTCCCGCGCGCGGCGAGGCCGCGCGGCCAGGCTCAGCGAAACAGCAGGGGCGCGAACTCGTTGAGGTAGTCGCGCCAGTTGATCCAGGTATGCCCGCCCGCGGATTCCTTCATGGACGGGCTGAAGCCGTGCTTCTTGAACAGGTCGACCGTCGCATTGGTCGTCGTGATCAGGCCGTCGTCTTTCCCCGTGGCGAACCAGAACACTTTCAGACCCTTCTTGAGGCCGGGGTTGTCGAGGATGGACGCGTACTGTTTCTCCCACTCGGCGGCCGTCAGCACGGGCGGCGCGGCGGGTGCCGCGGCGGCCGGCGCCGGCTGCGGAGCCGCCGGAGCGGTGGGCGCCGCCGGTGGCGTGGCCCCACGCCCGGGGCCACCGAGGCCCGGAAACGCGCCGAGCAAACCGGAACTGAAGACGCCGATGTAGCCGAAGCGCTCGAGATGCGGGATGCCGACCTGCAGCGTTTGGTTGCCGCCCATCGACAGACCGGCGATCGCCGTCTTGTTGCGATCGGTCTCCACGCGATAGTTCTTCTCGATGTACGGCATGACGTCGCCGACGAAGTCCTGCACGAATTCATCGGTCGCCGTGCGTCCGGTCGCCCCCTGCGCCGCGGCGC